>NZ_JBHYJC010000019.1:0-149526 GCF_042749045.1 Streptomyces sp. NPDC059008 | reverse complement strand
CAGTACATGTGTACCGGGCCGTCGCGCTGTCCGTAGGGGCCGTCAGGCGGTCGGCGCGCTCTCGGTGCCTGTGGGGCCGTCCGCACCGCCGGGCGAGCTGCTCCCGGCGGACGAGCCGCCCTCCGCGGGGCTGGCGACCGAGGACGCGGCCGAGCTCTCCGACGGGGGCTCGGACGTCGGGTCGGTCGGGGTGGGCTCCGTCGGCTCGCCGGTGGGCTCGGTCGGCGTCGGGTCGGTCGGCTCGCTGGTCGGCGGATCGGTGGGCCGGGTCGGCCGGCTGGTGGGCCGGGTGGGCCGCACGGTCGGCTCGGTCGGGCCGGTGGTGGGGTCGGCCGTCTCGGTGCCGGAGTCGGTCGGCGCGCCGCTGGTGGCCGAGCCGCTGGTCGAGGGGGACGGGCTGCCGGAGCGGGAGGCGCCGCCGGGCCGGGAGGTGCCCGGGCTGGTGGAGGGCCGGTCGGAGCCGTCCGCGGGCTCCTCCGCCGGCAGGTCCGGGGTGCTGTCGTCCGTGGTCTGCTCCGTGCTGACCTTGTCGTCGGGGGCGTCGTCGCCGCCGGAGGTCGCACCGAGGGTGACGACGGTGCCGAGGACGGCCACCAGCAGCGCACCGGCGCCCGCGGCCACGAGGTTGCGACGGGCCCCACCGAAGAGCTTGGCGCCCTTGCCGGTGCCCGTGCCCGTGCCGGTGCCGCTGACGGCGGTGGCCGGGACGGCCGCGGTGGCGGCGGTCTGCGCGCCGCTCCGTGCGGCGAGCGGGGACGCGGCCGCCCCCGTGGCGGGCCGGCGCAGCTTGGCGGTCGAGACGGCGTCGGACGGTGCGGCGGCCGCTTCCTTCGGCGCGGCCGGCTGCGGGTCGCCTGCGGCGGCCGCGGTGACCTGCGGGACGACCGCGGTCGCCGCCGAGGCGGCCCGCGCACGGTCGGTGACCAGCGCCAGCGCCCGCCGCCCGGCCACCGCGCCGTTGCGGTCGGAGAGCACCCCGCGCAGCCCGATGGCCGCCTCCAGCTCGGCGCGCGCCCGGTCGACGCTGCCGCTGCACAGCGCCAGCACGCCCAGCTCGTGGTGGAAGTAGGCCTCTTCGGCGACCTCGCCGGCCAGCCGCGCGGCCTCCTGGCCGTGCCGCAGGGCGCGCTCCCAGGCGCTCCAGTGCAGCGCCGCGGCGAACGCCGGGGCGGCCGTGCGGGCCAGCAGCACGGCGGCGCTGGCGTGCCCGCTCTCCCGGCTCCCGGTCAGCACGCCCATCGCGGCCAGCGCCACATCGGCCTCGGCGGCGGCCCGTTCGGGGGTGACCGAGGGGTGCCCGGCCCACCAGGCGTAGTGCTGGGCGACGGTGTGGGCGCGGGCGGCGGCGCCCTCGGCGTAGCCGGCCGCGGTCAGCTGGTCCTGGACGGTCGCGGCGAGCCGGTAGTGGCCGCCCACGGGGGTGATCAGGCCACAGGCCAGCAGCTCGCCGAGGGCGGCGTCGGCGTGGGTGTCCTGGGTGAGGGCCGGCAGATGCGCCTGGTGCGGCAGCTCACCGCCGAGCGCGATGGCGAAGCGCAGCGTCTCCTGGGCGGCGGCGCTCAGCCGGGAGGCGAGCAGCGGGGCGGGGGCGGCGGCCTCGCCGAGCGACGGCAGCGGCACCTCGGGGCGCTCGCCGGAGCCGGTGTCCTCGTCCACTTCCCGACCCGCCTCGGGGAACAGGCCGTAGCCGTCGTCGAGGGCGCCGGGGCGGCTCCGCATCCGGTCGCGCTGCCGCAGCAGGGCGGCGGCCTGCACGAACCGCAGCGGCAGCCCCTCGGACTCGAACCAGAGGTCGGCGGCCCAGGCCGTCTCGTCCTCGTTGAGCGGGCGGTCCAGCGCGCGCTCCAGCAGGCGTACGCAGCCGGCGCGGCCGATGCCGCCGAGGAAGACCTCTTCCAGGTGCGAGCCGGCGCTGGGGGCCGCGACGTCGGGGGTGGCGGCGATCAGGAAGGCGCACTCGGGGGTGGCGTCGAGCAGCTCGTCGAGCGCGCTCCCGCCGAACTCCAGGTCGTCCAGGACGACGATCGCGCCGATCTCGGCGACCATCCGCAGCATCTCGGGCCGGTCCGGGCGGTGCGCGGGCGCGCGGTGCACGGCGGCGAACAGCGCGTAGAGCAGGTCGGTGGCGTTGCGGTGGTAGCCGGAGAGCCGGACCACGCCGTCGGGCGCGAGGCCGGCGCAGGCGGTGGCGACGGCGTCCAGCAGCCGGGTGCGGCCCGAGCCCGAGGGTCCGGTGACGCGTACGGAGCGGCCGCGGGAGAGCAGCCGGACCAGGCGCTCGGTGTCCTCGGTGCGCTCTTCGAGCGGGGCGTCGTGCCCGGTGGCTCCGGGCGGGCCCGGAGGCGGCGGGGGCGCGGCGGCGCGGTCGGCGGCGGCGCGCTCCTGCGCGTCGAGCTTGCCGGGTGCCGTGGGCCGCTCCCCCGGCGGGCAGGGTTCTATCTCGCTGCCGTCGACGGGGTTGACGGTGACGAGGTAGGGGCCCGAGACGAGCCGGACGACGCGGGAGAGCCCGCCGGAGCCGCCCTGCGCGCCGCCGAACGCGGGGGCCGGCGGCTCGGCAGGGCTGTCCTGCTCGCCGTACTCCTCGGGTCCCCGGTGGGTGTTCGGGTCCATGCTGCAAGCTCCCAGATGCTTCGTTCCACTCCGCCGGCTCCGACAGATCGTTCTCGGTGTCGCGTCCGGTCCGGTGCCCGCCGCGGGTGATGACACACGGGCGGGAACCGAACCTTAGACCTGGAGGACGGAACGTTGCACCGCCGGGGGCGGCTACTGACCGGAACTTCCTGGATTGGCCGGTATCACGTGGTATACGACATTTCTGCCGGTCGATGCTTCACGCTTCGCAGCGCTTTGTACGATCTCGCTCTCCCGGGGACGGCCCGGTCCCGGGCGCGGCCCGAGGGGCGGCCGCGCCCGTCCCTCACACCCGGGGAAGCGATTCCGCTTCGATGCCGCCCTCGATGGCGAGGATGCGGTGGAGCCGGGTGGCGACCAGCAGGCGCTGCATCTGAGGGGGCACTCCGCGCAGTACCAGCCTGCGGTTGACCCGGCCGGCCCGGCGGTGCGCGCCCATGATCACGCCGAGGCCGGTGGCGTCCCAGGAATCCAGCTCGGTCAGGTCCAGCACCAGATCACCCCGACCGGAGTCGACGGCGGTGTGCAGGGCCGTACGGGCGTCCGCCGCGCTGCGGACGTCGAGGCGGCCCCCGACGACCAGCTCGGCGTGGTCGCCCCTGATGTGCATATGCGCTCCCCTATGTCATGGGTTCGTGCATGGACGTCTACAGATCTGACTGCCTCTCATGCGGCGAAGTTGCCGCCTGTAAGCGAACCGATACCGATTTTCACCCCATGGGGTGACCCCGCCAGGCCCATCGACCTGACGCGGCATCAGTGCTCGTAGAAGCCCTGCCCACTCTTACGGCCGATATCGCCCGCATCGACCATCCGCCGCATGATCTCCGGCGGCGCGAACTTCTCGTCCTGGGACTCGGTGTAGATGTTGTCGGTGGCGTGCATCAGGATGTCGATGCCCGTCAGGTCGGCGGTGGCCAGCGGCCCCATCGCGTGACCGAAGCCCAACTTGCAGGCGGTGTCGATGTCCTCGGCGCTGGCCACGCCGGATTCGTAGAGCTTGGCGGCCTCGACGACCAGCGCGGAGATCAGCCGGGTGGTCACGAAGCCGGCCACGTCGCGGTTGACGACGACGCAGGTCTTGCCGACCGACTCGGCGAACGCCCGCGCCGTGGCGAGGGTTTCGTCACTGGTCTTGTAGCCGCGGACCAGCTCGCACAGCTGCATCATCGGCACCGGCGAGAAGAAGTGCGTGCCCACGACCCGCTCGGGGCGGGAGGTGGCCGCCGCGATCTTGGTGATCGGGATCGCGGAGGTGTTGGAGGCCAGCACCGCCTCGTCCTTGACCAGCTTGTCCAGCGTCTGGAAGATCTCCCGCTTGACGTCGATCCGCTCGAAGACGGCCTCGACGACGATGTCGGCGTCGGCGGTGGCCTCCAGGTCGGTCGTCGTGGTGATGCGGGCCAGCGCCTGCTCGGCGTCGGCCGCCGCCAGCTTCCCCTTGGCGACGAACTTCTCGTACGAGGCCTCGATGCCGCCCTTGCCCCGGGCCAGCGCCCCGTCCGTCACGTCGCGCAGGACCACGTCCCAGCCGGCCTGGGCGGACACCTGCGCGATACCGGAACCCATCAGTCCGGCGCCGATGACGGCGAGCTTCTTTGCCACTGCTGTCCCCTCACACCCTGTGCATTTGAAAGCCTGTCGGTCTTCGGGTGACGTTAGCGGTCGTTGGCGATCCTTTGGTGGGTTAGAGATGCGCGTCACGTCTCGTATCGCGGACATCACACTGGCAGGAACCGGCCCCGGTCACCCATCCGCCCGTACCGCGTAGTTGAGAACCCGCTCGCTCAGCAGCTCCTCGATGTCGTCCAGCAGGGCGAGGGCCTCGCGGGAGACCTCGGCGGGCTTACGGCCGGCGAGCATCTCCTGGACGATGGCGGTCATCAAGGTCTGGTGCACCCAGCCGATCTGGCCGGCCATCAGACCGGGCATCGGATCGCCGTCCGGGGCGCCGGTCTCCTTCCTGAGCGTGACCTCCAGGTCGTCGTACTGCTCGCGCTGGAAGTGCCACAGGCGGGCCTGCAGGGTCGCCGAGCCGTGGACGACCTTCATGAAGCGGTCATACCCCTCGATCAGGCCGACCTTGGGCGAGACGCTCACCACCTCCTCGCGCAGCTCCCGCAGCACCGCGGCGGCGGCCGACTCCCCCGCGGCCCGGGCCCGCACGAACCGCGACAGCCGGTCGACCAGGCCCTTGCTCCGGTCGAGGAAGAGGTCCTCCTTGGCCGGGAAGTAGTTGTAGACGGTGTTGACGGAGACCTCGGCGGCCTCGGCGATCTCCGCGATGGTCACCGCGTCGAAGCCGCGCTCCATGAACAGGCCCGTCGCCACGTCCGAGATGTACTGGCGGGTCTGCCGCTTCTTGCGCTCCCTGAGTCCCTCTGCCATGTCCTGATCCTACCCATCGATGGGCTCTCTTAAATTTTGGAGACGTTGCAATTTTTAAGTCTCTCTGTTTTTCTGTGGCCATGGCAGTCATCAGCACGTCCCAACTCGCCCGGACCTTCACCACGAAACAGGGCACCGTCGAAGCCGTCCGGGGCATCGACCTGACCGCCGAGCGCGGCGAGATCCTCGGCTTCCTCGGCCCCAACGGCGCCGGCAAGACCACCACCCTGCGGATGCTCACGACCCTGCTGGCGCCCACCGGCGGCAGCGCCACCGTCGCCGGCTGCGATCTGGTCGGCGACCCGGCGGGGGTGCGCCGGGCATCGGGGTACGTCGCCCAGTCCGGCGGCGTCGACCCGAACGTCTCGGTGCGCGAGGAGCTGTTCACCCAGGCCCGCCTCTACCGCCTCGGCAGGGCCGAGGCCCACGCCCGGACCGAGGAGTTGGCCGCGGAACTGGGCCTGGGCGACCTGCTCGACCGCAGGACCGCCGCACTGTCGGGCGGCCAGCGGCGCCGGCTGGACATCGCGATGGGCCTCACCCACCGCCCCCAGGTGCTGTTCCTGGACGAGCCGACCACCGGCCTGGACCCGGGCAGCCGCGCCGACCTGTGGGAGCTGGTCCGCCGCATCCGCGCCGAGCACGGCACCACCGTCTTCCTGACCACCCACTACCTCGACGAGGCCGATGCGCTCGCCGACCGACTGGTCATCGTCGACAAGGGCGTGGTGGTCGCCGAGGGCACACCGGACGCCCTCAAGCGCACCCACGCCGGATCCCCCGACGCGTCCCTGCAGGACGCCTTCCTCGCCATCACCGGGCGCGGGCACACCCCCGCCCAGGACACCGCCCCGATCGCCGTCTAGGAGCACCCATGCCGTCCCTGCTGTCCGACATCGCGCTGATCTTCGGGCGCTACGCCCGCCAGACGCTGCGCTCCAAGCTCCAGATGCTCTTCGGCGTGCTGATGCCGCTGCTGTACCTGCTCCTCTTCGGCCCCCTGCTGACCGATCTGCCGCTGTCCTCCACCGGCAGCTCCTGGCAGGTGCTGGTGCCCGGTCTGCTGCTCCAACTCGCCCTGTTCGGCGCCTCGTTCTGCGGCTTCGGCCTGATCGTCGAGAAGCAGTACGGGGTGGTGGAGCGGATGCGGGTGACGCCGGTGAGCCGGCTGGCGCTGCTGCTGGGGCGGGTGCTGCGGGATGCCGCGCTGTTCGTCTTCCAGGCCGTCCTGCTGGTCCTGGCCGCGCTGGCCATGGGGTTGCGGGCGCCACTGCCCGGCATCCTCATCGGCTTCGCCTTCGTCGCCGTGCTGACCGTGGCGCTCGCCTCGCTGTCGTACGCGCTGGCGCTGAACGTGGCCGCCCCGCAGGCGTTCGGGCCGGTCGTCAACGCCCTCACCATGCCGTCGATGCTGCTGTCCGGGCTGATGCTGCCGATGACACTGGGGCCCAAGTGGCTCGATGTGCTCTCGCACTTCATGCCGTTCCGCTATCTCGTGGACGCGGTACGGGCCGCGTTCGTCGGCGCGTACGCCTCCTCGGCCCTGCTCTACGGCGTCCTGGTGGCGCTGGGCTTCGCGGTGCTGTGTGTGACCTTGTGCACGCGGGCCTTCCGCAGGGCCGCGGCGTAGGCTCGCTCACATGGTGAATCTGACGCGCATCTACACCCGCACCGGCGACAAGGGCACCACCGCCCTCGGCGACATGAGCCGTACCGCCAAGACCGATTCGCGGATCGCGGCCTACGCGGACGCCAACGAGGCCAATGCGGCCATCGGCGTGGCCCTGGCGCTCGGTTCGCTGCCGGAGGAGGTCGCCACCGTGCTGCTGCGGGTGCAGAACGACCTCTTCGACGTCGGGGCGGATCTGTCGACCCCGGTGGTGGAGCAGCCCGAGTTCCCGCCGCTGCGCGTCGAGCAGAGGTACGTCGACCGGCTGGAGGCCGACTGCGACCGCTTCCTGGCGGAGCTGGAGAAGCTGCGCAGCTTCATCCTCCCGGGCGGTACGGCCGGCGCGGCCCTGCTGCACCAGGCCTGCACGGTCGTCCGCCGCGCCGAGCGCTCCACCTGGGCGGCCATGGACGAGCACGGCGACACCATGAACCCGCTGACCGCCACCTACCTCAACCGCCTGTCCGACCTGCTGTTCATCCTGGCGCGTACGGCCAACAAGGAGGTCGGGGACGTGCTGTGGGTCCCGGGCGGCGAGCGCTGACGGAGCCGGCGCGCAGGAGCGCGCGGGAGGGGTGCCCGGCGATGAGCGTCCGGGCACCCCTCAGCGCAGCGACTTGGACTGCGGCCGGTCCGCTTCCTGCGGGGCGGCGGTCCGGCCGGGGTCCTTCTTCTGCCAGATGAGGTAGGAGACCGCGATCACCCCGTGGATGATCAGGATCCGCATCGAGGTGCCCTGCCAGTCGCGCAGCGACGCGATGTCGCCGTCGGCACCGACGTACCAGATCGCGATCTGCAGCAGCGCGACCGCGATGGCCACCCACAGCACCGTACGCAGCCAGAGCAGCCCCTCGTGCTTGGCGCGGGCCAGGCCGTACCGCGGTGGTTTGACCGGCGGTGGGCCGCCCGCGAAGCGGTGCAGGAAGTGCCCGTCGACCCACTTGATCGTGTAGTGGCCGTAGGCGACGGTGTAGCCGATGTAGAGGGCGGCCAGGCCGTGTTTCCAGTCGGCGGACGCGCCGTTCTTCAGGTCGATCGCGGTGACGATCAGCAGCACCAGCTCCAGTACCGGCTCCATCAGCAGCACCGCCGCCCCGGTACGCGGCATCTTCGCCAGATACCGCAGCGCCAACCCGGCCGCCAGCAGCACCCAGAAGCCGACCTCACACGCGATGATCAGTGTGACGACCACGGCACTCTCCCTTCCCGCCGCTCCGTCGAACGCCTCAAGCCTCCCAGCGGCCGCCGCCCGGATCGTCGTCGCACACGACGATCCGCGACTGCATCTTTCGATGTAGCGCGCGACGTGCGGGGATGACCCGGACGTGGAGGCAGCGGGCCCCGGCGCCGTGTTTGATGGAGGGGTGACCGCCAGATCCCCCGCCGCCGTCGGCCGACCGCACCGACTCGATGTGCTCATCGCGGGCGGCGGGCTGCTCGGCGGGCTGCTGCTCTGGGCGATGGATCTGCACGGCGGCCCCCCGCGCCTGGGGCTGCCGCCCGCGCTCACCCTGGTCGCGCTCACCGCGATGTCGGCGGCCGAGCTGCTGCGCCGTACGGCCCCGATGGCCGCGCTGGCCGTCGCGGTGCCGGCACTGGCGCTGGACATCTGCACCGGCACACTGGTCGCCACCGTCCTGATGTTCACGGACGTGGTCTACGCGGCGGTGCTCTACGGCCCGCCGACCGCGGCCCGCCGGATCCCGCTGCACTCGGTCCTGGTGACGGTGCTGGCCGCCATCGCGCTGACCGCCCTGTGGCACAGCCCCCAGGTCGTGATGGCCGTCATCGCCGTCGCGCTGATCACCATCGCCCCGGCCTGGACCGGTGTCATCATCCGCGACCACCGCGACGCCGCCCAGTCCGCGCGCCTGCGCGCCGAGCAGATCGCGCTGCTGGCCGAGATGGACCGGGCCCAGGCGGTGGCGGGCGAGCGCGCGAAAATGGCCCGGGAGCTGCACGACATGGTCGCCAACCACCTGTCCGCCATCGCGATCCACGCCACCGCCGCACAGTCCATCGACGATCCGTCGGCGACCCGCGAGGCACTCGGGGTGATCCGGGAGAACAGCGTGCAGGGTCTGGCCGAAATGCGCCGTCTGATCGGCCTGTTGCGGGACCCCGAGGCGACCGGGCAGAGGGAGGAGCCCGCCGCGACCCCCACCCTCGACGGGCTGGACGCGCTGCTCGCCCAGGCCCGCGCGAACGGCGCGAGCAGCGGGCTGGTCTTCGTGCTGGACGACGCCCGCGGGCCGGACGGCGGGCCGCGGCCGACGGCGCCGGCCGAGCTGGCGGTGTACCGCATCGTCCAGGAGTCCCTGACCAACGCGCTCAAGCACGCCGCGCCCGGTGAGGTGCGGGTGCGGATCGCCCATGAGCGCGGTGGGGCGCTCACCGTCACCGTCCGCAGTCCGTTCGCCGACCGGCCCGGTCCCCGCGCGCCGGGCTCCGGCACCGGCCTGGTCGGGATGCGGGAGCGGATCGCCCTGCTGGGCGGGGCATTCGAGGCCGGCCCGGAGAGCGGGCCGGCCGGCAGAGTCTGGCTGGTGCGGGCAGCGCTGCCCGCCGCCGAGGAGGAAGAGCAACGATGACAGGCGCCGACGCGCAGCCGATCCGGGTTCTCGTCGCCGAGGACCAGTCCGCCGTACGGGCCGGGCTGGTCCTCATCCTGCGCTCCGCCCCCGACATCGAGGTCGTCGGGGAGGCGGACGACGGCGAGGAGGCGGTACGGCTCGCCCGCGAGCTGCGCCCCGACCTCGTCCTCATGGACATCCAGATGCCCCGCCTCGACGGGGTCTCCGCCACCCGCCAGGTGGTCGCCGAGCAGCTGGCGGACGTGCTGGTGCTGACCACCTTCGACCTGGACGAATACGTCTTCGGGGCGCTGCGGGCGGGGGCCGCGGGCTTTCTGCTCAAGGACAGCGACGCGGCCGCGCTGCTGACCGCGGTGCGCACGGTGGCGTCCGGCGAGGGGCTGATCGCGCCGGCGGTGACCCGGCGCCTGATCGCGGAGTTCGCCAGCCCCCGTACGGCGTCCCGGCCGGCCCGCGACGGTGCGGCGCCGGATCCGGCGGTGCTCGACGCGCTGACGCCGCGCGAGCGGGAGGTGCTGGGGTGCCTGGGGCGGGGGCTGTCGAACGCCGATATCGCCTTGCGGCTGGCGATGGCGGAGGCCACCGTGAAGACGCATGTCAGCCGGCTGCTGGCGAAGCTCGATCTGCGCAGCCGGGTGCAAGCCGCCGTACTGGCACAGGAATTAGGGGTGGACGGGCCGTAGCCGGGTGCCACGTGCCGGGGCCGTAGCCGGGTGCCACGTGCCGGGGCCGTACCCGTGTACGTCGCCGGGCCCGCAGCCGGCTCCCCCGCCGGTCCCGTCGGGGGCCACGGGGAATACCCTCCCCGTCCCCCACGTTGCGGCCCCGCAGGGGGCCCTCGTGTCCCCTACGGGATCTGTTCGCCCCACCCCTACAGGCCGCCGCCCGTCAGGTACCGGGCGTGCCTGTCAGGCCACGTTCACCCTCTGGCCGGGCGGCGCCGCCTCCAGCCACGCCAGGAAGCCGGTGAGCGCGTCCTCGCTCATCGCCAGCTCCAGACGGGTGCCGCGGTGCCCGCAGGCCAGCACGATGGAGTCGGAGAGCAGTGCGAGCTCCTCCTCCCCCTGGGGGGTGCGGCGCTGCAGGACCTCGATGGCGGAGCGCTCCAGGAGGCGGCGGGGCCGGGGGGCGTACGAGAACACCCGGAACCACTCGATCCGGTCGCCGTTGTAGCGCGCCACGCCGTAGATCCAGCCCTTGCCGCTGGGCTCGTCCTCCGGCACGTTCCAGCGCAGGCTGCAGTCGAAGGTGCCTCCGGACCGCTGGATGAGCCGCCGTCTCAGTCCGAAGACGAACAGCCCCACCAGCACCAGCACCACGACCGCGCCGCTCACAAGCAGAGCGAGGACCATCTCGACCGACCTCCTCGCCTCGTTGGGGGTGCCCCCGCGCCGTCGAAGCGTGGGGGAGGGAAACGCACCTGCATTGCCTCAGCCGCGAGCCGCTCCGGAGAATTCCGGGCAGCCCGCGGCTGAGGATCGATCTCGTCGGTGGCGGGGCTCAGTGAACGCCCGTCACCGCACGCAGTCGGACATCGGCGCGACGCTCGGCGGCCGCGTCGGCCTCCGACTTCGCTCGCTCCAGGGCCCGCTCCGCGCGCTGGACATCGATCTCGTCCGACAGCTCGGCCACCTCTGCGAGCAGAGACAGCTTGTTGTCGGCGAACGAGATGAAGCCGCCGTGCACGGCGGCGACGACGGTGCCGTCCCCGCTCTCGCCGGTCGTACGAATCGTCACCGGGCCCGACTGCAGCACGCCGAGCAGCGGCTGATGTCCGGGCATGACGCCGATGTCGCCCGACGAGGTGCGCGCGACGACCAGGCTGGCCTCGCCGGACCAGACCTGACGGTCCGCGGCGACCAACTCGACGTGCAGCTCAGCCACGATGGCTCCTCGGGTCTCCACCTGCCTGGTTCGGCAGATGTTGGGTCAAATACTAGTGGTCGTACGGGCCGGGGGCGGCCAGGGCCGCCCCCGGGACCGCGCCGGGGTCAGGAGACGCCCAGCTCCTTGGCATTGGCCTTGAGGTCCTCGATGCCACCGCACATGAAGAACGCCTGCTCGGGGAAGTGGTCGTAGTCACCGTCCGCGATCGCGTTGAACGCGGTGATCGACTCGTCGAGCGAGACGTCCGAGCCGTCGACACCGGTGAACTGCTTCGCCACGTGGGTGTTCTGCGACAGGAACCGCTCGATACGACGGGCGCGGTGGACGGTGAGCTTGTCCTCCTCGCCGAGCTCGTCGATACCCAGAATCGCGATGATGTCCTGGAGGTCCTTGTACTTCTGCAGGATCGTCTTGACGCGCGAGGCGCAGTTGTAGTGGTCCTGCGAGATGTAGCGGGGGTCCAGGATCCGGGACGTCGAGTCCAGCGGGTCCACCGCCGGGTAGATGCCCTTCTCCGAGATCGGGCGCGACAGAACGGTGGTCGCGTCCAGGTGGGCGAAGGTGGTGGCCGGCGCCGGGTCGGTCAGGTCGTCCGCGGGGACGTAGATCGCCTGCATCGAGGTGATCGAGTGACCGCGGGTCGAGGTGATGCGCTCCTGCAGCAGACCCATCTCGTCCGCCAGGTTCGGCTGGTAACCCACCGCGGACGGCATACGGCCGAGCAGCGTGGAGACCTCGGAACCCGCCTGGGTGTAGCGGAAGATGTTGTCGATGAAGAAGAGCACGTCCTGCTTCTGCACATCGCGGAAGTACTCCGCCATGGTCAGACCGGCCAGGGCGACGCGCAGACGGGTGCCCGGCGGCTCGTCCATCTGACCGAAGACCAGCGCGGTCTTGTCGATGACGCCGGAGTCCGTCATTTCCTCGATGAGGTCGTTGCCCTCACGGGTGCGCTCGCCGACACCGGCGAACACCGACACACCGTCGTGGTTGTTCGCCACGCGGTAGATCATTTCCTGGATCAGAACGGTCTTGCCGACACCGGCACCACCGAACAGACCGATCTTGCCGCCCTTGACGTACGGGGTCAGCAGGTCGATGACCTTGACGCCGGTCTCGAACATCTCGGTCTTGGACTCGAGCTGGTCGAAGCCGGGGGCCTTGCGGTGGATGGGCCAGCGCTCGGTGACCTCGGCAGCCGCCTCCGGCTTGTTGAGGATCTCACCGAGGGTGTTGAACACCTTGCCCTTGGTGATGTCGCCGACCGGGACGGTGATCCCGGCGCCGGTGTCGGTCACCGCGGCCTGGCGGACCAGGCCGTCGGTGGGCTGCATGGAGATGGCACGGATCAGGCCCTCGCCCAGGTGCTGGGCGACCTCGAGGGTCAGGACCTTCTTGGCGCCGGCCTCGGCCGGGTCGGCGACCTCGACGGTCAGCGCGTTGTAGATCTCCGGCATCGCGTCGACGGGGAACTCCACGTCGACGACCGGGCCGATGACCCGGGCGACGCGGCCCGTTGCCGTGGCCGTTTCAACAGTGGTGGTCATAGTGGTCAGTCACTCCCCGCGGTCGCGTCGGCCAGAGCACTGGCGCCACCGACGATCTCGCTGATTTCCTGGGTGATTTCGGCCTGTCGGGCCGCGTTGGCAAGCCGCGAGAGCGACTTGATGAGCTCTTCTGCGTTGTCGGTCGCCGACTTCATCGCACGACGCGTGGCGGCGTGCTTGGAGGCGGCGGCCTGCAGGAGCGCGTTGTAGATCCGCGACTCGACGTACCGCGGAAGCAGGGCGTCGAGGACGTCCTCGGCCGACGGCTCGAAGTCGAAGAGCGGAAGGATCTCGCCCTTGGACGACTCCGCCACCGGGGCGTCAGCCCCTGATGTCGCAGCCGCGGCCGCCTTGTCGAGGGACAGCGGCAGCAGCCGGTCGTCAAGCGCCGTCTGCGTCATCATCGAGATGAACTCGGTGTAGACGATGTGGAGTTCGTCCACGCCGCCCTCGGCGGTGTCCTTCTGGACGGCCTCGATCAGCGGCGCGGCGATCGCCTTGGCGTCCGCGTACGACGGGCTGTCGGTGAAGCCGGTCCACGACTCCACGACCTTGCGCTCGCGGAAGCTGTAGTACGACACCCCCTTGCGCCCGACGATGTACGCGTCGACCTCCTTGCCCTCGGCCTTGAGCCGCTCGGTGAGCTGCTCCGCGGCCTTGATGACGTTGGAGGAGTAGCCGCCGGCCAGACCGCGGTCGCTCGTGATGAGCAGCAGCGCGGCCCGGGACGGCTTCTCCGCCTCGGTCGTCAGCGGGTGCTGGGTGTTCGAGCCCGTGGCAACCGCCGTCACCGCGCGGGTCAGTTCACTCGCGTACGGCGTCGATGCCGCCACCTGGCGCTGCGCCTTGACGACGCGCGAGGCGGCGATCATCTCCATCGCCTTGGTGATCTTCTTGGTCGCGGTGACGGAGCGGATGCGACGCTTGTAGACCCGGAGCTTGGCTCCCATGGATCAGGTCCCTTCCGTCGTCACTTGCTCGTGCCGGCCTGGGCGTCCTCGCCGAGCAGCTTGCCGTCCGAGGTCTCGAACTGCTGCTTGAAGCCGTCGACGGCCTCGGCGATGGCACCGATGGTGTCGTCGGACATCTTGGCGCCCTCGCGGATGCTGGTCAGCAGGTCCTTCTTCTCCCGGTGGAGGTGGTCCAGGAGCTCCCGCTCGAAGCGGCGGATGTCCTCGACCGGCACGTCGTCCATCTTGCCGTTGGTGCCGGCCCAGATGGAGACGACCTGGTCCTCGGTCGCGTACGGGGAGTACTGCGCCTGCTTGAGCAGCTCGGTCATGCGCTTACCGCGCTCCAGCTGCTGCTTGGAGGCCGCGTCCAGGTCGGAACCGAAGGCGGCGAACGCCTCCAGCTCGCGGTACTGGGCGAGGTCCACGCGGAGCCGGCCGGAGACCTGGCGCATGGCCTTGTGCTGGGCGGAACCACCGACACGGGAGACGGAGATACCGACGTTCAGCGCCGGACGCTGGTTGGCGTTGAAGAGATCCGACTCCAGGAAGCACTGGCCGTCGGTGATGGAGATGACGTTGGTCGGGATGAACGCCGACACGTCGTTCGCCTTGGTCTCGACGATCGGGAGGCCGGTCATCGAGCCGGCGCCCATCTCGTCGGAGAGCTTGGCGCAGCGCTCCAGCAAACGCGAGTGCAGGTAGAAGACGTCGCCCGGGTAGGCCTCACGGCCCGGCGGACGGCGCAGCAGCAGGGACACGGCGCGGTAGGCGTCGGCCTGCTTCGAGAGGTCGTCGAAGATGATCAGGACGTGCTTGCCCTGGTACATCCAGTGCTGGCCGATGGCCGAGCCGGTGTAGGGCGCCAGGTACTTGAAGCCCGCCGGGTCGGACGCCGGGGCGGCGACGATGGTGGTGTACTCCAGGGCGCCGGCCTCCTCCAGCGCACCGCGCACGGACGCGATGGTGGAGCCTTTCTGGCCGATGGCGACGTAGATGCAGCGGACCTGCTTCTTCGGGTCGCCCGAGCGCCAGTTGTCGCGCTGGTTGATGATCGTGTCGACGGCCAGGGCGGTCTTGCCGGTCTGGCGGTCACCAATGATCAGCTGACGCTGGCCGCGGCCGATCGGCACCATCGAGTCGACGGCCTTGTAGCCGGTCTCCATGGGCTCGTGGACCGACTTACGGACCATGACGCCCGGGGCCTGCAGCTCCAGGGCGCGGCGGTCCTCGGACTCGATCTCGCCGAGGCCGTCGATCGGGTTGCCCAGCGGGTCGACGACGCGGCCGAGGTAGCCCTCGCCCACGGCGACCGAGAGCACCTCACCGGTGCGCTGCACCGGCTGGCCCTCCTCGATACCGCTGAACTCGCCGAGGACCACGGCACCGATCTCGCGCTCTTCCAGGTTCAGCGCAAGACCGAGCGTGCCGTCCTCGAACTTCAGCAGCTCGTTCGCCATCGCCGAGGGAAGGCCCTCGACCTTCGCGATGCCGTCTCCGGCCTCGCTTACCGTGCCGACCTCCTCGCGCGAGGCCGCGTCCGGCTTGTACGCCTGGACGAAGTTCTCCAGCGCGTCCCGGATCTCCTCCGGCCGGATCGTGAGCTCCGCCATCTGGGTTCCCTGCTCTCCTTGTTGGGCCCGAAGTTACTTGCGGGGGTCTGGGGGATGTCCCCAGGGGGTTTCCGCCTACGGCCCAACTCGGGCCGCCGTCATGCTTGTGCTGGTCCCCGGGGCTTCTTCCGGACCGCAGCCGGACCTCTCGGTCCGGCCGGCTGGCCCGGCGCCTGGCCGCCGGTTGTGCAGCTCTTGAGTTGGTGGCTTAGGTCAGCCGGCCATCCGCCGGGCCGCCTCGTCGAGGCGCTCCGCGATGGTCCCGTTGATGACCTCGTCGCCGATCCGTACCTGGACGCCGCCGAGGACCTCGGGGTCCACGTCGAGGTTCAGGTGGATCTGCCGTCCGTACAGCGAGGACAGGGAGGCGCTCAGCCGCTCCCGCTGCCCGTCGCTGAGGGGCACCGCGGAGGTGACCACCGCGACCATGCGGTCCCGACGGCTCGCCGCCAGCTTGGAGAGGGCGTCGAGCCCCGCTTCCAGGCTACGGCCCCGCGGCTGTGCGACAAGACGGACCACGATCCGCTCGGTGACCGGGTTGGCCCGGCCGCCCAGCAGCGAACGCAGCAGCTCCGTCTTGGCCGCGACCGTCGCGTTCGGGTCGGTCAGCGCACGACGCAGCTCGCCGTTGGAACCGACGATCCGGCCGAACCGGAACAGCTCGTCCTCGACGTCGTCGAGCCCGCCGGCCCGCTGGGCCGCGACGAGGTCGGCGCTGTAGGCCAGCTCCTCGAGCGCGTCCGTCAGGTCACGCGAGCGCGACCAGCGGGAGCGGACCATGCCGGCGACCAGGTCGAGGGCCGGTCCGCCGACCTGGCCGCCGAGCAGCCGTCCGACCAGTTCGGCCCGCGCCTCGCCGGCCTGCGCCGGGTCGGTCAGGACCCGACGCAGCGACACCTCGCGGTCGAGCAGAGCGGTGACGGCAGCCAGCTCCTCGGCGAGCTTCGCCGCGTCGACGGCAGCGTCGTCCGTCAGCGCGTTGAGCTGCTCGCGTGCGGAGGCGAGTGCCTCGCGGCTCGCTCCGTTCATCGGCCGGCCTCAGCCTTCGTCGTGTCCGACGCCGCCTGGGCCTCGAGCTCGTCGAGGAAGCGGTCGATGGTCCGGCTCTGTCGGGCGTGGTCCTCGAGGGACTCGCCGACGAGCTTGCCGGCCAGCTCGGTGGCGAGGGTGCCAACGTCCTGACGCAGTGCCTGCGCGGCCGCCTTACGGTCCGCCTCGATCTGGGCGTGACCGGCAGCGATGATCTCCTCACGCTGCCGCTGGCCCTCGGCGCGCATCTCAGCAATGAGAGTCGCACCCTGCTCCTGCGCCTCCTGGCGCAGGCGCGCGGCCTCGTGGCGGGCGTCGGCCAGCTGGGCCCGGTAGTCCGCGAGCACCTGCTGGGCCTCGGCCTGAATCGCCTCGGCGTCATCGATCCGGCCTTCGATCAGCTTCCGACGCTCGTCCAGGACCTTGTTGATGGTCGGGAGGAGCTTCTTGGCCAGGATGCCGAAGACGATGAAGAACGCGATCAGGCCGATGACCAGCTCCGGAATCGGCGGGACCAGGGGGTTCTCGGGAACCTCCGCCGCCATGTTCACCAGGGGCTTCACATCAGTGCCTTCCGTCTAAATGGGTGTCGATGTGGTTCGTTTACTTGAAAACGAAGCCCATGACGATGCCGATGAGGGCGAGCGCCTCACAGAAGGCGAAACCCATGATCTGGTTGGTGCGGATCAGGCCGGCGGCCTCGGGCTGACGAGCCAGGGCCTGGGTGCCGTTACCGAAGATGATGCCGACGCCGACGCCGGGGCCGATCGCGGCGAGGCCGTAGCCGATGGCGCTGGCACTGCCGGTGAAGGCGGTCGCGGAGGCGAGGTTGACAGTCTCGAGAGCAGCGGACATGCCGTTACTTCCTTCTCATTTCACGGACCGGTGGGGGTTGGCCACCGGACAGCTGTTGGGGCTGGGAGGCGGGGTGCTCAGTGGTGCTCGGCGAGCGCGCCCTGGACGTAGTTGCAGGCCAGGAGGACGAAGACGTACGCCTGGACAGCCTGGATGAAGAGCTCGAAGGCCGTCATCGCGAGGGTCATGGCGAACGAGGCGCCGGCGTAGACGATGCCGATGCCGTTCAGCAGGTACCAGCTGGCGATGGTGAACATCAGGATCAGCAGGTGGCCCGCGAACATGTTCGCGAAGAGCCGGACCGCGTGGGTGAAGGGCCGGATGATCATGTTCGACAGGAACTCGATGACGACGATCAGCGGCAGCACCCAGCCGAGCGACTTGTCATAGCCCGTGATGTTCTTCAGGCCGCCGACGAATCCGTGCTTCTTGAAGGTCAGGTAGACCCACAGGATGTAGACGATCGCGGCGAGGCCGATGGGGAAGGCGATGACCGAGGTCACCGGGAACGCCATGACCGGGATGATCGACCACAGGTTCATGATCCACACGAAGAAGAACAGCGAGACCATCAGGGGGACGTACTTCTCGCCCTCCTTCTTGCCCAGCGCGTCATAGACCAGACCGCGGCGCACGAAGTCGTAGCCCGCCTCGCCGATCATCTGGAGCTTTCCGGGCACGACCTTGGCCTTGCCGAATGCGGCCCAGAAGAACCACACCACGACGACCGTGCTGAGCAGAGCCAGCAGCATCGGCTTGTTGAACTCGAAGCCGCCGATCGTGAAGAGGGGTTCGAATACGAACGAATGAAGACCCGGGGCCTCGAAGCCACACCCCGGAATGAGGAGGTGGCACTCCGTGTTGAAGGCGAGCATCGTTTCAGCACTCACCGCGGGCTCCTTCAGCGTGGCGCATGGGTACGGCAACCTCGTTGTGTCGGCGCGGCGTTGAGCCACGGAGCGGCACTGGACTGGTCTTACGGATTTGGGGGCGGCCGGCCGGCGCTGGGCCGGGCCGGATCACAGGCATCGGCCGCGAGAACTGCCCGTTTCCTCGAGTGGAACTCGGGAGCTCAGCCGCCTGCGCCATCTGTGCCGCAGTTGGCACCGGACGATAGCAGGCCCGCATGAGGGCATTTATTTCGGCCCTACGTGTCACGTCGGCGACCCCGCCGTCTCCGCCTTCTTCGCGTCGGCGGAGTCGGGATCCACGTAGAGAATCTTCGCCTTCATATGGCCGCGGGTCTGCGCCGCGATCCACACGAGGGTCGTGCCGAGCAGGGTGAACGCAAATGCCTTGGTGTCGAAGAGGGTTGTGTCCTTGAAGGCGATCAGGAAGACCAGCACGAACAGGATCTGCGTCGTGTAGAGCAGCAGCCCCATCATCTGGAACAGCTGCGGGAGGTTCTTCGCGGTCTTCTGCAGGACAACCAGGCCCGCTCCCATGACGAGCATCACCAGCGCGGTGCCGACGACGGCGCCGATCGCTCCCTGCGCGCCCGCGACCACGGCGCTCACGACAACGGCGAGGACGCCGATGGCGAGCGTGGGCACAACGGCGTGAAGGAGTAGTCGGGCGTCATTCGACTGCATAGCGGCGCTCCGGCAAGGGGTGGGGGTGTGTCGTCAGGGACGAGCGTAGACCCGGCCTGAGGCGGAACCTGAGGCCCAAGGACAGTCGCACTACGGTCCTTCGGCTCTGTCGCCGGGTTTCGTGAACGGTATCACAAACTATTTGATGAGGTCTTTACCTGGTTCGTGTGGACCCTGTCACACCTGAGCGTGAACGTGCGCGTTGGTGCACTGACGGCCGGCTTTTTGTCTGGTATGGGGTCAACCGCCCCGGTTTTCGATGCCCGTTCGGGCGACCGGACGGCGGGATCAGCGGTGACTCCCCGCCCTCCGGCGATCCACGAAGCGTGATCGGTCACCGATCGCGGTGGCCCCGTTGATGCCCGCCGGGACCGGTTCGCGCTCCTCCTCCGGCGCGTCGGCGCTCCCGCCGTCCGCCGCCGTCGCCGGTGCCGCCGCCGTACGGGTGACCCTGCGGTAGCGGGGCGGAACCATCCGCTCCGCCCAGCGCGGCGCCCGCGGGGTGAAGCGCGGCAGCAGAAGCAGCACCAAGCCCACCGCGCTCAGCAGCACGATGCCCAGCACGATCCACATGCTGGCGTTGTTCGCCGAGTACGCGACCGCGCCGAACGCGATCAGCGCCGACCAGAAGTACATGATCAGCACGGCCCGGCTGTGCGAGTGCCCGATCTCCAGCAGCCGGTGGTGCAGATGCCCCCGGTCGGCGGCGAACGGCGACTGGCCCTTCCACGTACGGCGCACGATCGCCAGGATCAGGTCGGCGACCGGCACCGCGATGACCGTCAGCGGAAGCAGCAGCGGGATGTAGACCGGCACCATCGCGTGGGTGGCCTCGCGCAGACCGCCCGCCTTGAGGTTGAGCAGATCCGGGTCGACCTGGCCGGTCACCGAGACCGCGCCGGCCGCCATGACCAGGCCGATCAGCATCGACCCCGAGTCGCCCATGAAGATCCGCGCCGGGTGCATGTTGTGCGGCAGGAAGCCCAGGCACATGCCCATCAGAACGACCGAGAACAGCGTTGCGGGCGCGGCCGCCTCGATGCCGTAGCCGAACCACATCCGGTACGCGTACATGAAGAACGCCGCGGCGGCGATGCACACCATGCCCGAGGCCAGGCCGTCCAGGCCGTCCACGAAGTTCACCGCGTTGATGGTGATCACGACCAGCGCGACGGTCAGCAGCGTGCCCTGCATCGGGGTCAGCGAGACCGTGCCGACACCCGGGATCGGGATCCACAGGATCGTCAGGCCCTGCAGCACCATCACACCCGCAGCGATCATCTGGCCGCCGAGCTTGACCAGCGCGTCCACGCCCCACTTGTCGTCCAGCACGCCGAGGATCCAGATCAGCGCCGCGCCCGACAGCAGCGCCCGCGGCTCGTTGGAGTTCTCGAAGACGCTCTTGAGGTTGGTCAGGTGCGAGGCGACCAGCAGGCCGGCGCACAACCCGCCGAACATCGCGATGCCGCCGAGCCGCGGTGTCGGCTCGCGGTGCACATCGCGCGCACGGATCTCCGGCATCGCACCGGCCGCGATCGCGAACTTCCGCACCGGCCCGGTCAGCAGGTAGGTGACCGCGGCCGTGACGCACAGCGTCAGCAGGTATTCACGCACGGGCTGCCCCATTGGTATAGCTGGCCATCACAGCCCCACACCCTATGCGTGTCCGCCCCCTGGCCGTGAATACAGGAGAAGACGTCACGCGTCAGCGGACGGTTCCCGCCATCATCCGTGATCGGGATAAGGCGGAAAGCCGCGGACCAATGCGACGGTCGCGGAGCGGACCCCGGCGTCCTCCCGCAGCGCCGCCACGATCAGCTGCGCGACCTGCCGCATCTCGGCCTCGCCCATCCCCTGGGTGGTCACCGCGGCGGTGCCCAGCCGCAGCCCGGTGCGGCGTGTCGAGGGCGTCTCGGCGCAGGGCAGCGCGCAGGTGTCCAGCACGATCCCGGCGGCCGCCAGCCGGCCCCGGGCGGTGCGGGCGTCCAGGTCCAGGGGCGTGGTGTCGGCGGTGATCAGATGGGTGTCGGTACCGCCGGTGGTGATCGCGAGGCTCTGCTCGGCCAGCGCCCCGGCGAGCGCCCGGGCGTTGGCGACGACCTGGCGGGTGTACCCGGCGAAGGCGGGCGTGGCGGCCTCCGCGAAGGCGACGGCTTTGGCGGCGATCGCGTTCATCTGTGCACCCCCTTGAGTGAAGGGGAACACCGCGCGGTCGATCCGTTCGGCCAGCTTCGCCCCGCACAGGATCAGCCCGCCGCGCGGCCCGCGCAGCACCTTGTGCGTGGTGCCGCACACCACGTGCGCGTACGGGACCGGGCTGGGCGCCGCTCCCCCGGCGATCAGCCCGAGCGGGTGCGCGACATCCGCGATCAGATACGCGCCGGTCTCGTCGGCGATGTCGCGGAAGGCGGCGTAGTCGATGTGCCGGGGGTAGGAGATCGAACCGCAGACGATCGCCTTGGGGCGGCGGGCGCGGGCCAGCTCGCGGATCACGTCGTAGTCCAGCAGCCCGGTCTCCTCGTCGAGGCCGTACCCCGCGAAGTCGAACCAGCGGCCGGAGAAGTTCGCGGGCGATCCGTGGGTGAGGTGTCCGCCGTGCGGCAGGGACAGGGCCAGGACGGTGTCTCCCGGGCGCAGCAGGGCGGCGTAGGCGGCCAGTACGGCCGAAGACCCGGAGTGTGCCTGGACGTTGGCGTGTTCGGCGCCGAAAAGGGCCTTGGCGCGCTCCACCGCGATCCGCTCGGCGAGGTCGACGATCTCGCAGCCGCCGTGGTGTCGGGCGCCCGGATAGCCCTCGGCGTACTTGTTGCCCAGCGGGGAGCCGAGGGCGGCGAGGACGGCCGGTGAGGTGAAGTTCTCCGCGGCGATCAGCTGCAGCCCGTCGCTCTGCCGGGCGCTCTCGCCGAGCAGTACGCCGGCGATCTCGGGGTCCTGGCTCAGCAGCGCGGCGAAGTCCGGCGTGCCGGCCGGGTGGGTGACTCCCTCACGGGCCGCGGCCCGGGCCCGTTCCTCGGCCGCCTGGGCCCCGCCGGCACCGGGGCCGGCGGCGGGCTCGGCGGCCGGCGCGCGACCGGCCGGGGACTCGCTGCGGGGTGACGCGGTGGTAGCGGGCATCGCTGGCTCCGGGCCTCGTACGGGGACGTAGTCCCAATGTAGGCGCGGCACGGCGATCGGGCGCGGTGTGCGGTCACGGCGGGGCCACCGGGGGTCCGGCCCCGCGCCCAGGGTCCTGCTACGCCCGTGCGGGGACTCCCGTCAGGGCGGTGACGACCGGGTCCAGGGCCTGGTTGATCTCGTCGCCGATGGAGCGGAAGAAGGTGATGGGGGCGCCGTAGGGGTCGTAGACCTCGTCGGACTCCGGGTTGGGCGCCAGCAGCCAGCCGCGCAGCGCGGCGGCGGCGCCGACCAGCGCGCGGGCCCGCTCGACCAGCCCGCCGTCCGGCAGGTCCGGGTCGGGCTCGGGCAGGGTGGCGGGGTCTATCGCCCGCACCAGCCGGTTGAACTCCTTGAGCGTGAAGGTGCGCAGTCCCGCGGAGTGGCCCATCGAGATCACCTGCGCGCGGTGGTCGCGGGTGGCGGTGAGCACCAGGTCGGCGCGGATGACGTGCTCGTCGAGCAGCTCCCGGCCGATGAAGCCGGCCGGGTCCGCGCCGTAGTCCGCCAGCACCGTGGCGGCGTGCGCCTCCATGGGGGCGCCTTCATGGCCCCAGGTGCCGGCGCTCTCGACGACCAGGCCACCGCTGTGGGCCCCGCCGAGGCGCAGTTCCAGGGCATGGCGGTGCAGCCGCTCGGTGATCGGCGAGCGGCAGACGTTGCCGGTGCTGACGTGGAGGATCCGGAAGGGGGGTGAGGGGGGTACCGGAGGGTGGGTGTCGCCGCCTGGTCCCGCTATGCCACGCCCCAGGGGCGCCATCAATTGGCCACCTCGAGCTCGGGTACCACCTTGCGCAGCTCGTCCGCGCTGATCGCGCCCTCGCGCAGCAGCACCGGGACCGCGCCGGTGACGTCGACGATCGAGGACGGTACGGCGGCGGGCGTGGGGCCGCCGTCGAGGTAGACGGAGACCGAGTCGCCCAGCATCTCCTGTGCGGCGTCGCAGTCCTGCGGGGACGGGTGGCCGGTGAGGTTGGCGCTGGAGACGGCCATCGGGCCGAATTCGGTGAGCAGCTCGATCGCGACGGGGTGCAGCGGCATCCGCACCGCGACCGTGCCGTGGGTCTCGCCCAGGTCCCAGGTCAGCGACGGCTGGTGCCTGGCGACGAGGGTGAGCGCGCCGGGCCAGAAGGCGTCGACCAGCTCCCAGGCCTGCTCGGAGAAGTCGGTGACCAGCCCGTGCAGGGTGTTGGGGGACCCGACGAGGACCGGGGAGGGCATACCGCGACCGCGGCCCTTGGCCTCCAGCAGGTCGCCGACGGCCTCGGCGCTGAAGGCGTCCGCGCCGACCCCGTACACGGTGTCGGTCGGCAGCACGACCAGCTCACCGCGGCGGACGGCCGAGGCGGCTTCGCGCAGACCGGTCGCGCGGTCCGTGGCGTCGCTGCAGTCGTATCGCCGTGCCATTACGGGACCTCCTCGTGCGGAACGAATACATCGGATGCATCGGCTGCATCAGGCGTCAAGGCGGGACGTGTCATGGCGTCGCCCGGCGTGCGGTGGCGAAGCGGGGCCTGTTGTTGAGGTCGGGGTGGTCGGCCGCATCGGCCCAGCCCCGCTCCTCGGTGAAGATCCACGGCACTTGTCCGCCCTGGGTGTCGGCGTGCTCGATGACGACCAGGCCACCGGGCCGCAGCAGGCGGTGTGCGGTCCGCTCGATGCCACGGATGGTGTCCAGGCCGTCCTGGCCCGAGAACAGCGCCAGCTCCGGGTCGTGGTCGCGGGCCTCGGGGGCGACGTACTCCCACTCGGTCAGCGGGATGTACGGCGGGTTGGAGACGACCAGGTCGACCTGCCCGTCCAGTTCGGGAAGCGCGGTCAGCGCGTCACCGTGATGGAGAACGACGCGGGACCCCTCGACGTTCTTGCGGGCGTACTCCAGGGCCTCTTCGGACAGCTCCACGGCGTGCACCCGCGAGCGCGGCACCTCCTGCGCGAGCGCCAGGGCGATCGCCCCGGAGCCGGTGCACAGGTCGACGATCAGCGGCTCGACGACGTCCATGGCCCGTACCGCGTCTATCGCCCAGCCGACCACCGACTCGGTCTCCGGGCGGGGCACGAACACTCCCGGCCCGACGTGGAGTTCGAGGTAGCGGAAGAACGCCCGGCCGGTGATGTGCTGGAGCGGCTCACGTGCCTCGCGGCGGGCGATCGCCTCCCAGTAGCGGGCGTCGAAGTCCGCGTCGGGGACGGTGTGCAGCTGGCTGCGCTTGACGCCGTGCACATGCGCGGCGAGCTCCTCGGCGTCGAAGCGCGGCGAGGGCACGCCGGCGTCGGCCAGCCGCTGGGTGGCCTGTGCCACCTCGGCGAGCAGCAGAGACCGGGGGCTCGGCCCGCGGCGGGGCCGCTGGGGGTCGCTGTGCCCCCCGGGGGATTGCTGCACTGGGGTCCTCCAGCCGGTTCGTGCAGGGTCTTACGGGTCGTGCCGCC
Source organism: Streptomyces sp. NPDC059008 (assembly GCF_042749045.1). NCBI lineage: Bacteria > Bacillati > Actinomycetota > Actinomycetes > Kitasatosporales > Streptomycetaceae > Streptomyces > Streptomyces sp. NPDC059008. The sequence goes on along the minus strand of NZ_JBHYJC010000019.1, from coordinate 125,185 downwards.
TTACTGGGCGGCGGCGAGCTTCGCGGCCGAGTCGGCGTCGACGCACGCCTGGATGACCGGGTCGAGTTCGCCGTCGAGCACCTGGTCCAAGTTGTACGCCTTGAAGCCGACGCGGTGGTCCGAGATGCGGTTTTCCGGGAAGTTGTACGTGCGGATGCGCTCGGAGCGGTCGACCGTGCGGACCTGGCTGCGCCGGGCGTCGGACGCCTCGCGCTCGGCCTCCTCCTGGGCGGCGGCCAGCAGCCGGGAGCGCAGGATGCGCATCGCCTGCTCCTTGTTCTGCAGCTGGCTCTTCTCGTTCTGGCAGGAGACGACGATGCCGGTGGGCAGGTGGGTGATGCGCACCGCCGAGTCGGTGGTGTTGACGGACTGGCCGCCGGGGCCCGAGGAGCGGTAGACGTCGATCCGCAGGTCGTTGGCGATGATCTCGACCTCGACCTCCTCAGCCTCGGGCGTGACCAGCACGCCGGCGGCGGAGGTGTGGATCCGGCCCTGCGACTCGGTGGCGGGCACCCGCTGGACGCGGTGCACCCCGCCCTCGTACTTCAGCCGCGCCCAGACGCCCTGTCCGGGCTCGGTGGCACCGCCGCCGCCCTTGGTCTTCACGGCGACCTGGACGTCCTTGTAGCCGCCGAGGTCGGACTCGTTGGCGTCCAGGATCTCGGTCTTCCAGCCGACCCGCTCGGCGTAACGCAGGTACATCCGCAGCAGGTCGCCGGCGAACAGCGCGGACTCCTCGCCGCCCTCGCCGGCCTTGACCTCGAGGATGACGTCCTTGTCGTCGCTGGGGTCGCGCGGGACGAGCAGCAGCCGCAGCTTCTCGGTCAGCTCCTCGCGCCGGGCGTCGAGCTCCTTGACCTCGTCGGCGAAGTCCGGGTCGTCCACGGCGAGTTCGCGCGCGGTGTCGATGTCCTCGCCGGTCTGCTTCCAGTCGCGGTACGTCGCGATGATCGGGGTCAGCTCGGCGTAGCGCTTGTTGAGTCGCATGGCCTCGCGCTGGTCGGCGTGGACCGCGGGGTCGGCCAGCCGCTTCTCGAGATCGGCGTGCTCACCGATCAGTTCTTCGACCGCCTCGAACATCGTGGGTTCCTCTGCTGGCTGGTGGCTGTGTCTCCCGGGGACTGCTGCTGCGGCTTCGCCGCGCCGCCCCCGGACCCCCGGCCGGACGGCTGGGACGACGAAACAAAGACGCCGGTCCGGTCACCCCAGGACAGGGGCGACCGGAAACCGGCGCCTTGAGAGTCGCTACTTCTTGGCAGCGGCGGCCTTGCCGAAGCGGGCCTCGAAGCGGGCCACGCGACCGCCCGTGTCCATGATCTTCTGCTTGCCGGTGTAGAACGGGTGGCACTCGGAGCAGATGTCGGCGCGGATGCTGCCGCCGGCAACGGTGCTACGGGTGGTGAAGGACGCGCCACAGGTGCAGCTGACCTGGGTCTCGACGTACTCCGGGTGGATGTCGCGCTTCAAGGGATTCTCCTAGGTTCGGGAGTGCACCGGGTCGTGTCGCGGATTACGTCACGTGAACCGGGGCCGACGGTCCAGTCTGCCAGGACTAGCCGTATCTCCCAAAACCGGGGTACGCGCCCGGCTATTCCCCGGCCGGTTCCAGGACCCGTCGGGCACCCCCTGGGGCCCCGCGACCGACCCGCCGCGGCTACTTCACGTAGTTGTCCGTGCCGCCCTTGTCGCCGGCCGAGCCCTTGATCGCGGACTTGGGGATGTCCCGGTCCCGCCGCAGCGCGTCCCAGACCTGCTTGCTCTGCTTGGTCAGCGGCACCACGCGGTCGGGGTTGGCGGTGTCGTACGTCACCGGCAGCGTCACCATGTCGATGCTCTCGGACCCGATGGAGCCCAGGCTCTTGGCCAGCCCGGTCAGCTCGCCCACCGAGTTGAGGTCGGTGTCGGTGGTGATGGCCTTGGTGGCGGTGTCGGCGACGTCGTAGAGCTTGGCGGGGTTGGTGAGCAGGCCGACGCTCTTGACCTGGTTCATCAGGGCCTTGATGAACGTCTGCTGCAGCTGGATGCGGCCCAGGTCGCTGCCGTCGCCGCCGGGCACACCGTGCCGGGTGCGGACCAGGCCGAGCGACTTCTCGCCGTCGAGGGTGTGCTTGCCGGGCTGGAGATGCAGATGGCTGCTGTTGTCGTCGATCGCCTTGCTGGTGGTGATCTCCACCCCGCCCAGCGCGTCGATGAGCTTCTTGAAGCCGGTGAAGTCGACCTCGATGAAGTGGTCCATCCGGATCCCGCTGATCGACTCGACGGTCTTGACCGCGCAGGCCGGCCCGCCGACCTCGAACGCGGTGTTGAACATCGCCCGCTGCCCACCGGGGACGGTCTTGCCGTCCTTGGTGCTGCACTGGGGCCGCTCGATCAGGGTGTCGCGGGGGATGCTGACGACGCTGGCCTTCTTGTGGCCCTTGTAGACGTGCACGACCATCGCGGTGTCGGAGCGGGCGCCGCCCTCGTCCCTGCCGTAGTCGCCGTTCTTGCCGGCGCGGGAGTCGGAACCCATGACGAGGATGTCCATCGATCCGTCGTCGACGTTCTTGGGCCGGTCGTGGCCGAGGGCGGCGTTGATGTCGACGCCCTTGAGGTTGCCGTTGAGCTTGAAGTACACGTAACCGAGTCCGGCGCCACCGAGCAGTACGGCGCTGACCAGCGCGCACAGCGAGATGGTCAGTACCCGGCGGCGCCGGCTGGGCGCCTTGCGCCGGCGGCCCGTGGCACGTATGCCGCGAGCGCGGCTTTCGGCCGTCGCGGTCCCGTTGCTGTCCGCCATCTGCTCCTCAGTCCTTGGTCGCTCGGCTACCCCTCGCCGCCGCCGTGCTGCGTGCTGTCACGGCCTGTTGCTCCTTGTCAGACGGGAGGTCGACGGGAAGGGTTGCACAGCGTTCGGTGAGCGAATTCTTAGAAAATCGCCGGGACGCTCACGGACGGGGCGCGAGGGCCGCCCCCCTCACCTGGCCTTTCGTCCGGTTTTCGGCCATGGCTGAAACGTTGCCTCGCAAGCGGATCTGTGCCGAAGGTCTCAGGCGGGGCCTGCGGGCGGGCCCCCGGACGCGGCGCGGCTCACAGATCACCGGCCGCGGCGCACGCCGTACGGGGCACCCAGCACACAGCCCCCCTCACCCGTATGGGCGAGGGGGGCTGTGGTGACGGCGTCGGGGCGTCAGTCGTTGCCGTTGCCCGCGGTCGGCGTCGTCTTCTGGATCTGCAGCAGGAACTCCGCGTTGGACTTGGTCTGCTTCATCTTGTCCAGCAGCAGCTCGATCGCCTGCTGCTGGTCCAGGGCGTGCAGCACCCGGCGCAGCTTCCAGACGATGGCCAGCTCGTCGCTGCCCATGAGGATCTCTTCCTTACGGGTACCGGACGCGTCCACGTCCACCGCCGGGAAGATCCGCTTGTCGGCGAGCTTGCGGTCGAGCTTGAGCTCCAGGTTGCCGGTGCCCTTGAACTCCTCGAAGATCACCTCGTCCATCCGCGAGCCGGTGTCGACCAGCGCGGTGGCCAGGATGGTCAGCGAACCGCCGTCCTCGATGTTGCGCGCGGCACCGAAGAAGCGCTTCGGCGGGTAGAGCGCGGTCGAGTCGACACCACCGGACAGGATGCGGCCGGAGGCGGGCGCCGCGAGGTTGTACGCGCGGCCCAGGCGGGTGATCGAGTCCAGCAGGACGACCACGTCGTGCCCCAGCTCCACCAGGCGCTTGGCACGCTCGATGGCGAGCTCGGCGACGGTGGTGTGGTCCTCGGCCGGGCGGTCGAAGGTCGAGGAGATGACCTCGCCCTTGACCGACCGCTGCATGTCGGTGACCTCTTCGGGACGCTCGTCGACCAGGACGACCATCAGGTGGCACTCGGGGTTGTTGCGGGTGATCGCGTTGGCGACCGCCTGCATGATCATGGTCTTGCCGGTCTTCGGCGGGGCCACGATCAGACCGCGCTGGCCCTTGCCGATCGGCGCGACCAGGTCGATGATCCGGGTCGTCAGACCGCCCGACTCACCCTCCAGGCGCAGTCGCTCCTGCGGGTAAAGGGGCGTCAGCTTCCCGAACTCCGGCCGTCCGCGGCCCTGTTCGGGCGCCACGCTGTTGACCGTGTCGAGCCGGACCAGCGCGTTGAACTTCTCGCGCCGCTCGCCGTCCTTGGGCTGGCGGACCGCGCCGGTGACGTGGTCGCCCTTGCGCAGGCCGTTCTTGCGGACCTGGGCGAGCGAGACGTACACGTCGTTCGGGCCGGGGAGGTAGCCGGAGGTCCGGATGAACGCGTAGTTGTCGAGGATGTCCAGGATGCCCGCGACCGGGATCAGGACGTCGTCCTCGGAGACCTGCGGCTCGTTGCCGAAGTCCTCGCGGCCACCACGGCGGCCACGGCGGTCGCGGTAGCGGCCGCGACGGCCCCGGCGGCCGCCCTCGAAGTCGTCGTCGTCGTCCCGGCGGTCGCGCTGGCGCTGGCCGCCCTGACCGCCCTGGCCGCCGTCGCCGGCGTCGCCCTTGCGGCCGCGGTCGCCGCGGTCCCCGCGGTCCCCGCGCTCGCCACGGTCACGCTGGCGCCGCTCGCCGCGCTCGCCCTTCTGCCCGCGGTCCTGGCGGTCGCCCTTGCCGGGCCGGCCCTCGCCGGTCTCCTGCGGGGACACCGCGGTCTCGGTCTTGGCGTCCGCCTTGAGCTCCGTCTTCACCTCGACCTTGGTGTCGGTCTTGACGTCGCCCGCGGTCTCGGGGCTGCCCGCGGCGGCGGTCGCCCGGCGCCGGCGGCGCTCGCCGGCCGGCTGCTCGTCGCTGACCGGCTGACCGGGGATGTCGATCTGCTGCTGGGCGCCGGCCTTGTCCGCGGCCTTGTCGGCCTTGGCGCCCCGCTCGGCCTTGTCCGCCTTGGCGGCGGGCTCCGCGGCGTCGTCGCCGGTGCGTGCCTTGGAGGTCGTACGGCGCTTGGGCTTGGTCTCGGTGTCGGCGGGCGCGTCGGCCTTGGCCGCGGCGCCCGAGCCGCCGGCCTGCCTCTCCTTGATGACCTCGATCAGCTGGCTCTTGCGCATCCGCGCGGTGCCCTTGATACCGAGGCCGGAGGCGACCTGCTGCAGCTCTGCCAGGACCATGCCGTCAAGGCCGGTGCCGGAACGGCGGCGCCGCGTGGTGGCAGGCGCGGCGGGAGCGTCCGTGGCGGGCGTGGTGGCACTGCCACCGGTGCGCGCGCCCATCAGATCGGTGGTGTCGCTCACGAAGGGTCCTTCCCTGGAGCGGGCGTCGGCCTGTCTGGCTCGGCGACCGGTTGTGCTGTCCGGCTGGGTCCTTGGTCTCGTGGACTGGGCCGGGGCGGTGGTCCCGCCGGAAGTGGCGGAGAAATCGATTCATTGGTTCCGGCGCGATGAGATGCAGAGTGACTCATGTCGTCACGCCGATTCCGGAGCATGCTCGCTTCTGCTCAGGCAACTGCTCCAAGCAGTTTGGGAGGCTCCCGGAAGAAAGGTGGTCCCGAATGGGGACACGAAGCACAGCGCCACTGCGGCGTCTCGTACTCACTTGAGGTTAACACTACCGGATCCAACAAACATTCCCCCTCTCCAAGACCGGCAATCGTCGATCACCCGTGTGATCACCCGGCGAGCGGCAGCACACAGGCCCCTGCCGCGTCGAGGGTCAGCCGGTTGGCCGCCCACCCCTCACCCGCCAGCGCCGCGACCTTCTCGGCCGCCGCGTCCTCGACCAGCGCGAGCACCGTGGGGCCCGCGCCGGACACGACTGCAGGGACGCCGTCCGCGCGCAGTCGGTTCACCAGGGCCACGCTCTCCGGCATCGCGGGGGCGCGGTACTCCTGGTGGAGTCGGTCCTCGGTCGCGGCCAGCAGCAGCTCGGGGCGCCTGGTCAGGGCCTCGACGAGCAGTGCGGCGCGGCCGGCGTTCGCCGCGGCGTCCACATGCGGGACGGTACGCGGCAGCAGTCCGCGGGCGGTCTCGGTGAGCACCGGTTTCCCGGGCACGAAGACCACCGGAACGATGGAATCGGCGGGATCCATCCGGATCGCCCGCGCGGTCCCGGTGTCCATCCAGGCGAGCGTGAAGCCGCCCAGCAGGCAGGCGGCGACGTTGTCGGGGTGGCCCTCGATCTCGGTGGCCAGCTCCAGCAGCGCGGTGTCGTCGAGCTTCTGCTCGCCGCCTATGGTCACGGCGCGGGCGGCGACGATGCCCGCGCAGATGGCGGCCGAGGAGGAACCCAGGCCGCGGCCGTGCGGGATGCGGTTGGCGCAGACGATTTCCAGGCCGCGCGGCTGGCCGCCGAGCAGCTCGAAGGCGGCGCGCATCGACCGTACGAGCAGGTGGCTCTCGTCGCGCGGCAGGGTGTCGGCGCCCTCACCTGCGATGTCGATGTGCAGCCCGGAGTCGGCCACCCGCACCACGACGTCGTCGTACAGGCCCAGGGAAAGACCCAGGGCGTCGAAGCCGGGACCGAGATTGGCGCTGGTAGCGGGGGTGCGCACCCGGACGGCGGCGGCGCGGAACGCGGGACCGGCCATCGCTCGATGACTCTCCTTGATTGATGCTGCGGTACTGCCCCGGAGCGCCGCGGCACCGAGATGCCCGGCCGGCTCATGGGGACTGTTCTGACCTGCCCTGAACACCACTGCGTTATGCCGTGGGGAGGGGAGTTGGCTGCCAGCCTATCGAAGGAAGGTTCTGTCGCGACATAGGGCGCACAGGAGGCGCACGATGCGTGTCGCGCGCCTTCCTGCGCCCCGGCACTGCCTTCGCCGGGCTTTGCAGCCTTTGCACAATTTGCAATGTGTGGGGTGACGGGACGCCGAGCGCCCCGTCACCGGGTGCCGTATGCGCAGGTCAGCGCCGTACGGCGGGAGGTGCTACGCGAGGCCGAGCCGCTCGGCCGCGGCGTCCGCGTCGATCGGGACCGTGACCGGCTGCGGCGCTCCGGCCACCGCCCAGTCCGGGTCCTTGAGGCCGTTGCCGGTCACCGTGCAGACGATGCGCTGGCCGGGGTCGACCTTGCCCTCCTCGGCGGCCTTGAGCAGACCGGCGACGGACGCGGCCGAGGCGGGCTCCACGAAGACGCCCTCCTGCGCGGCCAACAGGCGGTACGCGGCCAGGATTTGACGGTCGGTCACGTCGTCGATGAAGCCGCCGGACTCGTCCCGGGCACGCTCGGCGTTCGCCCACGAGGCGGGGTTGCCGATGCGGATCGCGGTGGCGATGGTGTGCGGGTCCTTGACGACCTCACCGCGCACGATCGGCGCACTGCCGGAGGCCTGGAAGCCCCACATGCGCGGGGTGTGGCCGGCGATGCCGTCGGCCGCATACTCCTGGTAGCCCTTCCAGTACGCCGTGATGTTGCCGGCGTTGCCGACGGGCAGCACATGGATGTCGGGCGCGTCCGTGAGCATGTCGACGATTTCGAAGGCGGCGGTCTTCTGCCCCTCGATGCGCACCGGGTTCACGGAGTTCACAAGTGCGACCGGGTAGTTGTCGGACAGGCCCCGGGCCAGCGTGAGGCAGTCGTCGAAATTCCCGTCGATCTGAAGGATCTTCGCGCCGTGCACCAGTGCCTGGCCCATCTTGCCGAGCGCGATCTTGCCCTGCGGGACGAGCACCGCGCAGACCATCCCGGCCCGGACCGCGTAGGCGGCGGCCGAGGCGGAGGTGTTGCCGGTGGAGGCGCAGATGACGGCCTTGGCGCCCTCCTCCTTGGCGCGCGTGATGGCCATCGTCATGCCCCGGTCCTTGAAGGAGCCGGTGGGGTTGGCACCCTCGACCTTGAGGTGGACCTCACAGCCCGTGCGCTCGGAGAGCACCTGGGCCGGTACGAGGGGCGTGCCGCCCTCCCGGAGGGTGACGACCTCGGTCGTGTCGCTGACCGGAAGCCGGTCACGGTATTCCTCGATGATTCCGCGCCACTGACTGCTTGTCTTGGTCACGGTGGAATTGGCAGACATGGGTTCCTTTACTCCCCTTCGACCCGCATGATGCTGGCGACACCGCGGACGGTGTCCAGCTCGCGCAGTGCCCCGACGGTCGACGACAGCGCCGCGTCGGCCGCCCGGTGGGTGACGACGACGAGGGAGGCCTCGCCGTCCTTGCCCTGCTGACGGACCGTATCGATCGATACGCCGTGTTCGGCGAAGACCGTCGCGACCTGCGCAAGAACGCCGGGCTTGTCGGCCACGTCGAGACTGATGTGGTACCGCGTGACGACCTCGCCCATGGGGCTGACCGGCAGCGCCGTGTAGGCCGACTCCCCGGGTCCGGTGGAGCCGGCGAGCTTGTTGCGACAGACCGCGACGAGGTCGCCGAGGACCGCGGAGGCGGTCGGCGAACCGCCCGCACCCGGGCCGTAGAACATCAGCTGACCGGCCGCGTCGGCCTCGACGAAGACCGCGTTGTACGCCTCGCGGACGGAGGCGAGCGGATGCGTCAGCGGAATCATCGCGGGGTGCACCCGCGCGGTGACCGAGCCCCCGTCGGCGGCCCGCTCGCAGATGGCCAGCAGCTTGACCGTGCAGCCCATCCGCTTGGCGGAGGCGATGTCGGCCGCGGTGACCTCCGTCAGCCCCTCGCGGTGCACATCGTCGATGGTCACCCGCGTGTGGAAGGCGATACCGGCCAGGATCGCGGCCTTGGCGGCGGCGTCGAACCCCTCGACATCGGCGGTCGGGTCGGCCTCGGCGTACCCCAGGGCGGTCGCCTCGTCGAGCGCCTCGCTGTACCCCGACCCCGTCGAATCCATCTTGTCGAGGATGAAGTTGGTGGTGCCGTTGACGATGCCGAGCACCCGGTTGACCTTGTCGCCGGCCAGCGACTCGCGCAGCGGCCGTACCAGCGGGATCGCGCCCGCGACGGCGGCCTCGTAGTACAGGTCGGCGCCGTTGGCCTCGGCCGCCGCGTGCAGCGCCGCGCCGTCGGCCGCGACCAGCGCCTTGTTGGCGGACACCACGCTCGCGCCGTGCTCGAAGGCGGTGGTGATCAGCGACCGCGCGGGCTCGATCCCGCCGATGACCTCGATGACGACGTCGATGTCACCGCGTTTGACGAGCGCGGTCGCGTCGGTGGTGACCAGCTCGGCCGGAACGCCGGCGCGCACCTTGTCCGGGCGGCGCACGGCGATCCCCGCGAGCTCCACGGGCGCGCCGATGCGGGCCGTGAGGTCGTCCGCGTGCGTCGTCATGATGCGTGCCACCTCTGAGCCGACGACACCACAGCCCAGGAGCGCCACCTTCAGCGGACGCGTACGCATCATTCGACCTCTGCTTCTCATCGATCAGCGATTTTCGGCTTGCTCGTGCACCAGCAGCCAGCCTGCTCATGCACCAGTCTCACGCACCGGACGGCGGATTCCGTCCGTCGTCCGGATGCCGAGACATTTATTTCATCCGGGGCCGGGCCCCGGCGATCCGGCCCTACCCGACATCCAACCGCAGGAGATCTTCCTCCGTCTCCCGCCGGACGATCACCCTGGCCTCGCCGTCCTTGACCGCCACGACCGGCGGCCGCAGCGCGTGGTTGTAGTTGCTCGCCATGGACCGGCAGTACGCGCCGGTGGCGGGCACCGCGAGCAGGTCCCCCGGCGCCACGTCGGCCGGCAGGAAGGCATCGCGTACGACGATGTCGCCGCTCTCGCAGTGCTTGCCGACCACCCGCGACAGCATCGGCTCGGCGTCGGAAGTGCGCGACACCAGGGCCACGCTGTACTCCGCGTCGTACAGGGCGGTGCGGATGTTGTCCGACATCCCGCCGTCCACGGACACGTACGTCCGCAGGCCTTCCAGCTCCTTGACCGTGCCGACCTCGTACAGCGTGAAGGCCGTCGGCCCCACGATCGCGCGCCCCGGCTCGACCGACAGCCGCGGCACGCCCAGCCCCGCCGCCGCGCACTCCTTGCGCACGATCTCGCTCAGCGCCCTGGCGATCTCGTGCGGCTCGCGCGGATCGTCGTCCGAGGTGTAGGCGATGCCGAGCCCGCCGCCGAGGTCGATCTCGGGCAGTTCGACGCCGTGCTCGTCGCGTACCTCGGTCAGCAGCTGCACCACGCGGCGGGCGGACACCTCGAAGCCCGCCATGTCGAAGATCTGCGAGCCGATGTGGCTGTGGATGCCGATGAGCTCCAGACCGTCGAGCTTCAGGGCGCGGCGTACGGCCTCGGCGGCCTGCCCGCCCGCCAGCGCGATCCCGAACTTCTGGTCCTCGTGGGCGGTCGCGATGAACTCGTGCGTGTGCGCCTCGACACCGACCGTGACCCGGATCTGCACGCGCTGGCGCTTGCCGAGCCGCTCGGCGATGTGCGCGACGCGCACCATCTCCTGGAAGGAGTCCAGGACGATCCGCCCGACCCCGGCCTCGACGGCCCGGGTGATCTCCTCGGTGCTCTTGTTGTTGCCGTGCAGCGCGATCCGCTCGGCGGGCATCCCCGCCGCCAGCGCCGTCGCCAGCTCGCCGCCGGAGCAGACGTCGAGGTTGAGCCCCTCCTCGTGCAGCCAGCGCACGATGGCCCGGGAGAGGAACGCCTTGCCGGCGTAGAAGACGTCGGCGTCCGGCCCGAAGGCGTCCTTCCAGGCCCGGCAGCGCGCCCGGAAGTCGTCCTCGTCCAGGAAGTAGGCCGGTGTGCCGAACTCCTCGGCGAGCGCGGCCACGTCCAGCCCGCCGACGGTCACCACACCGTCGGCGTCGCGCCGCACGGTACGGGACCAGACACGCGGGTCAAGGGTGTTGAGATCGGCGGGCGGCCCGGCGTAGTGCCCCTCGGGCAGCACGTCGGCATGCCGGGGCCCTGCGGGATGCGCGGAACGACTCATGGCGTGGAGATCCCCTCAAAATTCGTTCATCAGAGGTGTTCGGGAGCGGAGATGCCGAGCAGGCGCAGGCCGTTGGCGAGCACCGTTCCGCCGGCCTCGGCAAGGGCCAGGCGGGCACGGTGCACGGCCGAGGGTTTCTCGTCCCCGACGGGCAACGGCACGAACGCGTCGTGCCACCGGAAGAACGCGTCCGCCGTCGCCTCCAGATGCCGCACCACCCGGTCCGGCGCCCGCAGCCGGGCGGCGGTCTCGACGGCGGAGGGGTAGGTGGCGAGGAGGGTGTGCAGCGACTGAAGGCAGTGGTCGGCGGGCCCGTCCGCGACGGTGACGGCCACCGGGGCGCCCACCTCCCCCGGCTCGCCGGTGAACCCCAGCTCACGCGCGCCGCGCACCAGCGCCCGGGTCCGCGCGTGGGCGTACTGCACCCGGAACCGCGGATTGCTCTCCCGCTGCACCACCCGCTCGGGCACCCGCACCGGATCATGGGCGGCGGGCCGCAGCAGGATCCAGCGGGCCTCGTCGGAGCCCAGCCGGTCGACGAGGGCGGCCAGCTCCTCGGAGGCGGCGGGCCGCGCATCGGCGTCGCCGCGGGTGGCCGGATCCTGTGGCCGGCGCCCCGCCGCCGCCTCGATCCGCGCCAGCGCCTCGGCCACGACCACCTCGCGGGCACCGCGGCCGGTCGCGGTACCGACCGCGGCCGGGCCGCCCTCCGCGCTGCGGTCCCCGTACCGTTCCCCCTGCGCCAGCACCTCCCGTACGAGCGCGGCCTGGGCGCCCTCGCCCAGCGTGAAGTTCAAAAAGCCCGGCCCGGCGATCTCGACCCGGGCGATCCCGGCGCTCCCGGCCAGCCGCTTGCGCAGGATCTCGGCGACCTCCCGGGCCGGCCGCCCCGCCGGCTTGGCGAGCTGCAGCGCGACGTTGGAGGCGTAGTCGCCACACCCTGGCCGCGGCGGCGGCTGCACGACGATCCGCCCCGGCACGGGCACGGAGAGCTCCTGCTCCTCCACGGCACCGCGCACGGAGCGCAGGACGGTACGGGAGAGCTCAGCGGGGGTCACGGGACAAGCGTATGGGAGAACAGGGGCATCCACGCGACCCGGTTTCGCCCTGTGGACACTCCGCGGGACCCACCCGGCCCCGTGGACACGGCGCGACCGCCGGCCGGGCCGGGCTTGACGGTCCTCAGCAGCCGGGCCAGGCCGGGCTTGGCAGCTACGCAGCTACTCAGCCGCCGGGGCAGACCATCGGCCCCGCTTCGCCGCCCCCTGCCTCCACCATCCCCACCCGGCCCCGATCGCTCTCCCCGTCCTCGCCCCCGCTGTCCTCTTCGCCCATCCCGCCCTCGGGCCCGCGCTCCCGCTGCCGGCCCTCGCGCACCAGCTTCCCCACGGTCCGCACCAACTCGGTCGGCTCGAACGGCTTCGCCAGGAAGGCGTCCACCCCGACCGACTCACCGTTGTTCACCTCGCCCTGCGTACACGCGCTGACGATGGCGATCGGGATGTCCCAGGTCCGGGGATCGGAACGCAGCTGCGCCGCGGTGCGCAGACCGTTGAGCCGTGGCATCACCACATCGAGGGTCACGACATCGGGTCTTACGTGGTGCACGACATCCAGACATTCGGCACCATCAGCCGCGGTCACGACCTCGAAGCCCTCCAGCTCGAGATTGACCCTGATCAACTGCCGGATCACCTTGTTGTCGTCGACAACCAGGATCCGACCGGACAAGCCAGGCACACCATGAGACTAGGGGCCCACCTGCGGCGCCGTCCCGGTTTTGCCCACTTCCGCCCCCATGCGAGGGACCTTTCCCCGACCCCCACCGGCACACCCCGCACATGCGCTAGGACCCCACCCGTCGGACACCCCCGACCCCCTCCCCCACCTCCCGCAAATCCTGTTCATGAACACCCCATCAGAGCTGGTAGGGTTCTACCCGTCGCCGCACAAACAGCGGCAACGCCCCCGTAGCTCAGGGGATAGAGCAACGGCCTCCGGAGCCGTGTGCGCAGGTTCGAATCCTGCCGGGGGCACTCGCCACATCACCTACGAAAATCCGTATGTGACCAGGGCGGATGCCGAAAGAAAAGGGCGGGAGTCAGTCTCACTGACTCCCGCCCTTTCTCGTTGCCGGTCGCCTTTCACTTAATTGCCGGCCTGGAATACGAAGATCCACTGCCTGGCCTGGCGCCACCTGCCGACCTCTTTCCGACGGCGTCGGGTGATTCGGGATCTCGTCCCACTCGCCATGGAGTTCCGCGGTGAGCCTTGGGGCGTTGCCGACGCCCTACCGGCTGCCCAGGGCGCGGTGAGCGGCGAGGGCCCGCTTGGGGTGTGCACGCAAGAGCGAGGGCGGCCCAAGTCGTCCACCGCCTGGTCGAGTTGATCCCGACCGGCGGGACGATGGGGACGTCAGGCATCGGGGATGTCCGGCTTCGCGGCGGTGAGCAGGGGGCCGGGCCTCCAGGTTTCCACTGTCACGGAATGCCACCGGCGCGATACCGTGCGAGATCGGGCGCGGGGATTCTGCATGCGCGCCGCCCGCGGACGACGGGCAGGACGCGCCGCCGCGGCCGCCCGCGGGCGGCCGTCGAGAGCGGGCGGTGAACGGTCGGGAGGGCGGCGGCCGGGTACCCGGACCGCGGTCGTTGGCGCCGGCCCGGTTCGGTCCGGGCCGAGGGGGCGGGCCCGGGCGTCAGCCGTCCGATCCGGGCGTCAGCCGTCCAGGCGGACCGGGAGCGACTCGATGCCGTAGACGATCGACAGCTTGCGGAAGGCCAGGTCCTCCGGCTTGGCGGCAAGGCGCATGTGCGGGAAGCGGCGGACCAGGGCGGGGTAGGCGGCGCGGAGTTCCATCCGGGCGAGTTCGGCGCCCACGCAGCGGTGGATTCCGTAGCCGAAGGCCAGGTGGGACGGGACGTTGCGCGAGGGGTCGAACTGCTCCATGTCCGGACCCAGTTTGCCGTCCCGGTCGGCGCCGCTCAGGGAGCACAGCACGACGTCTCCCGCGGCGATCTGCACGCCGCCGATCTCCAGGTCCTCGCGGGCGAAGCGCGGGAAGGCGACCTGCACGACGGTCAGGTAGCGCAGCAGCTCCTCGACATAGCGGTCGACGACGTCGTCGCCGTCGTGGAGGGCCGCGAAGTGCTTCGGGTCCTGGAGGAGCACCAGGGCGCCGAGCGCCAGCATGCTGGCGGTGGTCTCGAAGCCCCCGGTCAGCACGCCGTCGGCCAGGCCCGCCAGTTCCTCGTCGCTGACCGAGTCGCCGTGCTCCTTGACGATCATGCCGAGCAGGCCGTCACCCGGATTCTCCCGCTGCTTCTTGACGATGTCCCGGAAATAGGAGAGCGATTCGGATATGGCGCCGAAGGACGCGTTCGCCCCGCTGAAAAGGTCGAAGCGGGCCGCGCTGAGGCGTTCGAAGTCGTCGCGGTCCTCGTAAGGGACGCCCAGCAGTTCGCAAATGACGAGGGAGGGGATGGGCAGGGCGAAAGAGTGGACGATGTCGACCGGGTCGCCGTTTTTCCCCGCCGCTTCCATGGCGTCGAGGCGCTCCTCGACGATCTCGTGGATGCGCGGGGTGAGCCGGCCGAGGCGGCGCATGGTGAATTCGGGGGTCAGGAGCCGGCGGAGCCGGGTGTGCACCGGCGGGTCGGCGAATCCGAGGCCCCCGGGGTTCTGTTCGACGCCGGCGCCGGCCTTGCCGACGAGGTTGGTGAAGTCCGAGCTGAAGGCATTGGCCTTTCCCAGCACCGCCTTCACCTCGTCGTATCCGGTGACCAGCCAGACGTTGGCGGCTATCGGCACCGGGAGCTTGCTGATCGGCTCCTTCTCCCGGACGGTCGCCAAATCGCCTACGGGGTCGAGCCCCTCGCGACGCAAGGGCATCAGGACAGACTCGGGCAAGAAAGACATTCGAGACAGGTCGAAGCCTTTCTTCTGTGTTCTCGCCAGATACATACGGCCGGCCCAGGCGATGATCCGGGAACGGAGAGTCGTCATGACGCTCATACTGCCTTTCGTCGAGGGGGACGGTCACCCGCACTCGGCGTCCCAAGGCGGCCGGGACAGCACGGGACCCACTCGGCGCGGACGGGTGTGTCGTACGCCATAGCCCCTCGCTTGCGGTGGTCATGGCGCGGGTCCATGCCATCAACCGGTGCCTTAGGTCGTCCGCATCAGCGTGACGAGTTCGGCCTTCTTCTATTCGGTCGGGAAGAGTTTACAAACTGCCATTGACCGCGTTCACGGAACAACCCGGGTCGCCCCTGGGAGACCCCTGAGGCGACCCTGATTCCTCCCTTGGTCCGGCGCGGAGGGCCGGGCGGCGCCCGACCCGACCGCGCTGCGCGCGCGGAGCGCGTGACGGTGCCCGACGGCCGCGCCGGATGCGGGCGGTGACCACCGTTCGTATCCGACGGGCCCGGACGTGCGCACCCGGGCGGGGGTCCGGACCGCGGGCCGGAGGGCGATCCGGACGGCGGGCCGGGCCGCGGACCGGACGGCGGGCCGAACGGCCGTGGGCGCGCTCCGCCTGCCGGGAGAGAGGTGTGTGAAGGCCACGCGGCGCTTCCGGCGGCCGGACGCACGCCGGGCCCGGTGAGTCAACCGGGCGCCCCCACGGGCGGGTTGACGCCGGGAGCGGGGGCGCTACCCCCGAGTGCGACTGCTACGTACCGTGACAAGTTGCGGACCCTTCGGAGTCTCTTTAGCGTGAGATGAGTGCGAGGTAGGCGACAGGACGCGGCGCGCGACAGAGGTCCGCAGGCACCCATCCGTCCGTCCCGTTGACGCCCGGTAAACCCCACTCGTTTTCGACTCCCCCTTTTCGCAGGACTCTCCCTTTCGCAGGAGGAAGCGCATGTTTCCGAAGCGCATGATTTTGAGGTCGAAGTCCGGCAGCTTCGCTCTGTGTGCCCTTTCCGGGGCGCTGGCCGGCGCCCTCACGGCAGGACCGGCACTGGCGGCGGGCTCCGACGGGGGTGACGGCGAGGGCTCCACCGTCCCCATGCGCATGGGTCGGGTCGTCGCCAAGGAGGGCCTCGTGGTGCGGACGGGCCCGAGCACCCATTACCGCGTCATCGGCTCGAAGCGGTACGGGGCGGTCGTGGAGATCGCCTGCCGGGTCAACGGACAGCGCGTCAAGGGCAACCCCGTCTGGTACAAGCTCGGCGACTCCTCGTACGCCTGGTCCTCGGAGCGCGACATCGTGCACGACGGGCACGAGCCCCGCTGGTGCTGAAGCGGGGCGGCCCGGCGTCGACGCCCCGAACGCCGTATCCGGCATAACGGAAATAGCGGCCGCCGCTTGCTACGTTGCCAGACATGACGGCAACGGCAGGGGCGGCCGCCACGGCGCGCCCGGCGGACACTCCCCCACCCTTGCCGCCACCGCCCGGACGGCGGGGAATCGAACTGGCCCTCCTCGTAGGCGCCGTGCTGATCAGCGTCTGCGGCTACGCCGTGGTGGGACTGGCCAGGGGGCACGCGCTCCCGGGCGGTGCGCTCCGCTACGGCGCCGGGCTCAGCGGACTCGCCCTGCTCGCGCACCTCGCGGTACGCCTGCGCGCCCCGTACGCCGACCCGCTGCTGCTGCCCACCGCCGTGCTCCTCAACGGGCTCGGGCTGGTGCTGATCTTCCGGCTCGATCTGGAGACGCCGGCCGATCACGCCGCGCCCACCCAGCTGATGTGGTCGACGGTGGGGGTCCTGCTGTTCATGGCGGTGGTGGTGCTGCTGCGCGACCACCGCACGCTGCAGCGGTACGCCTACCACTGCGCGGCGCTGGCGCTGCTCCTGATGGTCGCGCCGATCGCCTTCCCCGCCGTCAACGGGGCGAAGATCTGGATCCGTGTCGCCGGATTCTCGATTCAGCCCGGCGAGTTCGCGAAGGTGCTGATCACGGTCTTCTTCGCGGCCTATCTCGCCGCCAACCGCGGGGCGCTGGCGCGCGCCGGCCGACGGGTGGCCCGGCTCCAGCTCCCCGCCGGCCGGGTGCTCGGGCCGATCGCCGCGATCTGGCTGATCAGCGTGGCCGTGCTGGTCCTGGAGCGCGATCTGGGCACCTCGCTGCTGTTCTTCGGGATCTTCGTGGTGCTGCTGTACGTGGCGACCGGGCGGACCGGCTGGATCGCGCTCGGGCTGCTGCTGGCCGGGATCGGGGCGGCGGCCGTCGGCACGCTGGAGCCGCATGTGCACGGGCGGGTCGAGGACTGGCAGCACCCGTTCGCCGGCATCGATGCGGGCGAGGGGCCCGGTCAGCTCGCCCAGTCGCTCTTCGCCTTCGCCGCGGGCGGGATGCTCGGCACCGGCCTGGGCCAGGGCCACTCGTCCCTGATCGGCTTCGCCATGAAGTCCGACTTCATCCTCGCGACCTTCGGCGAGGAGCTGGGCCTGGCCGGGCTCACCGCGCTGTTCCTGCTGTACGCCCTGCTGGTGGCGTGCGGCTACCGGGCCGCGCTGGGGCTGGGCGACGCGTTCGGCAGCCTGCTGGCCGTCGGACTCGCGGCGCTGCCGGCCCTGCAGGTCTTCGTCATCGCGGGCGGGGTGATGGGGCTGATCCCGCTGACCGGCATGGCGATGCCGTTCCTCGCGCAGGGCGGGTCGTCCGTCGTCACGAACTGGATCATCGTCGCGCTGCTGCTGCGGATCAGCGACCGGGCACGGGCGCCCCGTCCGGAGGGGAGCGAGGTGGCGAGCGGCAGCGGCGACGGGGAGGCCGTGGGTTGAACCGCTGCATCCGGCACACCGCCGCGTTCTGCCTGCTGCTCCTGCTCGCCCTGCTGGTCAACGCCGCACGGGTGCAGATCGTCGAGGCGGAGCACTACGGCGCCAGCCCGGCCAACCGGCGGCTGCCGATCGCCCGTTACGAGAAGCCGCGCGGTGAGCTGCTCGTCGACGGCAGGCCGGTCACCGGATCCCGGGACAGCAGGGGCCGGCTGCGCTACGAGCGCACCTACACCGACGGCCCGCTCTACGCCCCGGTCACCGGCTACTCCTCGCAGACCTACGGGACCTCGCTGCTGGAGCAGGCCGAGGACGGCATCCTCTCCGGCGCCGACGCACGGCTCGCCGCCTTCCCCTGGTGGGACCAGCTGACCCGCAGCCGCCACCGGGGCGGCGATGTGCACACCACCATCAACCCCCGGATGCAGCGCGCCGCCTACGCCGGGCTGGGCGGCAAGAAGGGCGCGGTGGCCGCGATCGAACCGCGCACGGGGCGCGTCCTGGCGCTGGTCAGTACGCCGTCGTACGAACCGGGTGAGCTGTCCGGCAACGGGGCGCCGGTCAGCGAGGCCTGGCGCCGGCTCAACGCCGCCGCGCAGCGGCCGATGCTCAACCGGGCGCTGCAGCAGACCTATCCGCCCGGCTCCACCTTCAAGGTCGTCACCGCGGCGGCCGCGCTGGAGAGCGGCCTGGTCACCGACATCGAAGCCCCTACGGACTCCCCCGATCCCTATCCGCTGCCCGGCAGCTCCACGCTGCTCGGCAACGCCGCAGAGGACTGCGAGGACGCCCCCCTCGTCTACGCCTTCCGGGCCTCGTGCAACACCGTCTTCGCGCGGCTGGGGACCGCGGTCGGGCTGCGCACCATGGCGGCGACGGCCCACCGGTTCGGCTTCAACGACCGGCGGCTGCGCATCCCCTCGCCGGTCGCGCCGAGCACCTTCGACACGCGGATGGACCCCGCGCAGCTCGCGCTCTCCGCCATCGGGCAGTACGACACCGCCGCCACCCCGCTCCAGATGGCGATGGTCGCGGCGGTGGTCGCCAACGGGGGGCAGCTGACGCCGCCGTACCTCGTCGACAAGGTGACCGACGCCGGCGGTGTCATGGTCTCGGCCGGTCCGCAGCGGCCCACCCGCCAGGTGGTCGGCCCGGCCACCGCGCAGCAGCTCCAGGAGATGATGATCGACGTCGTCGAGCACGGCAGCGGCCGGCGCGCCGCCGTGGAGGGCCTGACGGTCGGCGGCAAGACGGGCACCGCCCAGCACGGTGCGCACAACGAGGGCACGCCGTACGCCTGGTTCATCTCCTGGGCGCGCGAGCGGGACAGCTACGAGCCGACGGTGGCGGTGGCCGTGGTCGTCGAGGACGCGGCCGCCGATCGCGCGGACATCAGCGGCGGGGGGAGCGCGGCGCCGATCGCCCGGGCGGTGATGGCGGCGGCGCGCTGAGGCGCGGCCCGGCTGCGGCACGGCCGCGGCGGCCGGGTCACAATGGCCGTATGGCCGACGCTCCCCCGCCCTCCTCCTCCGCCGCCGCACCGGGCCCCGTCCCGCTGCTGTCCCTGGCCGAAGTGGAGGCGCTGGCCCGGCGGGCGCACTCGGGGCAGACCGACAAGGCCGGCCGCCCGTACGCCGAGCATCTGGCGGCGGTCGCGGCGGGCGTGCGGGCGCGCGGCGGCAGCGACGAGCAGATCGCCGCGGCCTGGCTGCACGACGCGGTCGAGGACGGCGCGCTGAGCGGTGAGTGGCTGGCCGGCGCGGCGCTCGGCGAGGCGACCAAGGCGATGGTCCTGGCGGTCACCAAGCGGGCCGGTGAGCCGGTCGAGGAGTACACCGCGCGGATTCTGGCCACGCCCGGTGCGCTGCTGGTCAAGGAGTCCGATCTCGCGCACAACGCCGATCCGGCCCGGCTGGCCGTATTGGACGCGCCGACGCGGGAGCGGCTGACGGCGAAGTACGCGCGGCTGCGGGACCTGTTGGGGCTTCGCTGAGGCAGCCGCCCTCCGGGCCGCGGGTCCGCACAGCGGACGCCCGCCCGGAAGGATGCCGGGGCGTTGCTCGACGCGAACGGCGTGGGCAAGACCACCGTCCTGCGCCTCGTCGGCGCGCTGATGTTCCCCACCGTCGGCACCGTCGAGGTGCTCGGCCACCGGCTCGGCTCGGTGGACGTCCGCGAGCTGCGCGCCGTCATCGGCCTGGTCTCCGGCACGCAGAAGGTGCCGCAGGACGCGACCGGCCACACCGTCGTACCGACCGGCGCGACCGGCACCGTGCAGCCGCTGTGGCGCAAGTACGACGCCGCCACCCGCGAGCGCGCGCACGAACTGCTCGCCGAACAGGACTGCAAGGAGCCGGCGGGCCGCCCCTGCCTGCTTCGGCCGCCCGATCGAGGTGTCCCGCCACGAGGGGCGGTGGCTGGCGCGGTCGGGGCGGCGAGGCTTCGCGGACACGCCCCAGGGACAATTCCCGGTAACCGGCTCGGGCTGTGGCAACCGGCCCGTCGAGCAGGCCGGGCAGTGAGCAGGGAGGACCGCATGACCCGACCGGAGCTCCCCGATATGGGCGATCCGATCCCGCGAGAGGGGCTGCCGCCCTGGAAGCAGCGCTTCTACGAGCACGCGCTGGTGGTCATCGGGCTGCTGGCCCCGTGGGGCTTCCTCTGGGTCGCGGCGGCGAGGAATGCGGGGCTGCTGTGGATTCCGGTGCTGAATCTGCTCGGTACGTATGCGGGGCTGTACGTCATGGTCCGGGGATGGCGGGGCCGGTCCCGCCGGATGTTCGCGGTGCTGGCCGGTGTGCTGGTGTGCTGGATCGTCTGCACGGAGTTGTTCCGGCGGCTGAACTGAGGGGCCGGAAAACGGGGCGTCGTCGTCGAGGCGGGGCGTCGAAAGGGCGCGCCCCGGTCCCGGCCCCGGCCGTTCAGTCCTCCGCCTCGCCCCGCGCGATCGCCTCCGCGACCTCCGCCGTGCGGGCCTCCTCCTCGGCGGCGAAGCGCTCCGCGTCCAGCTTGTCGGCGAGCTCCTCGTCCTGGGCCATCAGCAGATCGAGGTTGGCGTCGCCCAGGTCGAAGACGCCCAGGTCCACATAGGCGCGCTGCAGGCGTTCGCCCCACAGCCCGATGTCCTTCACACAGGGCACGATCCGGCTGAAGAGCAGCTTCCGGAAGAGGTGCAGGAATTCGGAGCGCTCGGTGAATTCCGCGGCCTCCTTGGGGGGAATGCCGAAGTTCTCCAGGACTTCCAGGCCGCGCAGCCGGTCGCGCATCAAATAGCAGCCCTCGATGACGAATTCCTCGCGTTCGCGGAGTTCGGCGTCGGTGAGCTGCTTGTAGTAGTCGCGCAGGGCCATCCGGCCGAAGGCGACATGGCGGGCCTCGTCCTGCATGACGTAGGCGAGGATCTGCTTCGGCAGCGGCTTGTCGGTGGTGTCGCGGATCATCCCGAAGGCGGCCAGCGCCAGGCCCTCGATCAGCACCTGCATGCCGAGGTACGGCATGTCCCAGCGGGAGTCCTCGAGGGTGTCGGTAAGCAGCGTCTGGAGGCTGTCGTTGACCGGGTAGAGCATCCCGATCTTCTCCTGGAGGAAGCGGCTGTAGATCTCGGCGTGCCGCGCCTCGTCCATGGTCTGGGTGGCGGAGTAGAACTTCGCGTCGAGGTCGGGGACGGATTCCACGATCCGCGCCGCGCAGACCATGGCGCCCTGCTCGCCGTGCAGAAACTGGCTGAACTGCCAGGCGGTGTAGTGCCGGCGCAGATCGCCGCGGTCCTTCTCGGTCATTTTGCCCCAGTACTTGGTGCCGTACAGGGACATGGACTCGTCGGGCGTACCGAGCGGGTCCTGGGGGTCCACCTCCAGGTCCCAGTCGATCCGCAGCGTGGCGTCCCACTGCTTGTCCTTGCCCTTCTGGTACAGCGCGAGCAGCCGGTCGCGACCCTCGTCGTACTCCCAGCTGAAGCGGGCCGCACCGGAGGCGGGGACCTGCCACAGCGGGTCGCCGGGGTCCTGCACGTAGAGCTCTCGGGTCGACACGGACGCCTCCTCGGCTCGCCGAACGCCTTGCCCTGGACGGTGGTTGGCAGGCTCACACGTTTCTTACTCACGGGTCAATAACTCGCGCACAGGGGATTGACGCCCTTGCTGACAAGCAGTCTCATAAGAGCCGACCGCCGGTAACCCACTAGCGAGGTAGCCAGATGACGAGCGCGCCCACCGCCATGACCGTGACGGACACCGAAGTCCTGCGGGACGCCCTCGGCCTGCTCAAGGACCGGGAACAGGTCGCCGAGCGCCTGCTCGACTCCTCCGCCAGGCACTCCTTCGACCCCGACACCGAACTCGACTGGGAGGCGCCCCTCGAAGAGGGCAAGTGGTTCTGGCCGCCGGAGCTGGTCTCGCTCTACGACACCCCGCTGTGGCGCAAGATGTCGCTGGAGCAGCAGCAGGACCTCTCCCGGCACGAGGCCGCCTCGCTCGCCTCGTTGGGCATCTGGTTCGAGATCATCCTGATGCAGCTGCTCGTACGGCACATCTACGACAAGCCGGTCACCAGCGCGCATGTCCGCTACGCGCTCACCGAGATCGCCGACGAATGCCGGCACTCCAAGATGTTCGCCCGCATGATCCAGCGGGGCGGTGCGCCCACGTACCCCGTCTCGCGCCTCAACCACAACCTCGCCCGGATCCTCAAGACGGTCTCCACCACCCCGGGCTCGTTCGCCTGCACCCTGCTCGGCGAGGAGATCCTGGACTGGATGCAGCGGCTGACCTTCCCGGACGAGCGGGTGCAGACCCTCGTGCGCGGGGTGACCCGGATCCATGTCGTCGAAGAGGCCCGCCATGTCCGCTACGCACGCGAGGAGCTGCGCCGCCAGATGGTCACCGCGCCGCGCTGGGAGCGGGAGTTGACCCGGATCAGCTCCGGCGAGGCGGCCCGGGTCTTCTCCGTCGCCTTCGTCAACCCGGACGTCTACACCAACGTCGGACTGGACCGGCGGGAGGCCGTCGCCCAGGTGAAGGCCAGTGGCCACCGCCGCGAGGTGATGCAGTCCGGCGCCCGGCGGCTGACCGACTTCCTCGACGAGATCGGCGTGCTGCGCGGTGTGGGCCGCCGGTTGTGGCGCAGCTCGGGCCTGCTGGCCTGAAGCGCTCGGCATGCCCTGTCCGCGACCCGAGCACGTGTACGAGCCGACCCCCGGGCCGGTTACGCTGCTGTTCATGAACGGCAGCGGCACCGCCCCAGCAGTACCCCGACCCGCCTATCGCAGGCTGAGCGTCGAGCAGCGCCGCAGCCAACTGCTCGCCGCCGCGCTCGGGCTGTTCGCCCAGCGCGCGCCCGAGGACGTCTCGTTGGACGACGTCGCCACCGCCGCCGAGGTCTCGCGGCCGCTGGTCTACCGCTACTTCCCCGGCGGCAAGCAGCAGTTGTACGAGGCCGCGCTGCGCAGTGCGGCCGACATCCTGGAGCGCTGCTTCGCCGAGCCCGAGACCGGGCCGCTCACCCGGCGGCTGTCCCGCGCACTCGACCGCTACCTGGCGTTCGTCGACGAGCACGACGCCGGTTTCAGCGCGCTGCTCCAGGGCGGCAGCGTCGTGGAGACCTCCCGTACGTCCGCGATCGTCGACGAGGTGCGGCGGGCCGCGGCCGACCAGATCCTGCGGCATCTGGGCGAGCCGGAGCCGGGCGTCAGGCTGCGGATGACCGTGCGCATGTGGATCACCGCCGTCGAGGGCGCCTCGCTGATCTGGCTCGACGAGCACAAGCAGCCCGCCCTCGACGAGCTGCGGGACTGGCTGGTGGACCACTTCATCGCACTGCTGACCGCGACCGCGGCCCGCGACCCGCAGACCGCGCGGGTGACCCGGGCGGCGCTGAAGCTGGAGAGCTCCGACGGCCCGGTCGGTGATCTGTCCCGGCGCGTCCTGCCGGTCGTCAGCGACGCCGCGCACCTGCTGTGACCTGCGGTTCCGCTCCGGGGATGGAAGACTGAGGGGCGTGCGAAGCGAGAACACGCCCTTCGTCGGCGGACCCTTGGACGGCCGGGTGCTGCCGGTGCTGGTCGGGATGACCGGCCAGCCGCCGAAGACCTATGAGATCCCGGTGCCCAACGACGACGGGCGGCCGCCGACGCTGCACGTCTACCGGCGCGTCCCCGCCCGCGTGAGCCGCCTGGGCCTGCCGAGCGGCTGGAAGTACGAGTACGTCCCCGAGGGGCGGCGGGAGGTCCAGGGCCGCCGGAAGTGGCCCTGGACCAAGTAGGGCCCGCCGACGTCACCCGTGCGAGGCGAGGTACGCCCGTGCGGCGTCCGGCTCGTAGAGGAAGTTCTCGAAGTCGGACGGGTCGTCGAAGCCGTTGGCGAAGCGGTCGGCGACGGGCTGGATCTGGCCGGCCGCGCCGATGATGTCCAGTACGTGCTCCGGCGGCGGGGCCAGCATCGCGTTGGTCCACTTGGTGACGTGCCGGGCGGTGTCCCAGTAGCGGTCGAAGGTGGCGCGCATCCAGTCCTCGTCGAACGGCTCCTCGCCGCGCTCCTCGATGGCGGCGAGGTAGGACGCGGCGCACTTGGAGGCCGAGTTGGAGCCCTGGCCGGTGATCGGGTCGTTGGCGACGACCACGTCGGCGACGCCGAGGACCAGGCCGCCGGAGGGGAGCCGGCCGACGGGGTTGCGCACGGTCGGGGCGTAGCGGCCGGCCAGTGTGCCGTTGGCGTCGGTCAGTTCGACCTTGGTGGCGCGGGCGTACTCCCAGGGCAGGAACTTCTCCATCAGCTCCAGCGTCGTGGCCAGGTGCTCGTCGGGGTCCTTGACGGACTGGAAGACGTCCAGCGGGCCGCCGGGGATGCCCTCCCAGAACAGGATGTCGGCGCGGCCGGAGGTGGTGAGCGTCGGCATGACGAAGAGCTCGCCGACTCCGGGGACGAGGTTGCAGCGCACCGCGTCGAAGTGGGGGTGCTCGGGGCGCGGGCCCAGGCCGTGGACGTAGGCGACGGCCAGTGCGCGCTGGGGGGCGTCGTAGGGGGAACGCGCCGCGTCCCGGCCGAACATGGACACCAGCTCGCCCTTGCCGGCCGAGACCAGCGTCAGGTCGTAGCGGCCGGCGAAGAAGTCCAGGTCGGAGACGGCCGCGCCGTGGATGACGAGTTGGCCGCCGCGCTGCGCGAAGGTCTCCATCCAGCCGGCCATCTTGACCCGCTGGTCGACGGACTGGGCGTAGCCCTCCAGGGTGCCGACCCAGTCGACGGCGCGCTGCGAGCCGCCGGGCTCGGCGTGGCTGCCGGGCGCGGCGACCGAGACGCCCAGGCCCTCGATGCGCGGCGCCTGGCTCTCCCAGAAGTTGATCTCCAGGTCGCGCTCGTGCTGCAGGGCGGTGTCGAACATGCACTGGGTCGACATGACCCGGCCGGAGCGGATCTCGTCGGCGGTGCGGTTGGACATCAGGGTGACGTCGTAGCCCTTGGACTGGAGGCCGAGGGCGAGCTGGAGTCCGGACTGGCCGGCTCCGACGACGAGTATTTTCCGCATGGCGGCACTCTTCTCTGTTACTGCGGTGTTCGGGGGGGGAGGCGTGGGGGGTGGGGCGGGCCCGGCCCCTCGGGGGCGGGTTCCGGTCGGGCCCGGCTACTGCGGCGCTTCCTCCAGCGCATGGCCGACCAGCGCGAGCAGCGCGGCGACCACCGTGGGCCGCCGGCGCGCGTCCATGATCACGACGGGTACCCGGGGCGGCACGGTCAGCGCCTCGCGGACGTCCTCGACGGCGTACTCCTCGGTGCCCTCGAAGTGGTTGACCGCGACGATGTACGGCAGTCCGCAGCTCTCGAAGTAGTCCAGCGCCGGGAAGCAGTCCTCCAGGCGCCGGGTGTCGGCCATCACGATCGCACCGATCGCGCCGCGCACCAGGTCGTCCCACATGAACCAGAACCGCTGCTGTCCGGGCGTGCCGAACAGATACAGCACCAGGTCCTGGTCGAGGGTGATCCGGCCGAAGTCCATCGCGACCGTGGTCGTGGTCTTCTCGGGGGTGGCGGTCAGATCGTCGGTGTCCTCGCTGGCCCGGGTCATCACCGCCTCGGTCTGCAGCGGGGTGATCTCCGAGACCGAGCCGACGAAGGTGGTCTTGCCGACGCCGAAGCCGCCCGCCACCACGATCTTGGTGGCGACCGGCGCCCGCGAGCGGTCGGCCTGCCAGCTGTGCAGCCCCGCCTCGTCGGCACTCGCCACGGGCTCGGGCCGGTCCGCGGAAGGGACCGTCGCCGTCGAACCGGCCGGTGTCGTGTCAGAGCCTGTGAAGTCCACCCAGCACCCTCTCCAGCAGCTTGCGGTCGGGCCGGCCGGTGGGGTGCCCGGTGCCGTAGACGCGAATCCTTCCCTGGTCGGCGAGGTCGCTGAGCAGGACCCGGACCACGCCCAGCGGCATCTTCAAAAGCGCGGAGATCTCCGCGACCGAGCGCATCCGGCGGCACAGTTCGACGATCGCCCGCATCTCGGGCATCACCCGCTCGGCCCAGCCGCCGCCGGTCAGCTCGCGCCGTCCTTCGGGGGCCTCCAGTGCGGCCACGAACGTCTCGACGAGCAGCACGTGGCCGAAGCGGGTCCGCCCGCCGGTGAGCGAGTAGGGCCGCACCCGCGCGGGTTTGCGGTCCCCGCCGCGTATGGGGAGTTTGGGGTTGCTCACAGGGCGCTCTCCATCGACTTGCGCAGTTCGCTGCGGAGTTCGGGGGTGAGGACATGGCCGGCCCGGCCGACGAACAGCGCCATGTGGTAGGCGATGACGTTCATGTCGCAGTCCGGGGCGGCGTGCACACCGAGCAGCGAGCCGTCGCTGATCGACATGACGAACACGCTGCCCTCGTCCATGGTGATCACCGTCTGCTTGACGGCACCGCCGTCCATCAGCTTCGCGGCGCCATGGGTGAGGCTGCCGAGCCCGGACACGATGGTGGCCAGGTCCGCGCTGGACCCCCTGGGCCCGTCACCGCCGTCCGGCTGCGCCTTGGCGGCCGCGCGGTCCGGGTCGGAGCTGAGCAGCAGCAGGCCGTCGGAGGAGACCACCGCGACCGAGCGGATGCCCGGCACCTCGTCGACCAGGTTCGTCAGCAGCCAGTGCAGGTTCTGTGCCTGGCTGCTGAGTCCTTTTCCGTGAGCAGTCGGCGCTTGCGCCATCAATCGTGTGCCTCCTCGGCAATCCGGCTCTCCCCCGGGGCCCCCGCTCCGTCGGTGTCGGTCTGTGGGATGGTCTGCTCCGCCGTGCGCTCCGCGATCTCGGTCTCGACCTCGCGCCGGCCGTCCCTCGCCCCCTGCTGGAATCCGCCCAGCCGGCGCCGCAGCGCCTCGGCTCCGGCCGCGCCGCTCTTGCGCGGGGCGGCGGGCGCCGGGCGCTGCGCCACGATGTGCGGTGTGCGCTTGGGCAGTCCCTTGGCCGTCCGCGGCTTCTCCGGCGCCGCGGCGGGTGCCGGGTCGTCGGCGTCGGCTGCCGCGTCGTCGGCCTCGGGTCCCGGGGCGCTGGCTTCTGCGTCTTCGGCCGCCGCGTCCGTCGCGGGGCCGGTGTGCTGGTCCGGGCCGATGGCGTACGGATCGGCGGCCGCGGCCTCGGCGACCGGCGCCTCGGACGGTGCCGGCGGCTCGGCGGCCGGGCTCGCGTCGTCCTCGGTCCGGGTGTGCTCGTCGTCGCCGGCGCTGCCCTCGGCCGCGTCGACGGCCCGCTCGGCGGCGGCGACCAGCGGGTCGATGTCCGGGGCGGCGTCCGGGTCCTCGGTGTCCGGGTCCTCGGTGTCCGCGTCGGCGGCGGGCGCGCCGGCCGCCGGGTCCTTGCGCGGCGCCCTGGTCTGCAGGGTGTTGGAGTTCGCCTCGGCGACCGAGCCGGGCAGCGCGGGGGTGTGCACCGCCTCGTGCGGCGCCGTCGTGGAGGGCGACGGGGCCGGGCGGGTGGGCAGTATCGAGCCGGGCAGTACGACGACGGCCGTGACGCCGCCCTGCTTGGCGTCCCGCAGCTGGACCCGTACGCCGTGCCGGGCGGCCAGCCGCACCACCACGTACAGGCCCAGTCCCAGGGCCTCGTCGACGGTCTCGGAGGACGAGGCGGCCTCGGCGTCCGCGAGCCGCTCGTTGAGCTCGGCCAGCCGCTCCCCGGTCATCCCTATGCCCTCGTCCTGGACCGAGAGCATCAGCTCGCCGCTCTCCAGCAGCCAGCCGGACAGCTCGACATGGGCGTCCGGCGGTGAGAACGCGGTGGCGTTCTCCAGGAGTTCGGCGACCAGATGGCTGAGGTCGTCCGCGGCGAAGCCGGCGACCTGCGAGTGCGGCGGCAGCGACTCGATGCGTACCCGGTCGTACCGCTCGATCTCGCTGACCGCGGCACGCAGTACGTCCAGCAGCGGTACCGGGCCCTGGTGGCCGCCGCCGTGCTGTTCCGCGCCCGCCAGCACCAGCAGGTTCTCGCTGTTGCGGCGCATCCGCGCGGCGAAGTGGTCCAGTTTGAACAGCGTCTCCAGCCGCTCCGGGTCCCGCTCGCCCTCCTCCAGCGACTCGATGACGGCGAGCTGGCGCTCCACGAGGGCGAGGGTGCGCAGCGAGAGGTTGACGAACCGGCCGTGCACCCCGGTCTGCGCGGTGGCCAGCCGCTCGGTGAGATCGGCGACCTCCGCCTTGAGCGAGGCGCTCTGCTCCTGAAGCACCTCGCGCTCGGCGACCAGCCGCTGCCGGCCGCCGACCAGCCGCTTGCGCTCGCCCTCCAGCTCTGCGGTGCGCCGCGCCATGTCGCCCACCTGGGCGTGCAGTGCGTTGACGGACCCGACGACGGCGGCGAACTCGTCGTTGCGGCCCTTGTAGTCGATGGGCTCCTCCTGCGCGGGGTCACCGGCCACCCGCCTGGCGCCGATCCGCAGCGCCGCCAGGGGCTGGGTCAGGGTGCGGGCGGCCCAGACGCCGGCGCCGACGGCCAGCAGCAGGCAGAGCGCCTCCAGGCCGATGCGGATCTCCAGCTCGGTCACGTCGTCGTCGCGCAGGGCACCGAGCCGCTCGATGTCGGCGGTGGCCATGGCCGACTCCACGCCCCGCATCAGCCCGATGCGGGTGGTGAGGGTGTCGGCCACCTTCTGACGGCTGAGCCGCAGGTCCGCGGCGTCCAGGCGGGGCTGGTCGGTCAGCCGGGTCAGATAGCGCTCGGCGGCGTCGACGTCGGCGCCGGTGACGGTGCGCTCGAAGCGGTCCCGGGCGCCCTGGCCGGCGGTCTGCCGGAAGTCGCCCAGCGCGCCCTGGGCGCGGAGGTGCGCGACCTGGGCGAGGGCGGTCAGCCGGGGCTGGCCGCCGCCCGCGTTCAGCCCGGCCAGCAGCAGGGCGCGGGTGCCGGCGGCCTGGTCGGTGAGGCGGCCCAGGGCGGGCAGCGCGCGGGTGTCGGCGTCGGCGGAGTCCGCGCGGGCGGGGAGGTGGCGGGCGATAGTGTCGCCGATCGCGGCGAGCGCCTGGATGACCTCGGTATAGGCGTGGTAGACCCGCTCGGCCGATTCGGTACCGGACAGCGCCCTTTGACGGGTTTGCGGGAGGGCGGCCAGGAGCTTGGCGGCCGCCGCGTAGACCTCGGTGTCGCCCGAGGCGTCCTGGGCCTCGGTGCGCAGCTCGCCGATCTGCCGGTCGACACGGGCGCGCTGGGGCCCGGTGGCGGCGGAGGCGTCGGCGGACACGGCGGCGTCGGCTGCGGCGGTGCCGGCGGCAGCGGTGTGGGGAACGGCGGCGGTCCCCGTGCCGTTGGTGGCGGCGGCGCCGTTCCCGGTGCCGCCGACTCCCGTGCCGTCGGCTCTCGCGCCGCCGCTTCGCGCGCCGTTGGGCTGCGTGCGGTCGGCTCCGCCGGTCCGGCTGCCGTTGGCGCCGGACGCGCCGGGCTTGGCACCCGCGCGGCCGGCCGGTCGGGCGGCGCCTGCGGTCAGCGCGTCGCGCTCGTCGGCGAGGGAGTGCGCGAGGGCGATCGCCCGGGCGTTCAACTCGGCGAGGTCGACCAGCTGCTGGCTGTCGTGGGCGTTGTCGGCCGTGGTGGCGAGGCCGGGGGCACCGGCGCCCAGGACCGCGGCGGCGACCACGGCCACCGCCCCGACGAGCCGGTTGCGCACCCGCGCGGGACGCCGCCCCGAGAGGCCCTCCCCGCCCGTCGTGCCCGGACCCCTGCCCGGACCCGGGACCGAACCGGCCGGTGAACCCGGCTTCCCTGCGCCGCCCCGAAGCCGCATCTTCCGCACCGCTGCTCGCATTCCTGTCTCGCCTGCCCACGCCGTATGGCGTCGCGGACCCGGTTCGCTCGCCGCTCGCGGGGCGGACCTGCGCGCACACCGCAGCAGCACACACTTCCGCGAGGGTAAACAGTCCGGCTCTGCGCGTCGCGATGGATGTCCTGGTCCCGCCCCTTGACCGGGCAACGACCCTTCCACCGGCGTCGCACAGTGGCCCGGCAACACATGCCTGGCCACCTGAACGAGTGAACATCACTCGGAGTTTGACCATCAACTTCCCGGCGCCACCGATTTTCGCGGCAGACCCGCGCACCGCCCGGACGGGTTTGGAGATGCGTGCCGGTCCTGGAAAGATGCCCGCCCGCACACCGCTGGCCCGGTGGTCCATACCTTCTGTACGCCGCTGACCTGCCCGTACGCCGACGCCGCCGGCAGCGCCCGGTCAGCGGGGCGCCGACGGGGCCTCCGGCAGACTTGCGGCCATGCGCATCGAACTCGCCACCGAGCCGGGCGACCCCCAACGCCCAAACGAGGACTACGCATCGGTCGCCCTGCCGGCCTTTGGCCAGGGCGGAGTCCTGGTCCTGCTGGACGGTGTGACGCCGCCCGCCGAGGACTACGGATGCGTGCACACGGTGCCGTGGTTCACCGCGCGGCTCGGTGGCGCATTGCTCGAACTGTCGGTTTCACGCCGGGATATGACACTCGCTGAGGTGTTGGCCGCCGCCATCTCACGGACGGCCGAAGACCACCGCGACACCTGTGACCTTTCTCACGTCCGCACTCCGCAGGCAACCGTGGTGGCCGCGCGGTGGTCCGAGGACACCGTCGAGCATCTCGTCCTCTCCGATTCGGTCCTGCTGCTGGAGCGGGCGGACGGCTCGGTGCACCCGGTGCTGGATCCGCGGCTGGACGAACTGCCGCCCGCGGTCCGCGCCCAGCGCGCCGCCGTGCGGGCGCTGCCCCGCGGCTCGGCGGAACGGGCCGCGGCGGGCCGCGCGTACGCCCGCGCGGTCGAGGCGCTGCGCAACGCCGAGGGCGGCTTCTTCACCGCGGCCGCCGATCCGTCGGTGGCCGCCCGCGCGGTGACCGGCAGCACCCCGCGCGCCGAGGTCCGCTCACTGACCGCGCTCACCGACGGCGCGGGCCGCTGGGTGGAGGTCTTCCGGCTGGGTTCCTGGACGGACTGCGTCGAGATGGTGGCCGAGCGGGGCCCGCAGTCCCTCATCGACCGGGTCCGGGCGGCCGAGGCTGCGGACCCGGAGTGCGGGACCCATCCACGCGGCAAGGCCCGGGACGACGCAGCGGTGATCCACGTGGCGCCCTGAGCGGGGACGCCCTGGACCACGACGTCCCGAGCGGGGGCGCCCTGAGCAGGGACACCCTGCACCGCGACGTCCCGAGCAGTGCCACCCTGCACCGCGGTGCCTGCCCTGGGGAGACGTCCGGGAACAGCCCTCGCCCGCACCGCGTCCCGGAATTCCCCCACCGTCTACCCGACGCCCGGGAATACCCCCCGCCCCCACCACGTTGTGGCCCCGCAGGGGGCGTTCGCATCCCCTAAGGAATGCGTTCGACCACCCCTACCCCTCGGCCCCACACCCCTCCCCCCGCCCTACCCCTCCTCGCCCTCCTGCTCCGTGTTCAAGCGGTGCAGCAGCCGCGCCAGTTCGGCGACCTCCGCGCGGTCCCACGAGGCGAGCCGGCGCGCGTACTGGGCGCGGCGCCCGTTGCGGACGCGGGTGAAGCGGGCGCGGCCCTCGTCCGTGATGCGGACGAGGACGGCGCGGCCGTCGGCCGGGTCCGGCTCGCGGGCGACCAGCCCCAGCTTCTCCAGGGCGTGCAGCTGGCGGCTCATCGTGGCCTTGCCGACGCCGAAGAAGCCGGCGAGGTCGGTGGCGCGCTGCGCGCCGGCGTCGGCCAGCCGGAGCAGGAGCCCGTACGCGGACGGCTCCAGATCGGGATGCACCTCGCGGGCCAATTCGCCGGACGAGGCCCGGGCGCGGCGGAGGAATACCGCCAATTCCCTTTCCAGGGCGAGGAATACGTGGTCCACACCAGTCGGCTCGCCGTCCGCCGGGGTGCCGCCGGCTCCGGTGTTGTGCACGTCAGCGCCCATTCCCGCTTTCCTCATCTGAAAGTTTCCGCCCTCGGCGGCCGAAGCCGCAGCTCGGCCAGTATTTCGCAGGATTAGACCAACGGCAGCCCGGCAACCCTCTTTTGCCCCGTCGGTCTACGCGCGTATCGTTATTTATGGCATGGCCATACCAAGCGGTCCGGTCGGCGACAAAGGTTCCGCCACACGTCATGCACACCGCACCTCCGTGTCATCGCGTCTGCGTCATGCCGTCAGATCATCCCCCCTCAGGTCACCCACCGAGATCTCCGGAGACACGTATGACCGTGCTCAGATCCGGCCTCCCCCACCGCCCCGCACGCTCCCTCGCGACCATGGTCGGGGCCCTTCTCGCGATCCTCGCCCTCCTCCTCGGCCTGCCGTCCGCCGCCGGCGCCCAGGCCCCGCGGCGCGCACCCGAACCCACCCATCCCGGACAGGACTGGGCCGGTTCGCAGATCGCCAAGCACGAAGGCACCGCGGCCGGCACCGCCCCGCCGGCGTCCTCGCTCGCGGCGTCCGTCGAGGGCGTGGACGTCAGCAGCCACAACGGCAACGTCGCCTGGTCGACGCTCTGGAACAGTGGCGTCCGCTTCGCCTACGTCAAGGCGACGGAGTCCACCAGCTACACCAACCCGTACTTCGCGCAGCAGTACAACGGCTCCTACAACGTGGGCATGATCCGTGGCGCGTACCACTTCGCCACGCCCAACACCTCCAGCGGCGCCGCCCAGGCCAACTACTTCGTCGACCACGGCGGCGGCTGGTCCAGGGACGGCAGGACGCTGCCCGGCGCGCTCGACATGGAGTACAACCCCTACGGCGCGACCTGCTACGGGCTGAGCGCGGCCGGCCTGGTCAACTGGATGAAGGACTGGTTCGCCACCTACAAGGCGCGCACCGGCCGGGACGCGGTCGTCTACACCTCCACCAGTTGGTGGAAGCAGTGCACCGGCAATTCGTCCGCCTTCGGGGCCGTCAACCCGCTGTGGATTCCGCGCTACGGCTCCTCGGCCGGCGAACTCCCGGCCGGCTGGGGCTTCCACACCATCTGGCAGTACACCTCGACCGGCCCGACGGTCGGTGACCACAACCGCTTCAACGGCGCCTACGACCGGCTCCAGGCGCTGGCGAACGGCTGAGCGCACCGGGCCGACGGGTCGGGCGAGGGCGGGTAGCGCCCCGCCCACGCCCGGGCCGTACGCGCGAACGGGCCCCTGCCGCACGGTCCGTGCGGCAGGGGTCCGTCCCGTTTGCCGTCCCCGCGCGGCTCAGGCCGCGAGGGGGACCTCCGGCACGGCGCCGTGGGACGCCGGCGTCAGCGCCAGCTGGAGGACCTGGCGGACGTCCGCGACGGGGTGGACCTCAAGAGAGTCGAGGACCTCGGCCGGGACGTCGTCCAGGTCCGGCTCGTTGCGCTTGGGGATGATCACCGTCGTGATCCCGGCCCGGTGCGCCGCGAGCAGCTTCTGCTTGACGCCGCCGATCGGCAGCACCCGCCCGGTCAGCGAGATCTCCCCGGTCATCGCCACGTCCGGCCGGACCTGCCGGCCCGACAGCAGCGAGGCCAGCGCCGTCGTCATCGTCACGCCCGCGCTCGGTCCGTCCTTGGGGACGGCGCCCGCCGGTACGTGCAGATGCACTCCGCGCTCCTTGAGGTCGGCGACCGGCAGTTCCAGCTCCGCGCCATGGGAGCGCAGGAACGACAGCGCGATGTGCGCGGACTCCTTCATCACGTCGCCGAGCTGGCCGGTCAGCTGGAGCCCGGACGCACCGGTCTCCGGGTCGGCGAGCGAGGCCTCCACGTAGAGGACGTCGCCGCCGGCGCCGGTGACCGCGAGGCCGGTGACCACACCGGGTACGGCCGTCCGCCGCTCGGCCGGGTCCTGGGCGGACTCGGGGGTGTGGTGCGGCCGCCCCAGCAGCGGGCGCAGCTGGTCCACGCCGACCGTGAACGGCAGCTCCCGTTCGCCGAGTTCGTGCTGGGCGGCGACCTTGCGCAGCATCCGGGCGATGGCGCGCTCCAGATTCCGTACGCCCGCCTCGCGGGTGTACTCGCCCGCCAGCTTGCGCAGCGCGTCGTCCTGCAGCGTCACCTCGTCCTGCTCCAGGCCGGCCCGCTCCAGCTGGCGCGGCAGCAGGTGGTCCCGGGCGATGACGACCTTCTCGTCCTCGGTGTAGCCGTCGAGCCGGACCAGCTCCATCCGGTCGAGCAGCGGCTCGGGGATGGCTTCGAGGACGTTGGCGGTGGCCAGGAAGACCACGTCGCTGAGGTCGAGTTCGACCTCCAGGTAGTGGTCGCGGAAGGTGTGGTTCTGCGCCGGGTCCAGGACCTCCAGGAGGGCGGCGGCCGGGTCGCCCCGGAAGTCGGACCCCACCTTGTCGATCTCGTCGAGGAGGACGACCGGGTTCATCGAGCCGGCCTCCTTGATGGCGCGGACGATGCGGCCGGGCAGCGCGCCGACGTACGTACGGCGGTGGCCGCGGATCTCCGCCTCGTCGCGGACGCCGCCGAGCGCGACCCGGACGAAGGAGCGGCCCATGGCGCGGGCGACGGACTCGCCCAGCGAGGTCTTGCCCACACCGGGCGGGCCGACGAGCGCGAGCACGGCGCCGCCCGCCCGTCGTCCGCCGCCGCCCTTGCCGGAACCATCGTGCGAGGCCCCCTTCGCCCCGCCGCCGACCAGCCCCAGGCCGCGCTCGGCCCGCCGCTTCCTGACGGCCAGGTATTCGGTGATCCGCTCCTTGACCTCCTCCAGGCCGGAGTGGTCGGCGTCCAGCACCTGCTTGGCACCGGCGATGTCGTAGGCGTCCTCGGTCCGTTCGTTCCACGGCAGTTCGAGGACGGTGTCCAGCCAGGTGCGGATCCACGATCCCTCGGGGCTCTGGTCGCTGGCCCGCTCCAGCTTGTCGACCTCCTTGAGGGCGGCCTTGCGGACGTCGGCGGGCAGATCGGCGGCCTCGACCCGGGCGCGGTAGTCGTCGCCCTCGTCCTCCGGATCGCCGTTGAGCCCGGCGAGTTCCTTGCGGACCGCCTCCAGCTGCCGCCGCAGCAGGAACTCGCGCTGCTGCTTGTCGACACCCTCCTGGACGTCCTTGGCGATGGACTCGGCGACGTCCTGTTCGGCGAGGTGGTCGCGCAGCGCCTCGGTGGCGAACTTCAGGCGGGCGACCGGGTCGGTGGTCTCCAGCAGCCGGACCTTCTGCTCGGTGGTCAGGAAGGGCGAGTAGCCGGAGTTGTCGGCCAGCGCCGGCACGTCCTCGATCTGCTGGACGCGGTCGACGACCTGCCAGGCGCCGCGCTTGCGCAGCCAGCTGGTGGCCAGCGCCTTGTACTCCGTGACGAGTTCGGCGACGGCCCCGGGCAGCGGATCGGGGACCTGTTCGTCGACGGTCGTGCCCTCCACCCACAGCGCGGCGCCGGGCCCGGTCGTGCCGGAACCGATCCGCACCCGGCCCAGGCCCCGGATCAGCGCTCCGGGGTCGCCGTCGGACAGCCGCCCGACCTGCTCGATCCGCCCGAGCGTGCCGATTCCCGCGTAGGTGCCGTCGATGCGGGGCACAAGCAGCACCCGCGGTTTGTTACCCGAAGTGGCGGCGGCCTGTGCGGCCTCCACCGCGGCGCGGACGTCCGCGTCGGACAGGTCCAGCGGCACCACCATGCCGGGGAGCACGACCTCATCGTCGAGCGGCAGCACGGGCAGGGTGAGCGATGTGGACGTCGAAGCCATGATCTCCCCTTCGGCAATCAAGTTGAGCTTTACCCACTCAATGCAGGGGGGCGGGGAGTTGTTCCCCCGCGCGCGTTCGCTGTGAGCGATCGGGACGGGGGTGCCGGGGAGCGCCCGTCGCCGGTCGATGCGCGGGACGGGGTGCCCGGGGAGCGCCCGGCTACCAGTGCGCGGGGCGGGTCAGCGTCTCGGGCAGCTTGGTGGCGGCGTTCCCCCGGGCCGCGTTCAGCTGGGACTGGGTCAGGAAGAGGGCGCCGGTGAGGTCGGCACCGCTCAGGTCGGCGTCGCGCAGATCGGCGCCGATCACATCCGCCCGGCGCAGATCGGCGCCCTTGAGGTCGGCGGCGATGAGGTAGGCGCCGCGGAGGTTGGCGCCCTGGAGGTCGGCGCCCTTGAGGCGGGCCCCCATGAGGTCGGCGCCCCGCCGCTCCTTCTTGCGGCCCGGGACCTTGGCCCGTACGAGCTCGCTGGTGCGCAGCAGCAGGGCGTTGACCTCGCCCCGGTGGGCCGGCACGTCCAGCGCGGCGAGGTCCTCGGCGCTGCCGCGGGTGAGGCGTTCGGTCTTCTCCAGCGCGGCCCGCAGGTCGGCGTGCAGGGGGCGGGCGGCCCGCAGGGTGAGCGCCTCGGCCAGGTACCAGAGCAGTTCGTGCAGCTGCCGCATGACGGGGAACACGTCGAACATCTGCCGGGCGGTGCCCGGAGCCTGCCGCCAGTCCCGCCCGCCGAAGGTGACCTGGGAGACCTTCTGCCCGGCGCCGAAGCAGTCGAAGACGGTGCAGCCGGAGAAGCCGCGCTTGCGCAGATCGGTGTGGATGCCGCAGCGGAAGTCGGTCTGCAGGTTGGGGCAGGGCCGGCCGGCCTCCTTGTCGAGGGCGAAGTCCGCGGAGGCCGCGAACGGCAGCGCGACGCAGCACAGCCCGAAGCAGCTGCCGCAGTCGGACTGCAGGCCCAGCTCGACAGTGTCCGGATTCGATTGCTTGCGCTCGGGCGCGCGGTCTGGGGACACGGTGCGGATACTCCTGCGGCCGGTGCGCGCCGCACGGGGCGGCGCCTGGAAAGGACGTCCATTCTCCCAGGCCCGGACGGGTGGCGCGGCCGGCCGGTTTCGCTCGCCGCGAGCGGCCGGCGGACCGTCAACGCGGCGCCGGCCGCCGGGCGTTGTCAGTGGTCGCCCCTAGCCTCGGGTCCATGAGCATGATCGGACAGTACGCATGTGTCACACCCGCCGAATTCGACCGCGCCCTCGGCGACCCGGAGTGGGCGTTGAAGCTGGTCATCGGGCGGATGGAAGCGGAGGCCGGACAGCCGGCGGAGCCGGCCGCCGCGCGCTGCCTGGACGTCGACAAGGCCTGGGACGCCCTCGGGTTCCTGCTGCGCCGGGCGGCCTTCCCGGTGGACATCGTGCACGGCGAGGGGGACATCCCGGCGGCGGAGGACTGGGGCTACGGCCCGCCTCGCTACCTCACCGCCGAGCGGGTGCGGGTCGCCGCCGAGGTGCTCGCGGGGATATCCGGCGCGGATCTGACGGCCGGTGTCGGCCCCGAGGACCTCGCCGAGGCGGAGGTGTATCCGTCGATCGTGTGGGAGCGCGGCGAGTCCCTGGACTACGTGCGCGAGCACTACGACGCGCTGCGCCCGTTCTTCCGTGCGGCGGCGGACCGGGGGGAGGCGGTGCTGGTCTGGCTCGGCTAGGGCAGGGCCTTTCCGACCCTGACTCATCGGACAGGCCCTGGCCCGGCGCGCCGGGGGTCAGTAGGTACGCACGCCCCGCAGCGCCGGATGCCCCAGGTCGCCGAGGAGCGGCCGGGGGCCGGTGCGGCGGGCGCGCCAGCGGCGCAGCAGGGGCCAGCAGGCCACACCCAGGGCGAGGGACAGCAGATGCCCCCAGTCGGTCATCGGGTCCAGGTAGGCGAGCAGATCGGTCAGCGCCAGGTAGCCGACCCCGGTCAGCAGGGGCAAGCGCGCCCAGGTCGGCAGCAGGCCCGCGAGGGCTCCGGTGCAGGTCATGACGCCGAAGCTGATGCCGTAGTCGAGGCGGTGCAGGGAGCTCTCGGGCAGCTGTCCGGCGGCGACGGAGAAGGCCACCGGCACCTCGGTGGCGAGGGTGGCCAGCGCATGGCCGCCGAAGAAGACCGCGGCGGTGCGCAGGCCGCCGATGCGCCGCTCCAGTGCCGTCAGGACCAGGAGGAAGGCGAGGGCGTAGCCGGAGGTCACTCCGCCGGCTATCCACAGCGCGCTGGCGGCCAGGACCAGCAGCGGGGCCTTGGTCAGGTGGACGACGTCCGTGCTGGAGCCCCGCAGCAGTTCAGAGACCAGCCGCGGGTCGGCATGTTCGGCGAAGAGGGAGGTGGCGACGAGCAGGAGGGCGTAGCCGAAGGTGAAGGGGGTGGCAGTGGGGGTGGGGAAGAGCCGCCACACCCGTCGGCGCAGCCGCTCGAAGGCCGGTCCGGTGCTCGCTGTGCGCAGCCGCTCGGCGGCCGGCCCCGCGACGGCTCCCGCAGCGTCGCCCGGGGCCCGGTCGGCCCGTGTCCCTCCGGCGGTTCCCAGCCAGCTCACTTGGCGGTCCCTCCCGTCCATGGCTCATCCGGTGAGCCACGCCCCATCTCCCCCCGGGCGGTGCGTGCTCGTTCTGCTGTGCACAACGTCGCGGACCACCCTGCCTGCTCAATCCATGAGGAAGCTGTGAGAGTGATATGCCTCACACAAGGCAACTGTCGTCGCGGCCTCCGCGTCAGGGTTTCCGGCGCCTCGCCCGGCCCCGTAACCCGTTGCTCGGCGCGACCCGGATTGGCCACCATGGGCGCCATGGCATCCGTTACTCCGCCGCAGACGACGGCCGGCCCCTCAGCAGCCCCCCGCACGCTCGACCGGCGCGAGGGCCCGTACGGCGAGGTGGTGCTGCGGCAGCGGGCCGGGTCCCCCGCCGGACCGGATGCACCGGCGGCCCCGGTGATCTACGAGATCATCGCCAACGGCTGCTTCCTGATGGACACCTCCGACGGCCGGTCCGAGCGGCTGCTGATCGACGCCGCGTTGGAGGGGCTCCCCGCCGATCGCGAGCGCCCCTCGGTGCTGATCGGCGGCCTGGGCGTCGGCTTCTCCCTGGCCAGGGCGGCCGAGCAGCCCCGGTGGGGCCGGATCACCGTCGTCGAGCGCGAGGTGGCGGTCATCGACTGGCACCGCACCGGCCCGCTGTCGGCCGTCTCGGCGGCCGCGCTGGCCGACCCGCGCTGCACCGTCCTGCACACCGACCTCGTCGCCCACCTGCGCGGCGGGACCGGCCCCCGGTCCACCTACGACGCGCTGTGCCTGGACATCGACAACGGCCCCGACTGGACCGTCACCGACGACAACGGCAGCCTCTACTCCCCCACCGGACTCGCCGCCTGCCGCGACCGGCTCTCCCCCGGCGGAGTGCTCGCCGTATGGTCCGCGCAACCCTCGCCGGCCTTCGAAGCGGCCCTGCGAAATGCCGGATTCAGCGAGGTACGTACGGAAGAGATCCCCGTTGTCCGAGGCGTCCCCGACGTGGTCCACCTCGCGCGGAAGGGCGCGTAGCCGACAGTCACACCATGCCCGTACGCTGCTGCCCAGCAGTACGCGACCACGCAGGGACATGCAGGGGCGGGCGATGGACCAGACTCAGACAACGCAGGGCGGCGCCGCCGCTGCCACGCCGGGCGCCCAGCGCCGGGTACTGGTCGTGGAGGACGACCCGACGATCGTCGACGCCATCGCGGCCCGGCTGCGCGCCGAGGGCTTCCAGGTGCAGACGGCCACCGACGGCCCGGCCGCCGTCGACACCGCCGAGGCCTGGCAGCCCGATCTGCTGGTCCTCGACGTGATGCTGCCGGGCTTCGACGGCCTGGAGGTGTGCCGCCGCGTCCAGGCCCAGCGCCCGGTGCCGGTGATGATGCTCACCGCCCGGGACGACGAGACCGACATGCTGGTCGGCCTCGGCGTCGGCGCCGACGACTACATGACCAAGCCGTTCTCGATGCGCGAGCTGGCCGCCCGGGTGCACGTCCTGCTGCGCCGGGTGGAGCGCGCCGCGCTGGCCGCCCACACCCCCCGCAGCGGCATCCTGCGGCTGGGCGAGCTGGAGATCGACCACGCCCAGCGCCGGGTCCGGGTGCGCGGCACGGACGTCCATCTGACGCCCACCGAGTTCGATCTGCTGGTGTGCCTGGCGAACACGCCGCGCGCGGTGCTCTCCCGCGAGCAGCTGCTGGCCGAGGTGTGGGACTGGGCGGACGCCTCCGGGACCCGTACGGTCGACAGCCACATCAAGGCGCTGCGCCGCAAGATCGGCGCCGAGCGCATCCGCACGGTCCACGGTGTCGGCTACGCGCTGGAGACTCCGCCCGCATGAAGCGGTGGCAGCAGCCCCTGCGCGGGCTGTGGCAGCAGGTCTGGGAAGCGCTGCGGCCGCTGGATCCGTACCGCTCCGTCAAGGCGGCGCTCGGTGCGCTGGTCAGCGTTTCGGTGATCATCACCACCCTGCTGGTGTTCGTCGCGATGCACTCGGCGACCGAGCTGCGGGTGATCACGATCTTCTCGATCATCGCCTCGCTGCTGCTCACCCAGTTCGTGGCGAACAGTCTGACCGCCCCGCTCGGGGAGATGACGGACGTCACCCGCTCGATGGCGCACGGTGACTACAGCCGCCGGGTGCGCTCGGCCCGCCGCGACGAGTTCGGCGACCTGGCGAACGCCTTCAACAGGATGGCGGCCGACCTGGAGGCGGTGGACACCCACCGCAAGGAGCTGGTCGCCAATGTCTCGCACGAGCTGCGCACCCCCATCGCGGCGCTGCGCGCGGTCCTGGAGAACGTCGTCGACGGGGTCTGCGAGCCCGATCCGGAGACGATGCGGACGGCGCTGAAGCAGACCGAGCGGCTGGGCCGCCTGGTCGAGCACCTGCTGGACCTGTCCCGGCTGGACAACGGCGTGGTGCCGCTGCACGCCCGGCGCTTCGAGGTCTGGCCGTATCTGTCCGGGGTGCTCAAGGAGGCCAACATGAGCCGGGGCGCCTCCACGCTGGCCGGCTCCGGCACCCACACCCGAACGGACGTCCATCTCCACCTCGACGTCTCGCCGCCGGAGCTGACCGCGCACGCCGACGCCGAGCGGCTCCACCAGGTCGTGGCGAATCTCATCGACAACGCGATCAAGCACAGCCCGCGCCACGGCCGGGTCACGGTGCACGCCCGGCGCGGCGAGGGCCCCGAGAGCCTGGAGCTGGAGGTGCAGGACGAGGGGCCCGGCATCCCCGAGTCGGAGCGCTACCGGGTCTTCGAGCGGTTCAACCGCGGCGGCCCGGCCCCCTCGGGCCCCGGCAGCGACGGCGGTACGGGCCTGGGCCTGGCGATCGCGCGCTGGGCGGTGGATCTGCACGGCGGACGGATCGGCGTGGCCGAATCCGCGCGGGGTTGCCGGATCCGGGTCACTCTTCCGGGGCTGGAGTCGGCGCGCAGCTGACGCCCACGTTGACGTTCGGTGACGTAGGGTCGGTGGTAGGAGCACTCATCCCATGGGTGCGACGGCGGTGAGTCCTACCCGCAGACGGGCAAACTCCGTGTGTTTCCCGCCAAGTCATGCCCCGAAACCCCTTCGGGAATGTGACGTGCGC
The DNA here is from genome assembly GCF_042749045.1 of Streptomyces sp. NPDC059008. Classification (NCBI taxonomy): domain Bacteria; kingdom Bacillati; phylum Actinomycetota; class Actinomycetes; order Kitasatosporales; family Streptomycetaceae; genus Streptomyces; species Streptomyces sp. NPDC059008. The sequence continues at coordinate 83,977 of NZ_JBHYJC010000019.1, read as the reverse complement.
GACGAGTGGCCCTCCCGGACTGCACCAAAGGTCACAAGAGGCGTAGCCTTTATTCCCGCTGTCCACCACCTTAGGAAGCGGAAGAGGGCGGTTGCCGCCGTGTCGCTACAGTCCCCCAACAGCTCGAGCATCTCGACCGACCAAGAGGGGCAGGGCAAGAGCCCTGCTGCTGCGTTCGGTCCCAATGAGTGGCTCGTCGACGAGATCTACCAGCAGTACCTCCAGGACCCGAACTCGGTAGACCGAGCCTGGTGGGACTTCTTCGCCGACTACAAGCCGGGCGGTGCCACCGCGCCGAGCAAGCCCGCGGAGGCCGCCGCCCCCGCGCAGGCCGCCCCGGCGCCGGCTGCCCCGGTCACGCCGCCGGCCCCCGCCGCGGCCGAGCCGAAGCCCGCAGCCGCCAAGCCGGCCACCCCGGCGAAGCCGGCCGCGAGCGCTCCGGCCCCCGTCAAGCCGGCCCCGGCCAAGGCGGCCCCCGCCAAGGCCGCCGCGAAGCCGGCCGCCAAGCAGGCCGCCGACGGCGAGGCCCCGGCCGGGCCCGAGTACGTCCAGCTGCGCGGCCCCTCGGCCGCCGTCGCGAAGAACATGAACGCCTCCCTGGAGCTGCCGACGGCCACGTCCGTCCGCGCCGTCCCGGTGAAGCTGCTGTTCGACAACCGCATCGTCATCAACAACCACCTCAAGCGCGCCCGGGGCGGGAAGGTCTCCTTCACCCACCTGATCGGGTACGCGATGGTGCAGGCCCTCAAGGCCATGCCGTCGATGAACTACTCCTTCGCGGAGAAGGACGGCAAGCCGACGCTGGTCAAGCCGCCGCACATCAACCTCGGCCTGGCCATCGACCTGGTGAAGCCCAGCGGTGAGCGCCAGCTCGTCGTCGCCGCCATCAAGAAGGCCGAGACGCTCTCGTTCTTCGAGTTCTGGCAGGCCTACGAGGACATCGTCCGCCGGGCCCGCGACAACAAGCTGACGATGGACGACTTCACCGGAGTCACCGCGTCGCTGACGAACCCCGGCGGCATCGGCACCGTCCACTCGGTGCCCCGTCTGATGCCCGGCCAGTCCATGATCATGGGCGTCGGCGCGATGGACTACCCCGCGGAGTTCCAGGGCACCTCCCAGGACGCCCTGAACAAGCTGGGCGTCTCCAAGGTCATGACGCTGACCAGCACCTACGACCACCGGGTGATCCAGGGCGCCGCCTCCGGCGAGTTCCTGCGCGTCATGAGCCAGCTGCTGCTCGGCGAGAACGAGTTCTTCGACGACATCTTCAAGTCGCTGCGGATCCCCTACGAGCCGGTCCGCTGGCTGCGGGACATCGACGCCTCGCACGACGACGACGTCACCAAGGCCGCCCGGGTCTTCGAGCTGATCCACTCCTACCGGGTCCGCGGCCACGTCATGGCCGACACCGACCCGCTGGAGTACCACCAGCGCAAGCACCCCGACCTCGACATCACCGAGCACGGGCTCACCCTGTGGGACCTGGAGCGCGAGTTCGCCGTCGGCGGCTTCTCCGGCCGGTCGATGATGAAGCTGCGCGACATCCTGGGCGTGCTGCGCGACTCGTACTGCCGCACCACCGGCATCGAGTTCATGCACATCCAGGACCCCAAGCAGCGCCAGTGGATCCAGGACCGGGTCGAGCGCTCGCACAAGTCGCCGGAGCGCGACGAGCAGCTGCGCATCCTGCGCCGGCTGAACTCCGCCGAGGCGTTCGAGACGTTCCTGCAGACCAAGTACGTCGGCCAGAAGCGCTTCTCGCTGGAGGGCGGCGAGTCCGTCATCCCGCTGCTGGACGCGGTCATCGACTCCGCGGCCGAGTCGCGCCTGGACGAGGTCGTCATCGGCATGGCCCACCGCGGCCGGCTCAACGTGCTCGCCAACATCGTCGGCAAGTCCTACGCGCAGATCTTCCGCGAGTTCGAGGGCAACCTCGACCCGAAGTCGATGCACGGCTCCGGCGACGTGAAGTACCACCTGGGCGCCGAGGGCACCTTCACCGGCCTGGACGGCGAGCAGATCAAGGTCTCGCTCACCGCCAACCCCTCCCACCTGGAGGCCGTGGACCCGGTCGTCGAGGGTGTCGCACGCGCCAAGCAGGACATCATCAACAAGGGCGGCACGGACTTCACCGTCCTGCCGATCCAGCTGCACGGCGACGCCGCGTTCGCCGGCCAGGGCGTGGTCGCCGAGACGCTGAACATGTCCCAGCTGCGCGGCTACCGCACCGGCGGCACGGTGCACGTCGTCATCAACAACCAGGTCGGCTTCACCGCCGCCCCGGAGTCGTCGCGTTCGTCGATGTACGCCACCGACGTGGCCCGCATGATCGAGGCGCCGATCTTCCACGTCAACGGCGACGACCCCGAGGCCGTCGTCCGCGTCGCCCGTCTGGCCTTCGAGTTCCGCCAGGCGTTCAACAAGGACGTGGTCATCGACCTGATCTGCTACCGCCGCCGCGGTCACAACGAGTCGGACAACCCGGCCTTCACCCAGCCGCTGATGTACGACCTGATCGACAAGAAGCGCTCGGTGCGCAAGCTCTACACCGAGTCCCTCATCGGTCGCGGCGACATCACGCTGGAAGAGGCCGAGCAGGCGCTCCAGGACTTCCAGGGCCAGCTGGAGAAGGTCTTCACCGAGGTCCGCGACGCCACGACCGCCCCGGCCGTCCCCGAGGTGCCGCAGCCCAAGGCCGAGTTCCCGGTCTTCGTGGACACCGCGATCTCCCAGGAGGTCGTCAAGCGGATCGCCGAGTCCCAGGTCAACATCCCCGACCACATCACCGTCCACCCGCGTCTGCTGCCCCAGCTGCAGCGCCGCGCGGCACAGGTCGAGGACAACACCATCGACTGGGGCATGGGCGAGACCCTCGCCGTCGGCTCGCTGCTGATGGAGGGCACCCCGGTCCGGCTCGCCGGCCAGGACTCCCGCCGCGGCACGTTCGGCCAGCGTCACGCGGTCCTCATCGACCGCGAGACGGGCGAGGACTACACCCCGCTGCTCTACCTCTCCGAGGACCAGGCCCGCTTCAACGTCTACGACTCGCTGCTGAGCGAGTACGCGGCGATGGGCTTCGAGTACGGCTACTCGCTGGCCCGCCCGGAGGCGCTGGTCATGTGGGAGGCCCAGTTCGGTGACTTCGTCAACGGCGCCCAGACGGTCGTCGACGAGTTCATCTCCTCGGCGGAGCAGAAGTGGGGCCAGACCTCCGGCGTCACCCTGCTCCTCCCGCACGGCTACGAGGGCCAGGGCCCGGACCACTCCTCGGCCCGGATCGAGCGCTTCCTGCAGCTGTGCGCCCAGAACAACATGACCGTCGCCATGCCGACGCTCCCCTCCAACTACTTCCACCTGCTGCGCTGGCAGGTGCACAACCCGCACCACAAGCCGCTGGTCGTCTTCACCCCGAAGTCGATGCTGCGTCTGAAGGCCGCGGCGTCGAAGACGGAGGAGTTCACCACGGGCGGCTTCCGCCCCGTCATCGGCGACACCCAGGTCGCCTCCGGCGCGGTGGACGCGAGCGCCGTCCGCAAGGTGGTCTTCTGCTCCGGCAAGGTCTACTACGACCTGGAGGCCGAGCGCGCCAAGCGCGGTGCGAACGACGCGGATGCTGCCAGCACGGCGATTGTCCGCATCGAGCGCCTCTACCCGCTCCCCGGCAAGGAACTCCAGGCGGAGATCGCCAAGTTCCCCAACGCCGAGAAGTACCTGTGGGCGCAGGAGGAGCCGGCGAACCAGGGTGCCTGGCCGTTCCTCGGTCTCAACCTGATCGACCACCTCGACCTGGCCGTCGGCGCCGACGTGCCGCACGGCGAGCGTCTGCGCCGCATCTCGCGGCCGCACTCCTCGTCCCCGGCCGTCGGCTCCGCCAAGCGCCACCAGGCGGAGCAGGCCCAGCTGGTCGCGGAGGTCTTCGACGCGTAGGCGTCGCCGGCCGCCGGACCCACCGGTGACACAGTGGAAGGGCCCGTCCCCTCGGGGGCGGGCCCTTCCGCGTACCTCCTAGACGGGCTGGGGTTCGAAGTCCCAGTACGGGCGGCGGCGGCGCCGGGCGGACAGGGTGTGCGGGTGCTCGGCGCCCAGCGTCTCGGAGAGCTGCTGGATCGCCTCCTGCTCCAGCTTCGCCGCCTCCTGGCCGCGGCGGCGCAGCGCGCGCAGGTCCTCGGCCAGTGCCGTCTTCGCGGAGAGGGTCATCGGGTGGGTGTCGCCCAGCGTCGCCTTGGCCCGCTCCAGGGTGTCGCGGCCCAGTTCCACCGCGCCGTCCTCGTCGTCGGCCCGGCTGCGGGCGGCGCCGGCGTTCAGCGCGCAGCCCAGCGTCCAGGGGTGGTCGGGGCCCATCACCCGGGTCATGCCGTGCAGCGCCCGTTCCGCGATGTCCAGCGCATCTGCCGTCTCCCCGAACTCCCCGCGGACCAGCCCGACGTTCCCGAGGGTGCCGACGGTGTACGGGTGGCGCTCGCCGGCCAGTGCCTGATAGCGCTCGGCGACCTCCTCGGCCAGGTCGCGGGCCTGGCCGAGGTCGCCGTGCTCGCGCAGGAAGGTGGCGTGGTCGGCGCGGACCATCAGCGTCTCGGGGTGGCGCGGGCCCTGCACCCGGCGGGAGCGTTCGACGAGGTCGGCCATCAGGGCGCCGGCCCGGGCCACCTCGCCGGTGCGCCGCAGGCACAGCGCGAGGTTGTGCTCGGCGCGCAGGGTCTGCGGGGTGTGCGCGCCCATGACCTGCAGATGCAGCCGGGCGTTGAGCTCCTGACCGGAGGTGGCGTCGCGGTAGCGGCCGAGCAGGCGCAGGGTGCGGGCGTGCGCGGTGCCCGCGTTGAGGGTGAGGTGGTGCCGTGCGCGCAGCTCGCGTTCCCGGAAGGCGAGCACCTCGCGGTGGGTGACCAGCGCCTCCTCGTAGCGGCCGAGCAGCGCGAGGACGTTTCCGAGGTTGTGCCGCGAGGAGAGGGTGCGGGGTGCCTCGGGGCCGAGCAGCTCGGTGTAGGCCCGCCAGACGGCGTCGAAGAGTGCGTGGGCCTGCTCGTACGAGCCCAGCGCGATCAGCGTGCCCGCGAGGCCGTCCTGCGCGCGCAGCAGGTCGGCGTCGGAGGCGTCCCGCTCGGCGGAGAGCTGGTCGACGACCGAGCCGCCGACCGCCTCGGCCTCGCGGTAGCGGCCGAGGCGACGCAGCATGTTGGCATGCTGGTGGGTGAGCACGAGCATGGTGCGCTGGGTGGGTTCGAGGCGGGTGCGCCAGCGGGACATGAACTGCTCGCACAGCCGCAGGCCGATGCGGTACTCGCCGCGGACCCGCAGGTATTCGATGCAGTTGAGCAGCAGCTGCTGGACGGCGGCGTCGGGGCTGTCGAGGACGCCGGCCGGCTCCAGATGCGGGATGAGTTCGGCGTAGCGCTCCCAGTAGCGGGTGTCGGAGGGGTTCTGCGGGTCGGCGGTGACCAGCACCCGGCAGGCGGTCGCGGCCATCAGGTCGCGCTCGTCCTCGGTCATGTCGCTGCGCAGGAACCGGTGGTAGAGCCGGTGCATCTGCGCGGTCTCCACGGCCGGGTCGGAGTCCTGGGAGACCTGGTAGTCCAGGCGTACGGCGGTGGATTCGGTCAGCCGGCGCAGCGCGGTGTTCCAGCTGATCGGCTCGGCGGCCAGATCGGCGAGGTGTTCGGGCAGGTCGCCGCGGCGGGCCTTGGCGAGCATCGGGACGGGGATGGCGTCCGGGGCGAAGAAGGCGAACAGCTTGAGGAGTTCGACCGCCGCGGGGCTGCGCTCGCGCAGGGTGTTGAGAGTTATGGCCCAGCTGGTCTGGAAGGCCATGGGGTAGTCGGAGGAGATCCGGATGCCGACGAGGCTGGGCTCGCCGCGCCGGATCAGTTCGATGTACTCCTTGGGGGACATCGGGTTGGCGTCGAGCCAGGCGGCGGTCTGGGCGAGCAGCAGCGGCAGGTCCTGGACGGCTTCGGAGAGCATGTCGGCCTCGACCGGTGTGAGCCGTGGGGCGCGGCGCCGGGCGTAGGCGACGGACTCGATGCGGGTGAAGGGCAGCACCTCGATCTCCTGGGCGCTGCCGGAGCCCGACCAGTCGCGGGTGAGGGTGGTGATCAGGACGTGGCCGCGGCCGTCGGGGATCAGGTCCTCGATCTGCTCCATGTCGTCGGCGCTGTCGAAGATCAGCAGCCAGCGGCGGTAGGGGCGGCCGACGCGCAGCGCTTCGTGGACGGCGCGGATGCGGTCGCCCAGTTCCCTGCCGACGGGCAGGCCGAGCCGGGTGGCGAGTTCGGCGAGCTGTTCGCGGGCGGCGCCGCGGTTGGTGGCGCTGATCCACCACACCACGTCGTAGTCGTTGCCGAAGCGGTGGGCGTACTCGGCGGCGATCTGGCTCTTGCCGACGCCGGAGGTGCCGTAGAGCGCGATCCGGGTCTCCAGCGGCGGGGCCGAGCCCACCCCGGGGCCGGCGAGCTTGCCGTGCAGCTCTTCGAGTACGTGGTCGCGGCCGGTGAAGCGGTTGTTGCGGCGGGGGATGTTCCAGACCTCGGGCGGGTTGTTCGGGAAGCGGGGCTCGCCGGGGGCGTCCTCGTCCACGGTCCGGGCGGGCGCGGTGATGCCCAGCCGGTGCAGCACCCGGCGGTTGGCCTCGCGGGCGTCGAGGTCGCGCAGGTCGGCGGGGCGCAGCAGGGAGGCGGTGGCCGGCAGGCTCTGGGTGGCCACGCTCACCGCGGCGAACCGGTCGGCGTGCGGGGGCACCACCTCGCGCAGCGCGGCCGTCCACTCCTCCTGTGTCTTGGGGCCCAGCCGGAAGTACCAGTCGTCGAGCACGATCAGCAGCCGGCCCTCGGCCTCCAGCAGCCCCGACAGCTCCGCGGCCAGTGCCGTGTCCACCTGCGGGTCCCAGCGGAGCAGGGTCGTGCCGTGGCCCTGCTGCTCCAGCTGGTGGGAGATCCATGCGGCCCACGGTCGGGCGAACCCCGCGTAGCTGATGGTGATGTGCTCGCGGGAGCCGACGGAAGGGGACCGACCAGAAGTGCCAGCAGAACCAGAAGAACCAGAAGAAATGGACTGATCGACCATGCGACCGTCTCCCTGAGATGCGATGGTGCGCGCGTGCGGAGGCTGATTCATCGGGCACGCCCTGGCTCTTTCGCACGATAGCCCAAGTATCGCTCCAGATGACGACAGTGCGTCAGGTCATGTCATCGGCAGGCCAGTTGGGTGAAACGGCGGCGTCCAGGCGGGCGGCGACATGCCGTATCAGGCGTTCCAGGTCGGCGCAGTAGACGGACGGGTTGGCGAATCCGCCGGTGTCCGCGCGATAGCGGTGGGCGTAGTTGCCGCCGCCGCACACCTCCACCAGGGCGCAGGCCCGGCACTGTGCGGCGAGCCCGTCCCGGCCGCGCTGGCGGGCGGTCATGCCGGGGTGCGCCAGGGCCTGGTCGAAGGTGTGGTGGAAGACGTCGAGGCCGGTCGCGGCGGCGCCCTCGTAGGTGGACTTGAGCGAGTCGACCTGTTCGATGGCGCCGTCGGTGTCGACCACCAGGGCGACGACCGGCGAGAGGCCGACCGCCTCGCTGGAGCTGGGGCGGCCCAGGAGCAGGCCCAGGATCTCGGTGAACACCCGCACCCGGGGGCCGGGCCCGCCGTCCCACCACAGGTCGAAGACCGCGCACAGCCAGTCGCCGTACGGGGTGCGGCCGGCGGGGCCCAGGGGGGCGGGGGGAGGGCTGGACCAGTTGGCGTGCGGCAGCAGGAAGTCGAGCGCGGGCGGGTCCAGTGCCCGCAGCGAGCCGTAGACCTCGGCGGGGTCGGCGGTGACGTCGATGGTGCACAGGATGCCGGCGAAGACGTCGGGCCGTTCGTGGAGCAGGCGCACGGCCCGGGCGGCCGCGGGCCAGGAGGGCCGTCCGGCCTGGTCGAGGCGGCGGCGGTTGAGGCCGGGGGTGCCGCCGTCGAGGCTGAGGCCGATCCGGATGCCCGCGGTGCCGAGCGCCTCGATCGTGTTCCGGGTGAGCAGTGTGCCGTTGGTCTGCACGCCGAACCCGGCGGTGCAGCCGGCGGGCAGCGCGGCGCGGAGGGTGGCGGCCTGCGCCAGGAGCGGGCCGGGGCCGGTGAGCAGCGGCTCCCCGCCGTGCAGGTCGATGCGCACCTCGCGCAGCCGGTGGGTGCGGGCGTGCTCGGCGATGCGCAGGGCGGTCTGCCGTACGGTGGTGTCGGCGACGGTCCGCGGGCGCTCGCGCCAGCTGTGGTCGGGGCCGGTGTAGAGGTAGCAGTAGGTGCAGGCGAGATTGCAGCGGCTGTGGATCTTCAGCACGAACTGCCGGAAGGGCACGGCAGCACTACGGCCGGTCTGCTCCCCCGCCACGGCGTCGCCCCCTGCCCCCGTCGGCCTCCGTCGAGGTACGGTCGGCGGCTTCCGATCGCCCGCTTCCGCCCGTTGTCTGATTACTTGGCTCTGCGATCGATCGGGAACCGAAATGCCTCGACAACTGGCCGGTTTCCTTGCGCGTTTGCCCAAAAACCACCTCCGCCACGGCTGAACGATGCGGGGAATCCCCCCGCCCGTCACCGCAGGAGCGCGCCCGGTCCGTCCTCGTAATAGGCCACGGCGTCCTTGCCCGTGGGCCAGTTGCGCAGCAGCAGCGCCGCCACCTCTCCCAGCACCGCGTGGTCCGTCCGGGCCGCCAGGGCGCCCACATCGATCCCGGAGAAATCCGGCAGCGGCTCGGCCGACGGCCCGAACGGGGCGGCCGCAGCCGGTTCGGTGCGGGGGGTAGTCGCCACGCTGCTCTCCTCTGGCCTGCTGGACGGTGGTGTTCCCGAACTGCTGTCCACAGAAACACGTCGGGCGGTGGACGGCCGGACGACCGGCCGGGGTGGCGCCACCGGGCGCTCAGGCCGGGTCGGCCAGGGCGCGCATCCGGGCGCGGGTGCGCTGGGCCTCGGGGCCGGCGGACTCGGCGGCCCGCTGCCACAGCTCCCAGCTCTCGCGGTAGGCGTGCAGCGCGGAACGGGGGCCCGCGGTGACCTCCAGGACCTCGCCGCGGCGGTGGTGGGCGCGGGCGGCCAGCAGGGCGCTGCCGGCCCGGCCGGCGGCCGCGGCGGCGCGGCGGTAGCAGGCGGCGGCCCGGTCGTGCCGCTCCCGTGAGTCGAAGCGGCGGTCCAACAGCAGCTGGACATCGCCCACTTCGAGCCAGGCCTCGGCGCAGACGGCGTCCGGCACGTCCGCACCCCGGGCGGCCAGCTCCAGGATCCAGTCCGCCTCGTGCAGATCGGCGAGCGAGGGCTGGCGTTCGTGGCGCAGCCGCAGGGCCCGGCCGAACAGCAGCCGGTGGTTGCCGAGGTCGGGATCCTGCGGCGCGACCCTGGCCAGCGCCTCGCGCAGCACATGGACCGCCTCGTTGGCCAGCCGCTTGCCGGGCTCGTCGGCCGGCTCCAGCCGGGCGCGCAGCAGCAGCGCCGCGCCGCGTTCTGCCAGCAGCGCACTGTGCTCGGGCGAATCGGGGGCGGTCAGACGCAGCGCGGCCGCCAGCGCGGCGATCGCGGCGTCCAGGGCGGCCGGCGCGCCGGTACGGGCGTGGACGGCACGCTGGGCGGCGGCCGTCCGGCGCAGGCTGTCGGCCTCCAGGGCCTCGTCGCCCAGTGCGTGGGCCAACTCGCGGGCGCGTTCGAGGGTGGGCAGCACGGACGGCAGGCCCGCGCGGCCGTTGAGCTGGCGGGCCGCCGCCAGGTCGAGCAGGGTCTCGCAGACCAGTCGGTCGGCTCCGTCGCCGCGGCGGCGGAGCAGGACGGTGGCGGTGTCGAGGTCGTCGGCGGCGCGGACCGCGAGCGCGTCGGCGGGGCGTGCCCCCTCGGGGTCGTCGGCGGCCCGGCGGGCCTGGTCGAGCAGCACCCCGCCGCGGGCGGCGTAGACCTCGCCGGGGACCTGCTCGCCGCTGGGCCACTGGTCCAGCAGCGTGGTCAGGGAGCGTTCCGCCGTATCGAGGGGATCGTCGGACGCGGGCTCCGCCTCGTCCACGGGGCTGCCGGGGACCTCGGGCAGGGCCGCCAGGCGGCGCAGGACTTCGGTGCGCAGCACCATGCTCTCCAGGACGCGGGGATCGAGCAGGCTCATCAGCCCGCCGGCGGTGTGCAGACGGTGGGCGGCGTCGGTGAGCGCGGCGCGTTCGCCGACCGGGTCACCGGCCAGGCGGCGTTCGCGGGCGCGGGCGTGGGCGACCCGGCCGAGCACGATCAGCGCCCGGGTGCGCTCGGCCTCCGCGGCGTCGTCGTCGCCGTCGCCCGCCCCTTCCGCCGCTCGGGCGGCCCGCTCGGCCTCCTCCAGGGCGTCCGGCTGGCGCCACTTCGCCCAGGCGTGCAGCAGGGCGCGGGCGAGGTCGGTGCCGGCCTGCGGCCGGCGTTCGGCGGCGGCGCGCAGCAGGCGGACGGCCTCGACCAGATCGCGGACGGCGCGGTCGTGTTCGTAGCGCTCCAGGAGGGCGGCGCCTTGCGCGGCCGGGCCGTCGGGGACGTACGGCCGCCGGTCGGTCGGGCGCAGCGCGGGTTCGAAGCGGCGCAGTACGCGTTCGGAGACCCGGGCGAAGGGTTCGGGCACGGCGCGCTGGCCGGTCTCCGGCTCGCGGCCGCTGCCGGAGAGCATGGCGACCGCGACGGCCGGGAAGTTGCGGGCGCTGCGGCCGAAGGTGCGCTCGATGTAGAGCGAGCAGTGCTTGAGGACCAGGGCGGCTTCGCCCGCGCTGAGCCGGCCGAGCAGCTCGTCGCGTACGCCGGGCACGAAGTCGTACCACGGACCGCCGGCGGCCTGCTCCCCCGAGGGCAGCTGTTCCGGCGCGAGTTGCGTCACCAGGCCGCTGAGCAGCACCTCCGCCAGCTCCGCCGGCCCGGTCTGCGGCAGCATCGCGCGCTGGACGAGCTGGATGACGGGCAGGGCGAGCGGTACGGCCGAGAGGTGGACGGCCAGCAGCCGGGCGGCCGGCGAGGCCTGCCGTTCGAACTCGCCGACCATGCGGGAGGGGGCGCCCCGCTCGGGCGCCGGCGGTGGTCCGGCCGGGGGCTCGGCGCCGTGGTCGGCACGGACGACACAGGCCGCGCCGCGCAGCGACAGTCCGGCGTCGGCGGCGGCGAGCCGGGCCCAGGAGCCGAGGGCGGAGGGGGTGGCGGACAGGACGGGGACGACGCGTTCGCGGGGCGCCGCGGACGGCGCGCCCGGTGCGGCGGCGGGCCGCCGGCGCCGTCGGGCGGGGGTGAAGTCGAGGGCCTGGTAGGGGCCTTGGCGGCGGACGAGGGTCCCGGCGACGGCGGGCAGCAGGGTGCGCCCCCACATCCGCTGGGGCAGCGGCTGGACGACGGCGAGCGGGGCGTCGGCCGCCCAGCGGTAGAGCAGCCGCTGCATCCGGCCGTCGCGCCACAGGGGGCCGGCGCAGTCGCTGAGGACGAGGGTGAGGTGGTGGCCGGTGGGGTCGTGCAACTGGTCGGCGGGGCGCAGCCGCCGGCCGGGGCCGGGGGCCGCGGCGACGCCCACGTCCGGGCCGTGCGGGTGCAGGTAGTGCACCGTGACGTCCCGGAAGGCGCCCACCCGCTCACAGACCTGGCGCAGGTCGTGCAGCATCTGCTCCCAGACGGCCATCGAGGAGGAGCCGTCCATCAGCAGCCGCAGGGCGGCGGTGCGGCGGTGCACCCCGCGCAGCACCGGGATGATCATTTCGGCGTGGGCGGAGAGCTCGGCGGTGGCGGGCTCGTCCAGCCTGCGGCGCAGGGGGGCGGCCGGCGGGCGGTAGCGCTGGACGGGCCGCAGTGCGCGCTGGAGGGGCAGCAGCCCGGGGAACGCGGAGGCGATCGGGACGGCGACCTCACCGAGGCGCCGGCGGTCGGGGTCCGGCGGGCTGCCCCACTGCCCCAGGAACGTGGGTGGTTCCCCCGTCTCCTGAGGGGGCCGCAGCTCCGCGACGCGCTGCCGGGCGGCTTGGCCCGCGTCCCCGGTCGGCACCGCGAGACCGTCCGCCGGCGACTGCGCGCCGCCGTCCGCCGCGGAGGGCGTCGATCCGGCCGGTCCCACCCGGAAAGTGGCCGGATCTGTACGGTCGGGGTGGTCCGTGCGGTCGGCGCCGGCCTCGTCCCGGCCCTCGGCCGGTGCCTCGTCCGGGGTGATCCACTGGGCGAGCCAGAGCGCGTCGGCCATCTGGCGGGCATCGGCGGGCAGCCCCGCCGTGGTCAGCCGGGCGACGAGTTCGTCGAGGGGACCTGGGCCGGGCTCCCCGAGGGGCACCGCACTCACCTCGTCCGATCGAGAGGCCGCATCAGCTCCGCCGTCAGGCGCCGTCGGGTCTCCTCCTCGTCCTGGTCCGTCCAGCCGGCCTGCTGTGTGAGGTGGATGGCGTTGAAGAGCTGGTCGACGGCGCGGACGTCGCCGGGCTCACGGTCCAGGAAGCGGTCGATGACCGCTTCGTAGCGCTCGGCGGCGCCCTCGCCGAAGTGGGCCCGCACCATGGCGGCGAGCCGCTCCTTGTCGGGGACCGGGATGTGGAGGTGGATGCAGCGCCGCAACAGGGGTGCGGGGAAGTCCCGTTCGCCGTTGCTGGTGAGGACGATGAACGGGAAGGCGCGGCAGCGCACCCGCCCGTCGCGCACCGTCACCCGCGCGCCGTCGTCGCTGAGCACCTGCACCTCGGGGGCGGATCCGGCCAGCCGCTCCAGCTCCGGGATCCTGAACTCCCCTTCCTCCAGGACGTTCAGGAGGTCGTTGGGCAGATCGATATCGCTCTTGTCGAGCTCGTCGACGAGCAGGACGCGGGGCCGGTCGGCGGGCAGCAGGGCCGTACCCAGCGGGCCGAGGCGGATATAGCGGCCGATACCGCCGCCGGGTTCTTCATCATTGACAGCAACCGACAACGCCTCCGGCTCGGCCAGGGTCTGCCGAGCTATCTGGAGGTCCTGCAGGCGGCCGATGGCGTCGTAGTCGTACAGGCCGTCGCGGAGCGTGCTGCGGCTGACCACCGGCCAGCTGAGCACCCGGCCGAGGCCGAGTTCGTAGGCGACCGAATGGGCCAGGGTGCTCTTGCCGCTGCCCGGCGCGCCGGTCACCAGCAGCGGCCTGCGCAGATAGAGCGCGGCGTTGACCAGCTCGCGCTCGGTCTCGCCGGGGCGGTGGTGACTGGCTTCCCGATGCTGTACGCCCAGCCTGCGCTCGGAGGCGGGATCGAGGGCCGCGGGCGGCGCCACGGGAGGGCCGCCGTCGAAATCGCGCCATGGGGGTGGCGGCGGAAGGTGCTCGATTCCGTCGTGCGGTGCCCCCGCGCCCCGGTAGATGAGCCAGTCGCTCACGTCGGAACTCCTCGTCGCCGGCTCGGCATCGGTCAGGAGCGAGGGGCAGGGAGGACCACCGGAGACGTCGGCATCCGCCCCGGCCTCACCCCGCGTCCGCCACGCACACTCACGCCATCACGTCTTCACGAACAAGTCTTCCACGACGCTATGACAGTACCCCTCCGTACGGAAGCGCACGGGGCGGTTTCCGGTCTCACGCTGGTGCGTCGGGGGGCGCCAAGTGCCACGTACAGGGCGGGACTTGCGGCCACCGCCGCCAACGGGCCGACGCGTGGCGACGCGAGCGGGGGCGCCGGGGGCGGGCGCCCGGCGCGTGCGCGGCGCACGCGCCGCACGGAGCCTCGCGGCGCGGCCCGGCATCGGCTCATCGCGGCGACGTCTGGGGCCGGTCGGTGAACAGTTGCGGTATCGGGTCCTCCGGATCGTCGTAGAGGAGCACCAGGTCCCGGGCCCAGTGCGCGCCCTCCTCGGCGGCCTCCGCGGCCTTCGCGCGCAGCTGCCTGACGAGCTCGGGGAGGCGGGCCACTCCACCCGACCCCTGGAGCAACTCCCGTACTCCGCGGTGGAATTCCTCGCAGGAGGCATCGCACTCCCGCTCCTGTCCGTGGCCGCGGGCCGGCCACAGCCCGGCCGGGAAGCCGGTGTCCAGGGCGACGCCGACCGCGTCCCGCCCGACCCCGTCGGCGACCGTGTGGCACAGCGCGGGCAGCGCGCGGTCGTCCGCGGTCTCCAGCAGCCGCCAGACCGCCTCGGCGGAGCCGGCACCGGGGCGCGCGCCGGCGGCCGTGGGCGGCGGGACGCGCAGCGCCCGCAGTTCGGCGGCGGCGGTGATGCCCTGCCAGCGGCGCAGCCAGGCCGGGTCGACCTGCTCGCGCCGCCCCTGGTCGCGCAGGATGACCGCGCGCCCGGGGCCGACCGGCCGCAGCCGGGCGGTGCGCCGGGTGGAGGCGGCGACCTCCCACTGACCGACGGCGGTGTGCCAGCGGCCCTCGGGGACGGCGACCTCCAGGCGTACGCGGGCGCCCGGTCCGGCGTCGCCGTCGGCGCGCAGCAGCCGCCCGCCGAGCCGGCGCAGCACCTGCTCCCGGGCCTGCTCGAAGGGCACTCCGCCGGCCGACTCCTGCACGTCCACGCGCAGCCACTGCCCCTGGCCGTAGCCCTCGCTGACCGACCAGTTGTACAGCTCGTGGCCACCCTCGCCGTAGAAGAGCGGCTCGAACTCGACGAGTACGGAGCGCGGGCGGCGGCGCACCGGCCCGATCCGCCTGCGGTCCTGCGGCTGCAGCACCACCGCCTTGGCCTGGACGAACTCCGCGAGCCTGACCGCCTCTTCGCGTACCGCGGCGGCCTGCTCGCCGGGCACCTCGCGCACCTCGTCGGCGGTCAGCTGGGCCACGATCCGCAGATAGTGCACGAAGGCGCGCAGCTCCGTGTACGGGTCGCTGCCCTGGTAGAGCGCGCCGTGGCCGTCCCGCCAGGTACGCAGCGACCAGGCGCCGGGCCGCTCGCCGCGCTCCAGGACCTCGCCGACCGCAGTCTCCACGACCAGCGGGTCGCGCGGTGCGGGCAGCCGGGCGAGCAGGTCCAGCGCCTGCAGCCGCTCCTGCACGCCCCACAGCCGGCCGCGGCCCGCCATGATCGCGTGCTGGGCGTCGAACCAGGTGGGCCCCGCGCCGGCCCGGCCGAGGTCCTGGCCGGCCCAGTGCCACCGGTCGTGCAGGCCCATCAGCGCGTGGTACGGGTCGGGGCCCAGCCCCTCGGCGCCCGGGGCCAGATGCTCAGGTCCCAGCCCGCGCAGGGCGGTGACCGGCACCGCGAGCCCGACGTGGTCGTGCTGATGGCGGCCCTTGACGATGCCGACCACCTCGCCGCGGTCGCAGTCGAGCAGCGGCCCGCCGGAGGCACCGGGGGTGACCCGGACATCGCTGCCGAACTGCAGGCCGCGGGCGTCACGGGCGCCGAAGCGGACGGCGATGAAGGGGTCCACGGGGCCGGCGGCGGGGGCGCCCCGGGGGCCGGCCTCCCCGTCGGCGCCGGACCCGCCGGCCGAGTCGCGTACTACGCGTTCGCCGGTCCGGTCCGGGGCCGGCTGCTCGTGCCCGCGGAAGATGTACGCGTCCTCCAGGAGCGTCGCCGGCTGATCGCTCAACCAGGCGCAGGGGTGCTCCGCCTCGCCCTCCAGGAGCCGGACCAGGGCGAGGTCGGCGCGGGGCGCGGCGGGCCCGGCCGCCGGGTCGGGGCGGCTCATGTCGTACACCAGGCGCGCGGGCGACACCCGGCCGCCGAACGCGACGCCGAAGACCCCGTCCGGTCCGGTCTCGCGGCGCCGGCCGTCGCCGGCCGCGAGCACATGGGCGCAGGTCAGCACCCATCCCGGCGCGATCAGCACACCGCTGCCCCACAGCCGGGCCGCGCTCGCGCCGGGCGCGGCACGCAGCCCTACGGTGGTGCGTCCGGCGTGGTCGAGGAGCTGGGCGTAGCGGGCACGGTCACCGCGGCCGCCGGCGGGCGGCTCGGGGGGCGCCATCAGCGGCCCGAATCGTCCGGCTCCCGGCGGTCGGCCGCCTGCGTTCGGTGCCGCTGCCGCGGTGACGGCGCCCCGCCGTCGTGCCGCCAGGTGAGGGTGACCGAGAGATTGGTCTTGGCCTCGCCGTCCGCGAGCAGGGCGACGGCCTTGCCGGGCTTGGCCGACAGCTCCACGCCGAAGGTCACGCTGGTCTCGTCCGGCGCGACCCGCTCGGCGGCCTGGCGGACGCTGCTCGCGACCCCGCCGATCACCTCGCGCAGCCCCTCGACCCGGGCGCCGAGCGCGTCCCAGGCGCCGACGTCCTCGAAGTCCTCGTCCGCTTCCTCCCCGCCGTCGAGCCCGGGTGCGTCCAGCCGGGAGACCCGGGCCCAGACCTCCGTGCCATCGGGCAGTTCGATGCGCTGTGCGCGATCTTGCATCACGGCCTCCTGCTCCCCCTGGACGGCAATTCCCCAATTGCCGCAGGACCGTTGACAGGTGATCAGGCTAGCCCTCGGTCGCCTGTGGCGCGAGAGGTCCGTGGGCCTGCCTATCCTGGCCGGGAATGTCCCATGACCCCTGGTGGAGAGCGCGTGTATTTCACTGACCGTGGCATCGAGGAGCTGGAGAACCGGCGCGGCGAGGAGGAGGTCACCCTCGGCTGGGTGGCCGAGCAGCTGCGCACGTTCGTCGATCTGAACCCGGACTTCGAGGTGCCGGTGGAGCGGCTGGCCACCTGGCTGGCACGGCTGGACGACGAAGAGGACGAGTAGGTCGAGGAGGACGAGTAGCCGACGGGAGGGCCGCGCGGGGCCGCACCCAGGGGCGATACCCAGGGGACGCGACGCGTCGTATCAGGGTGACGTCAGGGTCGGCACTCCTTGACTTCCGCAAGCCGCGATATATCGTGTCTGGTGAGGACGCGATATGTTGCGTTGCACGGCTATCCAGGGGAGGCCAGGAATGTCAGCCCGGACCGAGTGGTCGCAGAATCCGATGCAGGTGGCCGAACCACGCACACTGGAGATCGCGGAGCCCCTCGACGCGCTCAACGTGCGCGTGGTCGGCGGCGCGGTCAACGTGGTCGGCACCTCCGACGGCAGCCCCGCCCGCCTGGAGGTCAGCGAGCTGCACGGCCCGCCGCTGACCGTCTCCTACCGCGACGGCACCCTGACCATCGCGTACGAGGACCTCCCCTGGAAGGGCTTTTTGAAGTTCCTGGAGCGCAAGGGGTGGCACCGCCGCGCGGTGGTGTCGGTGACGGTGCCGTCCGCCACCCGCGTCGAGGTCGGTGTGGTCGGCGCCGACGCGGTGGTCTCCGGCATCTCGGCGCGTACGGACGTGCGCGGCGTCTCCGGCAACAGCACGCTCGTCGGACTCTCCGGCGAGGTGCGGGCCGACACCGTCTCCGGCAAGGTCGAGGTGCAGTCGCTCACCGGCGATCTGCGGTTCAACTCCGTCTCGGGCGATCTGACGGTCATCGACGGCGCGGGCGGCGGGGTGCACGCCGACTCCGTCAGCGGCGACATGGTCCTCGACCTCGATCCCGTCAAGGGCGCCGACATCCATCTGACGACCGTCTCCGGCGAGGTCGCCATCCGGCTGCCCGACCCGGCCGACGCCAGGGTCGAGGCGAACACCACGTCGGGCACGGTCTCCAACGCCTTCGACGATCTGCGGGTCAGCGGCCAGTGGGGCGCGAAGAAGATCACCGGCTCGCTGGGCGAGGGCACCGGCACGCTCAAGGTCACCACCATCTCCGGCGGCCTGGCCCTGCTGCGCCGCCCCGTCTTCGAGGACTCCCCCACCGACCCGCCCGCAACGAAGGAGGCGCGCTGACATGCCCCCCGTCTTCGCCCATGGCCGCCTCCGGCTCTACCTCCTCAAGCTCCTCGACGAGGCGCCCCGGCACGGCTACGAGATCATCCGCCTGCTGGAGGAGCGCTTCCAGGGCCTGTACGCCCCCTCCGCCGGCACGGTCTACCCCCGGCTGGCCAAGCTGGAGACCGAGGGCCTGGTGACGCATGCGACCGAGGGCGGCCGCAAGGTCTACTCGATCACCGACGCCGGCCGGGCCGAACTCGCCGACCGCGGTGGCGAGCTGGCCGATCTGGAGCTGGAGATCAGGGAGTCGGTCGCGGCGCTCGCCTCGGACATCCGCGAGGACGTGAGCGGTTCGGCGCGGGACCTGCGCCGCGAGGTCCGGGCGGCCGCCCAGCAGGCCCGTGCCCAGGCCGGCGCGGCCGGGAAGGCCGGGCGCGACGGCGACGGGAAGAAGGGCTCCGCGGACGGCGGCACCGGCCGGCCGTTCTCGGAGGCCGCCGACTACTTCGACGGCGCGTTCGGCGACAAGGAGGCCTGGCGGCAGGCGAAGGAGGAGTTCCGGCGCGCCAAGGAGGAGTGGAAGGAGCAGGCGCGGCGGGCCAAGGAGGAGAGCAAGCGGGCCAAGCAGGACGCCCAGCGGGCCCGTAAGCAGGCCAGGGACGCGCAGGTGTTCGCGCGCGAGGAGGTCCAGCGGGTCATCCGGCGCGTACAGGACCAGACCCAGGAGGCGGTGCGGTCCGGCGACTGGTCGGGCGCGGTGCGCGAGGCGCTGGCCGAGGTGTCCCGCGAGGTCGGCCGCTTCACCGGCGACCGGTCCGGTGAGCCTGCCGGCTCCGGGTCCGGTGGCGGCACGGACGAGACGGCCCGGGTGACGGTCGAGCGCGTCGACCTGGCCGAGGAGCACGGCGGGCGGGCCGCGTCCGCCGGGGCGCCGCCGGCCCCGGAATGGGCGAAGGAGCCGACCAGCGGCGACCCGGCCCGCGACTTCGACCGGCTGCTGGACCGCTTCCGCGACGATCTGCGGGACGCGGCGCGCGATCACGGCGTCACGGCCGAGCAGCTCGGGGAGTCCCGCCGGCGGCTGGGCACGGCCGCCGCGCACATCGGCGCGCTGCTGCGCCATCCCGAGCAGTACACCCCGCCCCGCAGGGACCCGGACGCGTAGGGCAGGACGGCGGGCGCGGGCAGACCGGGCCCGCGCGCCCGGCCCTCCGTAGGCCCCGGCCCGCGGAGGCCGGGCGCCGGTGACGCTGCGCGCAGGGGGCGCCCGTCCGGCACCGCGCGACCCGGCCCCGCCCTCCCCCGACGGGCGGCCGAAACCCACTCCGCCCCCAACGAACCCCCAACTACACAGAGTTGTCATCTTCGGGCTGGATTCACGCGGCGTAATCGGGGAAGGCAGTATTTCGCACGGCTTTTCGTCCGGCACCGGGTTCCAGGGAGCCCCAGCTGCCCGATTCCGCGGACCGACGGCCGTGTTCCGGACTACGCCCCCCTCTCCCTGTCTGCGCACGCATCGTGAAGGCCATGAGGTAAAGCGATGTCGGAATACCACGCGGTCGCCCGCCGGATGTGGCACGTGCTGGAGCCACTGCACGCCGCGCTGTACTTCGCCCCCGAGGCCCGCCAGGTAGCCGCCGACCTCGGCTACGACGTCGGCTCCCGCTGGCCCAGCTACTTCGCCTGGCGTACCGCTCCGCTGGGCGCGGCCGGTCCCGAGCTGGTGGCCGCGACGTTCTACACCTTCAGCCCGCGCATGATCGCGCGGTACGTCCCGCAGATCTGGACGGTCGCGGAGCCGGCCAAGGTGCTCGACGCACGGCTGCTGGCCGTGGACCGGGCGCTGACCGCCCTCATCGGCCGCCGGCTGAGCGGCGCACAGCTCGCCGAGGCGGCCCGGCTCGCGCGCCAGGCCGCCGAGAACGCCGGCCCGGCCGCCCGGCCGCTGGCCGCCGCCAACCTCGACCTGCCCTGGCCGGACGCCCCCCATCTCACGCTCTGGCAGGCCGCGACGGTGCTGCGCGAACACCGCGGCGACGGCCATCTGGCAGCGCTGCTGACCTGCGGACTCGATCCGTGCGAGGCCCTGGTGTCGTTCGCCGCGATCGGTGCCGCGCCGGCCTCGGACTTCGCCGGGCGCGGCTGGAGCGGACAGGAGTGGAGCGAGGCCCGCCGCCGCCTGGCCGCCCGCGGCTGGATCGGCCCGGACGGCGGCGCCACCGAGCGCGCCCGCGAGGAGCGCCAGGTGATCGAGCGGATGACGGACCGTCTGGCGGCAGGCCCCTGGCGGGCGCTGGGCCACTCCCGTGCCGAGCGGCTGGCGCAGCTGCTCAACCCCGTACTCGGCGCGATCTTCGAGGCGGGCTATCTGCCGCGCCACAACACCCTGGGCATCGGCGCGCTGAAGGTGGCCTACCCGTAGGCCCCGGCCGGGTGTCCCCGGTGGCCGTCCCGGGGAGCGAAGACCGCGTGGCACCCAACTCGGTCTACCGGCGCGGCCACTTGGGCATCCACCGGGCTCACACGGCTCGCCGGGCACGCCCCGGAAGGCCTCGACGGGCCACCGCCCAGCGGTTTCTGACGCCGTATAACCCCGTACGACACCTCATGACCCCATACGAGGCCCTATAACACTGTACGGCGACTTATGACGCCGTATGCAGTACCCGGACGTGCGGGGCGCGCGGATGCGGGGTGCGATCGAGACGTACCCGCGAGCCCCACCCGATGGGAGATCATCATGCGTGTCCGTACCCTCGCCGCGGCAGTGGCCCTGGCCGGCGTGGCCGTTCTGGGCGGTGCCCCCCTCGCCGCCGCCGACGGCGAGTCCCCCCGCGACCCCTTCAGCGCGATCCGAGGGCACCAGTCCCCGCCGGCCCAGACCTGCCTGGCCGACATCTCCTTCCTCGTCGACGCCGGGGCCCTTCGCTGCGCCCAGCAGTGAGACATGCCGCCGCCCCGGCCCCGCCTCGGGGCGCCGGGGCGGCGTCCGCTTTCAGGGCACTACCTCAGGGCGCCCCTTCGCCACCGGACAGCGAGATCACCGCCGCCACACCGTCCGTCCGCAGCCCGACCGGCATCTGAGCGTCCGTCAGCGGCGCGGTCAGCAGGGCGGCGTCGAAGCGCTCCAGCGTCGCCGCGGGGCCGGTGCCCAGCTCGGTGCGCCCCTCCAGGGCGACCACCATGACGGCGTGAGGGCCACCGGCGCCGTGGTCCGGCGGCCGGCCCGAAGCCACCGTCCGACCCGCCCGCACCATCTCCACCGTCGCCGCCGCGCGCCCGTCCCGGAGCATCACATTGAGGTTGACGACCGGGCCGGACAGCAGCCGGCAGTCGGTGTCGGCCCCGCCGGGGAAGGAGAACGGGCGGTAGCGGCCCGGGAGGTGGTGTGCGGTGCCGTCCACCGTCAGCTCCAGACCCGCGCCGTCGACGACGGTCAGGATCCGCCGGACGCCGGGCAGCGGTGAGTACGGGCCGTCTCCGGTGACGTCGGCCAGGCTGACGCGCCAGGCGAAGGCGTCCCAGCCGGCGCCGGGCGGATGGGCGGCGATCTCGCGGGTCACCCCGCCGCCGTTGCTCCACGCCGCGGCC
The DNA here is from genome assembly GCF_042749045.1 of Streptomyces sp. NPDC059008. Taxonomy (NCBI): domain Bacteria; kingdom Bacillati; phylum Actinomycetota; class Actinomycetes; order Kitasatosporales; family Streptomycetaceae; genus Streptomyces; species Streptomyces sp. NPDC059008. Next base: position 62,751 of record NZ_JBHYJC010000019.1, on the reverse strand, counting down.
CGGCGCCCTCGCGCCCGCAGGATCCGCACGTCGGTCGGCAACCGTCAGACCGTCAGCACGATCTTGCCGAACAGGTCGCCCTGGGCCATCTTCGCGAAGCCCTCGCGCGCCCGGTCCAGCGGCAGCGTCGAGTCGATGACCGGGCGGATCCCCTTGGCGGCGCAGAAGCTGAGCAGCCCGGCCAGCTCCTCCTTGGTGCCCATCGTGGAGCCGACGACCTTCAGCTCCAGGAAGAAGATCCGGTTGAGCTCCCCGCTCTTGGGGGTGAAACCGCTGGTGGCGCCCGAGATGACCAGGGTGCCTCCGGGCCGGAGCGACTTGACGGAGTGCGACCAGGTGGCCGCGCCGACGGTCTCGATCACCGCGTCCACCCGCTGCGGCAGCCGCTCCCCGCTGGCGTACACCGCCTCGGCGCCCAGCTCCAGTGCGCGCTTGCGCTTGGTCTCGTCCCGGCTGGTGGCGAAGACCCGCAGGCCCGCGGCGGCACCGAGCACGATGGCCGCGGTCGCGACACCGCCGCCGGCGCCCTGCACCAGGACGCTGTCCCCGGGCCGTACGCCCCCGTTGGTGAACAGCATCCGGTACGCGGTCAGCCAGGCGGTCGGCAGACAGGCGGCCTCCGCGAAGGACAGCTCCTTCGGCTTGGGCAGGACGTTCCAGGCCGGGACGGTGACCCGCTCGGCGAAGGTGCCCTGGTAGCGCTCGGTGAGGATGGAGGGCTTCTCCTTGGGGCCGACGCCGTGTCCGGTCTGGCCGATGACGGAGTGCAGGACGACCTCGTTGCCGTCCTCGTCGATCCCGGCGGCGTCGCAGCCGAGGATCATCGGCAGCGACTCCTCGCTGATGCCGACCCCGCGCAACGACCACAGGTCGTGGTGGTTGAGGGAGGCGGCCTTGACGTTGACGGTCGTCCAGCCGGGGCGTACGTCGGGGGCCGGGCGCTCCCCCAATTCGAGGCCGTTCAGCGGCTGGTCACGGTCGATGCGGGCGGCATAGGCGGCAAACATGATCCCAACGTAGGCCGCGGCCGCGCGCTGCGGTACCACGCACGGGTGTGACACGCACCGCGCCGGGGCGGCCGCGGACAGGTACCCCGCCACGGCGCGGGCGCCGCCGTCACAGCGGCGCCACCAGCGCGACGGGCCGGGCCCGCACCCTCTCAGGGTGCGGGCCCGGCCCGTTGGCGTACGACGGAAGCGCTCAGCGGCGCGCCACGCCCTCGGCGCGGGCCGCGGCCGCGACGGCGGCGGTGACGGCCGGGGCGACCCGCTCGTCGAACGGCGAGGGGATGACCCGGTCGGCGCTGAGTTCGTCGGCGACGACGGCGGCCAGCGCCTCGGCGGCGGCGAGCTTCATGCCCTCGGTGATCCGCGAGGCGCGCACCTGCATGGCGCCGGCGAAGATGCCGGGGAAGGCCAGCACGTTGTTGATCTGGTTGGGGAAGTCGCTGCGCCCGGTGGCGACCACGGCCGCGTACTTGTGCGCGACGTCGGGGTGGATCTCCGGGGTGGGGTTGGCCATCGCGAAGATCAGCGAGTTCTTCGCCATCTTCGCCACCGCCTCCTCGGGCACCGTGCCGCCGGAGACGCCGATGAAGACGTCGGCGCCGTCCAGCGCCTGCTCCAGCGAACCGGTCAGCTGCGCCTTGTTGGTGAAGCCGGCCACCTCGCGCTTGACGTCCGTGAGGTCGCCGCGGTCCGTGGAGACCACGCCCTTGCGGTCGCAGACCGCGACATCGCCGATGCCCGCCTCGATGAGGATCTTGGCGATGGCGACCCCGGCCGCACCGGCGCCGGAGATGACCGCCCGCAGCTGGCCGAGCGAGCGGTCGGTGAGCTTGGCGGCGTTGCGCAGCGCGGCCAGCGTGACCACGGCCGTGCCGTGCTGGTCGTCGTGGAAGACCGGGATGTCCAGCGCCTCCTGGAGGCGGCGCTCGATCTCGAAGCACCGGGGCGCCGAGATGTCCTCCAGGTTGACGCCGCCGAAGGACGGCGCGAGCCGGACGACGGTCTCCACGATCTCGTCGGTGTCGGTGGTGGCGAGCGCGATCGGCACCGCGTCCACACCGCCGAACTGCTTGAAGAGGATGGCCTTGCCCTCCATCACGGGGAGGGAGGCCTCCGGGCCGATGTCGCCCAGGCCCAGCACCGCGGTGCCGTCCGTGACGACGGCGACGACCTGGGACTTCCATGTGTAGTCGTGCACGAGCTCGGGCTGCTCGGCGATGGCGCTGCACACCTTGGCGACGCCCGGCGTGTACGCGAGGGACAGGTCGTCCTTGTCGCGGACCGGCACGGTCGCCTGGATGGCCATCTTGCCGCCGCGATGCAGCGCGAAGGCGGGATCGAAGGTTCCGTCGGGCGCCGTGCCCGTGCCTTCGTCCGCGCCCGTATTTCCGTCGCTGCGAGGATTGACGATCTCCGCTGCCACTTGTCTTACCCCTTTATTCGTAAATCTGCTGAGGGTGGCCACTCCCTGGTTGAGGAGTGGGCGGGCACCGCGTCCGCGCCCTGTGGGGACGGATGGCCGCCCCGCAGGGGGAGGTACGGACGCCGGGCGCGCCGCACACGCGCCCTGAGCCCCGGATGAGGGGTGTAACGAACATTTCTACCGGACGGGCGCGGGCCTCGACGAGTCAGATTCATTACCCTCGGGTTCAAGGTTCCGACAATAACGGCGAAGTGCTGGAAAACGGCCGAAGTGCTCTCGCCCCGCTGTCCGGAATCCGAGACGTCCGGAGTGCGCCGAACGCCCCCCGCGCCCCGTTGGAGGCAACTCCCCCTTGCGACACAAGGGCGCCACCTCCCCTTCCCCGTCCGTTATCCGATTTTGACCTGAACGGCAGTCCGAATACCGGAGTCCGGATGGCAGGATTCCGTCACCAACCGAGGTCGCGACGCTCGAAGGGGTGTCCCCCGGCCCTTTTGTCACGTCTCCGCCACGTCGGCTTCTCCATCCGCAGGAGGAACAGCATGACCGCAAGCACCACCCGTCGCAGGGCCGCCGGCAGGTCGCGTACAGCCGTGGCCGCCGCGGCGGCGGTCACCGCCTCGCTGATGCTCCTCAGCGCCTGCGGCGACCAGACGGACGCGGCCGTCGCCAAGCGAGAGGCGCAGAAGAACCGCAACGTCCACGCGCCGCTGTTCAAGCTGCTGCCCAAGGACGTGCAGGAGATCGGCCTGCTCCAGGTCGGCTCGGACATCACGTACAAGCCGGTGGAGTTCCGTACGAACGGCAAGGTCACCGGCATCGACCCGGACCTCGCCGCGGCGATGGAGAAGGCCCTGGGCATCAAGCTCAACTTCAACAACGCCACCTTCGACACCCTCATGGGCGGCCTGAAGTCCCAGCGCTACGACATCGCGATGTCGGCGATGACGGACACCAAGGAGCGCCAGGAGGGCATCGACAGCAACACCGGCAAGAAGATCGGCCAGGGTGTCGACTTCATCGACTACCTCAACGTCGGCGTCTCGCTCTACACCCAGAAGGGCAAGACCAAGGGCATCGACGGCTGGGAAACGCTGTGCGGCAAGAAGCTCGCGGTACAGCGCGGCACCGTCTCGCACGACCTGGCCAAGGACAAGTCGAAGGCCTGCGAGAAGAACGACGAGGAGCCGATCGCCATCGAGGCGTTCGACAACGACTCCGAGGCCCAGACCCGGCTGCGCACCGGCGGCGTGGACGCCGTCTCCAGCGACTACCCGGTCGCGGCGTACGCGGTGAAGGTCTCCGGGGGCGGCAAGGACTTCCAGATGGTCGGCGGCGCCCCGCTCAAGGCGGCCCCGTACGGCATCGCGGTCCCCAAGGGCCAGGAGAAGCTGCGCGACGCCCTCAAGGCCGCGGTGGAACTCACGATCAAGAACGGCTCGTACGCCAAGGTCCTGGACAAGTGGGACGTCAAGGACGCGGCGGTCAAGGAAGTGAAGCTCAACAGCGGCACCTGAGCCGCGGCAGCCGTCCCGTCCCCTCCGGCCACCCCGCCGAACGCTGAAAGGCAACATCCGTGTCAGTTGACGTCGACAAGTCGGCCCAGCCGCCGGCGGACGCTCCGCCGCCCCAGCCCGAGCCCATCAAAGCCATCCCGGTCCGCCATTACGGCCGCTGGGTCGCGGCGATCGTCGTCATCGGAGTGCTCGCCCTGCTCGTGCGGGCCTTCGCCTCCGGGAACGTCAACTGGGGCGCGATCCCGGAGTACATGTTCAACGCGGACATCCTCAAGGGTCTGCGCAACACCCTGCTGATCACCGTGCTCTCGATGGTCATCGGCATCGTGCTCGGTGTGATCCTGGCCGTGATGCGCCAGTCCAAGAACCCGGTGACCTCGACCGTCTCGTGGTTCTACATCTGGTTCTTCCGCGGTACGCCGGTCTACGTCCAGCTGTTCCTGTGGTTCAACCTGGGCCTGGTCTTCCAGTACATCGACATCATGCCGATCTACAAGGACGAGTGGTCGGACTTCATGACCCCGTTCCTGTGCGCGCTGCTGGGCCTCGGCCTGAACGAGGCGGCGTACATGGCGGAGATCTGCCGGGCCGGTCTGAACGCCGTCGACGAGGGCCAGACCGAGGCGGCGCACGCGCTGGGCATGAGCCACGGCAAGACGCTGCGCCGGATCATCGTGCCGCAGGCGATGCGGGTGATCGTGCCGCCGACCGGCAACGAGGTCATCAACATGCTGAAGACCTCGTCGCTGGTGATCGCGGTCCAGTACTACGACCTGCTCCAGGCCGCCCAGAACGTCGGCCGGGACTCCGGTGTGGTGGTCGAGATGCTGATCCTCGCCGCCGCCTGGTACCTGATCGCCACTACGGTGCTGAGCATCGGGCAGTACTACCTTGAGCGCTACTACGCCCGCGGCTCCAGCCGCCAGCTCCCGCCCACTCCGCTCCAGCGCGCCAAGGCGAAGCTGGCCGGCGGCCTCAACCGCTCCGCCGGAGGTGTCGGATGACCAGCAAGACCACCACGAGCAAGACCGGGGGCACCAGCGGCGGCCCCATGGTCCTGGCCGAGGGCGTCCACAAGTCCTACGGCGCGGCCCACATCCTCAAGGGCATCGACCTGGAGGTCGCGCCCCGGGAGGTCTTCTGCCTGATCGGCCCGTCCGGCTCCGGCAAGTCGACGTTCCTGCGCTGCATCAACCACCTGGAGAAGGTCAACGCCGGCCGGCTGTCCGTCGACGGCGAACTGGTCGGCTACCGCGAGCACAACGGCAAGCTCTACGAGCTGCGCGACCGCGAGGTCGCCGCCCGCCGCCGCGACATCGGCATGGTCTTCCAGCGCTTCAACCTCTTCCCGCACATGACCGCGGTGGAGAACATCATGGAGGCGCCGATCCAGGTCAAGGGCGAGTCCAAGGCGACCGCCCGCGAGCGCGCGACCAAGCTGCTGGACCGCGTCGGCCTGGCCGACAAGGCGGGGAACTACCCCTCGCAGCTCTCCGGCGGCCAGCAGCAGCGCGTCGCCATCGCCCGTGCGCTGGCGATGGAGCCCAAGCTGATGCTCTTCGACGAGCCGACCTCGGCCCTCGACCCGGAGCTGGTCGGTGACGTCCTGGACGTCATGAAGGACCTGGCGGCGGACGGTATGACGATGGTCGTCGTGACCCATGAGATGGGCTTCGCCCGCGAGGTCGGCGACTCGCTGGTCTTCATGGACAACGGAGTGGTGGTCGAATCCGGCCACCCGCGCGAGGTGCTCGGCAACCCGCAGCACGAGCGGACGAAGTCGTTCCTGTCGAAGGTGCTGTAGTCGACGGTGCTGTAGTCGACGGTCCTGTAACGGGTCCTGCACCGGTGCCCGCCGTCGCGGCGCGAGTCTTCGCCGCGACGGCGGGCACCGCTGTTCCCCGGCCCGCCTCGTCGGCGTCCCGCCGGGCTACTTCAGGCCCAGGACCAGGGCGTCCGTGGGCGAGGCCCACACCGCCCGGGCCTCCGCGAAGCCCGACTCGCGCAGGACCTGGGCGTGCCAGGCCACCGACGGCGTGTCCCCGTCCGCGTGCTCGCCGTAGATCGCGAAGCGCTCGGCGGTCGGCTCGGCCAGCCGCGGGTCGGCGGCGGCCAGCTGCCACCACTCGGCCCAGTCGACCGCGCCGGCCGCCTTCGCCGCGTCCATCCGCGCGTGCCTGAAGGCCCGCTCGGCGGCGTTGATCCGCGGGGTGGACTCCTCGGGCATGTGGTCGGCGTTCAGGAAGACCCCGCCGTCCCGGACGAGCCGGCCGAGCTGCCCGTACAGCCCGCGCAGGTCCTCGGTGTGCAGCCAGTGCAGCGCGGTGGCGGTCAGCACCGCGTCGTAGGTGTCGTGCGGCAGCTTCGCCGTCCAGTGCGGGTCCTTCAGATCGGCTCGTACGAAGCGGACCCGGGGCTCGCCCTCGAAGTACCCTTCCGCGATGGCCAGCAGCGCGGGATCCAGATCGACGCCCACACTCTCGGCCTTCGGGAACCGCTTCAGGAGCCGGTCGGAGATACTGCCCGTACCGCACGCCAGGTCCAGGACCCGGGGCTCGGGGCCCACCAGCGCCTCGACCATGTCCAGCATCACCCGGAACCGCTCCTCGCGATCGGGGAGGTACCACTCCTGCTGGCGGTCCCAACTGTTCTGCCACGCCTGCCAATCGGCGCCGGCGACGGTCTCGGTCATCGCTTCCCCTCCAGGCCGTAATACCCTCGTAGTATCAACGCCCATTACAACGAGCGAACACCCGCACCCTAACCCCCGCCCGTAAGGACCACAAGTGGAACTGGCCTATTACTCGGACTACGCCGTGCGACTGGTCAACAGCGAGCAGCCCGAGCGCGGCGGTGACAGCCTCACCTCGGTGGAGGCCGTACGCGAGCTCTTCGGCCCGGCCCAGCAGTCCGCCCGGCGCGCGACCGACAGCGACGTCACCCGGCTGCGCACGGTCCGCGCCCGGCTGCGCGCCGTCTTCGAGGCCGCCGACGCCGGCGACGAGGTCCTGGCCGTGGACCTGCTCAACGCCCTGATGATGGAGTTCCCGGTCAGCCCGCAGGTCTCCGGCCATGAGTACCGGGACGACGACGGGCGCCCCAAGTGGCACATGCACATCGCCGACCACGCGGCCAACGCCACGGCCGGCTTCACCGCGACCGCCTGCATGGGCCTGGCCTTCCACCTCACCGAGCTGGGCGTGGACCGGCTCGGCATCTGCGAGGCGCGGCCCTGCCGCAACGTCTACGTGGACACCTCGACCAACCGCTCGCGGCGCTACTGCTCCGACCGCTGCGCCACCCGCGCCAACGTCGCCGCCTACCGCGCCCGCAAGCGCCTGGAGAGCGAACGCTCGGCCCTCACGGGACGGACCGCGGACACCGCCCAGGACAGCACTCCGGCCACCGACCGCTGAATCCCCCGCGGCGAGCGGAGGCGCACCCAGGCGCGGGCGACGACCAGTTCGTCCGGGACCGCACCGAATTCCCGGCTGTCGTTCTCGACGAACGGATTGTCCCCCTGGACCCACCAGCCGCCGTCGCACCGCCGCACGGCGCGCTTGACGATCAGCAGGTCCTGCCGGAACGGGTGCCGCAGCACGACCACGTCACCGGGCCGCACCGCCGCCCCGTACTGCACCACCAACTGGTCACCGGGCAGCAGCGACGGCACCATTGACGGGTTGTAGACCTCGGCCAGGCCGAACGCCCGCAGCAGTCCGCCCCGCTCGTGCCCCGGATCCGCGCCCTCGCCCTGCTCCGGGCCACGCTCGTGCACCCGCTCCGGCATCCCGTACCTCCCGGTCCGACCGCTCACCGGTCCATCCTCCATCAGTCCCAGCGTGACACTGGACTTTTGCCCTAAGACCCCCGGGCCACCCGCGAAAAGCCTTCCCGCACCGAGTAATCTCGCACCTGAGAAGACGATCACGAGGAAGGACTGAACATGCTTTCCCGCCTGTTCGCCCCCAAGGTCAAGGTCAGCGCCCACTGCGACCTGCCCTGCGGCGTGTACGACCCGGCCCAGGCCCGCATCGAGGCCGAGTCGGTCAAGGCCGTCCAGGAGAAGTACCAGGCCAACGAGGACGCAGACTTCCGCACCCGCGCCGTCCTGATCAAGGAGCAGCGCGCGGAGCTGGCCAAGCACCACGTCTCGGTGCTGTGGAGCGACTACTTCAAGCCCCCGCACTTCGAGAAGTACCCGGAGCTGCACCAGCTGGTCAACGACACCCTCAAGGCGCTCAGCGCCGCCAAGGGTTCCAACGACCCGGCCACCGGCCAGAAGGCGCTGGACTACATCGCCCAGATCGACAAGATCTTCTGGGAGACCAAGAAGGCCTGAAACATTGGCTAGGCCGTTTGACCTGCGGCTTCGCGGGTCACATCGCCTTCCTGTCCGCACCCGGTCCGTAGGCCGCCGAGCACGGCGTCCCTGACGGACCGGGTGCGGTCTTCTTCGTTCGGGGTCTGGGGGGGCCGACGGGTCAGGGGCGGACCGGCCCTAGCGCAGGTGTTCGCGCTGTACCGCGGTGAGGGCGCGGACGACGAAGACGCCGGCCACGGCCGCGCCGACGACGGCCGCATCGACCACCAGCAGCTGGGGTGCGCCCGTGTAGGCGCGGGCGATGACGGCGTCCGTGGTGCCGGCGTACAGGCTCGCCCCGCCCAGGGAGCCGACCAGCCACAGGCCCCACCACCAGTTCACGGCGCGGGGCAGGCGCTCGCCGGGGGCGCCGGAACGGTGGACGTCCGCGACGATCCCCCGGGGGATCCACAGGTTGGCGACGGGGACGATCCAGCCGGCGTAGACCCATGGCCAGGCGTAGCGCGGGCGCCGGCCCGAGAGGGTCTGCGCGTTGTCCCGGACGCGCCACAGCCAGGCCAGGAAGGCGATCGCGCAGAGCACCGTGACCGCGTCTCCCAGGGCACTGACGAGGTGGTAGGCGTTCTCCAGCCCGGTCAGTGTGCGGTGCCGGCCGTCGCCCTGGTCCGGCGGTCCGGACGCCGGCCGGCCGGCCGTGGCGAGCAGGATCTGCCATACCGCCCGGGCCGCCCAGGCCGCCCCGGCGAGGACGAGGGCGGCGACGGCGCAGCGGGCCGCTCCCCGGACCGGGCGCAGCGCGGGCGGCGTTATGTGATCGTTCACCTGGTCGTCCTTGTTCCTGCGGAAGGTCGCGTCGGCCACCGGCCGCTCCGTCGATCCGGCGTCGCCCCTCGACGTTGAGGGGCGGAGAGATGGGGGTGATCCGCGGGGTTCGGGGCGGCCGACGTCGTCGTGGCGCACCGTCGCGGGGGAACGACTCCTCCGAGCGGACCCGTCCGGCCACTGTAGCGAAGGAGCCTCCCACGCGTTGACCTGTGCGCGTACGGCCGGGTGACGGAGCCGGGCCGGGTGCGTCCGCCCTCCGGCCCGTCAGTCGTCGAGGGGCAGAGCCGTGCCCCGCACCCGGCGGCGGGCGCGGTCGACGAGGTGGCGGGCCGCGGCGGGGCCGCCGCCGACGAGGGGGGCGATCGCGTCGGACGGCAGGGAGAACAGGTCGTGCAGGACGAAGGCGAGGCGCTCGGCCGGGGTGAGGGTCTCCAGGGCGGCGAGGAGAGCCAGGCCGACGGAGTCCGCCAGCCTGGCCTGTCGCTCGGGGCCGGGGCGTTCGGGGCCGGTGCATTCGGGGCCGGTGTCGTGTGCGTCCATCGGTCGCCTTCCTCCGTCATCTCGTGTCGGAGCAATGACTCGCGAAGCCGTACCGATGTGACGGACGGGGGCGGGGCGGGCCTACTCGATTCAAGACTGCGGACGGGCTCCTCGAACTCGTCCCAGTCTTGATTCCGGACGAACCGCCCCTGCCCACCAGGCCGTTGTGGATGTCCCTCCAGGTCCACATATCCCCCGCCGTCCCCGGGGATATAGCGTGCACCGGCGCCCGGAACTCCGTATCCCCGAACCGGGCGAGAACCGGGCGCATTTCGTTCCGGCCGGGTGGTCGATAATCCGGAAGAGCTCATGGATGCGCAGAGAACGGCGATTGATACCCTCTCCGGCATAAGAGGGGCGTGCCGCCGCCCCGACGGGGGAATCATGACGACGGATCCGAGTACGCATCAGTTACGTCTGCTTCTCGTGCTGGCGGAGGAGCTGCACTTCGGCCGGGCGGCCAAGCGCCTGTTCATCAGCCAGCCCGCGTTCAGCCGGCAGATCCGCATGCTGGAGGAGCACCTGGGCGTGGCCCTCGTCGAGCGGTCCACGCGTCGTGTCGCACTCACCCCGGCCGGGGAGGCGCTGCTGCCGCGGGTGCGGGCCGTGGTCGACGCCGTCGAGGAGTTGCACGGCGCCGCCGATGCCCTGTCCCACCCGCAGGCGGACCGGGTGGTGCTCGGCTCGTACATCTCCGCGCTGCCCGCGCTGCGGATTCTCTTCGACCGGGTGTGCGGGCACCTTCCGGGCCCCGGGATCGAGTGGCGGGACGTGGACAACGTCGAGCAGGTGAGCGCCCTTGTGGAGGGGAAGGTCGACGCGGTGGTGTGCTACGGGCCCATGCCCGACGGCATCCACACGCTCCAGCTGGGGACCGAAGCCCGGTACGTCTGCCTGCCCGACACCCACCCGCTGGCGGACCGGGACTCGCTGACCCTCGCCGAGCTGGCCGATCTGCCCGTCATCGGCTACTCACCGGACGTGGACGCGCGGTGGCGCGCGTTCTGGGCCGCCGACCCGCGCCCCGACGGCACTCCCGTGCGCTACTCCCGCCACACGGCGACCACCCTGGAGTCCGCGGTCTCCGCCGTCAGCCTGGGACACGGCATCCGCTTCCTGTCCGAAGGCTGTCTGGACCTGATGCCCCGGCCCGGCATCCGCTATCTCGCCGTCACCGACCTGGCCCCCTGCATCGCGGTGCTCGCCTGGTCGGCCGAGCGCCCCCGCAGCCCGGCCCTCAGCTCGTTCCAGATGCTGCTGCGCGACTACGCCGACACCATCAACCGCAGGTGGAACATGCTCTGAGCGCCCGGGGGCGGGCCGGGCCGGAAGAAAACCAAAAAAACTTCCGTGACCGGTGTCGATTCCGGCGAGGGGTGTTCGTCGCGTGAGTGAGGGGGCGGATGATCCGGACCACGGATTCCGCTCCCCGGAACCATCGGACACACCGCGGAGGAGACCGCCATGCGCTTCATGATGCTGATCAAGATCGACGAGAACGACGTTCCGGACGGCGGGCCGAGCCCGGAGCTGATGGAGGAGATGGGCCGGCTGCTCGACGAGATGACCAAGGCCGGGGTGCTGCTGGACACCGCCGGGCTGGCGCCGAGCGCACAGGGCACGCGGCTGCACCTGTCGGGCGGGAAGATCACCGCGACCGACGGGCCGTTCACCGAGGCCAAGGAGGTCATCGGCGGATACGCGCTCATCCAGGCCGCGTCCCAGGAGGAGGCGGTCGAATGGGCGACGCGGTTCCTGCGGGTGCACGGGGACGAGTGGACGGTGACGTCGGAGATCCGGCAGGTGGAGGAGCCGCCGCAGCCCGGTGCCTGAGCGGCGCCCTCACCCGGTCCGGCCGGGCCCCGGAAGTCCGCGGATTGCCGCGCCGGGGCCCGGGTGCTGTGATGGGTGCCCGTGACGGCCAGGCAGACGGCGGGCGAGGCGCAGCGCGCGATCGAAGCGGTGTTCAGGATCGAGTCCGCGCGGCTGATCGCCGGGCTGACCCGGATCGTGGGCGAGGTGGGACTCGCCGAGGAGCTGGCGCAGGACGCCATGGTGGCGGCGCTGGAGCGGTGGCCGAAGACCGGTGTCCCGGAGAATCCGGGTGCCTGGCTGATGGCCACCGCGAAGAACCGGGCGATCGACCTGCTGCGCCGCCAGGAGAGGCTGGCCCGGAAGGTGGCCGCCCTGGGGCGCGACGCGCAGAGCGGACCGAGCTGGGCCGAGGCCGATTTCGAGCGGGTGGTGGACAGCGCGGAGATCGAGGACGACCTGCTGCGGCTGGTCTTCGTCGCCTGTCATCCGGTGCTGTCCACCCGGGCCCGGGTCACACTGACCCTGCGGCTGGTGGGCGGGCTGCGGACCGACGAGATCGCGCGCGCCTTCCTGGTGTCGGAGCCGACGGTGCAGCAGCGGATCGTCCGGGCCAAGAAGCGGCTGGCCCAGGCGCGGGTGCCGTTCGAGGTGCCGGGACGCGGGGAGCTGACCGAGCGGCTGTCGTCCGTACTGGAGGTCGTCTACCTGGTCTTCAACGAGGGCTACGCGGCCACGGCCGGGGACGACTGGATGCGGCCGGCACTGTGCGAGGAGGCGCTGCGGCTGGGGCGGATGGTGGCCGGGCTGCTGCCGCGGGAGCCGGAGGCGCACGGGCTGGTGGCGCTGATGGAGATCCAGGCGTCGCGGTCGGCCGCGCGGACCGGGCCGCACGGCGAGCCGGTGCTGCTGCTGGAGCAGAACCGGTCGCGCTGGGACCGGCTGCTGATCCGGCGCGGTCTGGCCGCGCTCGCCCGCGCCGAGGAGCTGGGCGGGACGGTCGGCCCGTACGCCCTGCAGGCCGCGATCGCCGCCTGCCACGCCCGGGCGCGCACCGCCGCGGAGACCGACTGGCCGCGGATCGCGCTGCTGTACGAGGCGCTGGCGCGGGTCGCGCCCTCACCGGTCGTGGAGCTGAACCGGGCGGTGGCGGTGGGCATGGCGTTCGGGGCCGAGCAGGCACTGGCCATCGTGGACGAGCTGGCGGCGGAGGGCACACTGTGCGGATACCACCTGCTGCCGAGCGTACGGGGCGATCTGCTGGACCGGTTGGGGCGGCGGACGGAGGCCCGTGAGGAGTTCCTGCGGGCGGCGTCGCTGACCCGCAACGCCCGCGAGCGGACCCTGCTGGAGGAACGGGCGGCGCGGCTGCGGCCCCCTTCGTAGCCCGGCGAGTCGATTCCACGATGCGGGGCTCGCGGGGGGGGACGGGTTCCTAGGTCGCCACCGGCAGCGGCCCGTCATGGCGTACGAGCCAGGCCCGATAGGCCTCGCTCGCCCAGGCGATCTCCATGTACGAGGCGGTCAGGTCGGCGAACAGGTCGTCCTGGGAGGCGGCCGGGGTGCCGTCCTGGCGGCAGGCCATGAAGAGGCGGACGGCCAGCGGGTCGCCGTACAGCGGGCGGATGGCCATGCCGGGCCGGGAGCGGGCGGTCGGCTGGCAGGGGGTGACCACCTCGCCGGCCGTGACGAGGTCCACGGTGGTGAGGTAATCGCCGTGCGTGACCTTGGGGTTGACGCCCGCGGCGGCCCAGATGCGGCGCAGGCCCGCCCACTCGCCGTCCACGGTCGGGTCCACCATCCACTGGTCGTCGGCGAGGTCCGCGACCCGGACGATCTCCTTGGCGGCGGCCGGGTGGGAGTCCGCCAGCGCGATGAACTGCGGTTCCCTGGCGATGAGCTCGTGCTCGACCAGACCGTCGGGGATCCGCAGCGGCACGCCCTCGACCTCGTGCACGAAGGCGGCGTCGAGCTGCCCCATGGCGACCATGTGCAGCAGGGCGTTGGCGGACACATCGGTACGTATCGTCGTGTCCGTCTCCGGCAGCCGCACCCGCAGCCGGCGCAGCCAGCCGGCGACCGCGGGGCTGTTGGTGCTGCCGATGTGCAGCCGTGCGCCCTGTTCGCGGTGGGAGGCCGAGGCGACCTCGTCGACAAGGGCCCGCATTTCGGCCACTATCGGTCTCGCCCGGCACAGCACCGAATGCCCCAGCGGCGTCGGCCGGCTGCCGGTCGACTCCCGGAAGAAGAGCTGGCCGCCCAGGGCCTTCTCGATGCGGTGGAGCTGGGTCGTCAAGGATGGCTGGGTCATGCCCAGCTGCCGTGCCGCCTTGCGTACGCTGCCTGAGTCGGCGATGGCGCACAGCGCGCGAAGATGCCTTACCTCGAGCTCCACGTCCGGAGCATAACGACCACGGCATCCGTCACACCAGACTCTCAAACCCGCCGGAACTCGCCTTTTTTCCCAAGTCCCTTGGCAGGGGTATAGAGCGGTGCTATCGCCACCTGGCATCTCCGTCTTCCGGGTGAACTCCGTCCAGACTCAACGGCACCAAGAAATCCGCAGGGCCCCGGTCGCCGCCCCACACGGCGACCGTACGGCCCTCGGAAATTAAGGAGCCCCCCACATGAGATCTCCTAAGACGGCGCTGTCGGCGGCGCTCGGTCTGGGCCTCGCCGCCACGCTCGCGATCGCCGCGCCGGTGTCGGCATCCTCCCCCTCCCCCGGCAAGTCCGCCCGCAGCACCGCCGCTTCGATCGCGGCGTACAACGGGTCGGCGGCCGAGAAGGCCGACACCAAGGCGTTCTTCGAGGCCGTGATGAAGTCGGCCAGGGCCAAGATGAAGGCCAACCCGCACGCGGCCTCGGTCACCGTGACCTACGACGCCAGCGCGGCGCCGACGTTCAAGGGCCAGATAGCCGAGAGCACGTCGATCTGGAACAGCGCCGTGAAGAACGTGCAGCTGCAGGAAGGCAGCGGCGGCGACTTCCAGTACCGCGAGGGCAACGACCCGCGTGGTTCGTACGCCAGCACCGACGGCCACGGCAAGGGCTTCGTCTTCCTGGACTACCAGCAGAACCAGGAGTACAACTCCACCCGCGTCACCGCGCACGAGACCGGCCATGTGCTGGGTCTGCCCGACCACTACGAGGGTCCGTGCAGCGAGCTGATGTCCGGTGGCGGCCCCGGTACGTCCTGCCAGAACAGCCAGCCGGACGACAACGAACGCGCCAAGGTGGAGCAGCTGTGGGCCAACGGCCTGGCGGGTGTCCACTTCGGCAAGGCGTCCTGACCCGGCGCCCGGTCTGAACCTCACCACACCTTCTGCACCGAAAAGCACCTTCGCGCACCACGAGTTCGGCGGTGGTCCGCGGTCCGGACCGTACTGACGGAGGGCGGTCCGGCCCCGGCCTGGGGCTGACGAGTGCCGGAACCTGGCGGCCGGCCCTCGTACCCCCACCAGCCCTCGCAGTTCCTGCGCCGCCCAGGGCGGTGGGGCTCCTCCACGAGCCCCACCGCTTTCGTGTGTCCGCCGCCGGGCGCCCCGGTCCGCGAAGGGCTCGTCGGAACCTCAGCCCCACAGGGCACGGGCTGCGGCCGCGCCGGCGAACGCGGCCGCCAGCGCGGCCAGCACGCCGGCCGCGGCGTTGAGCACCGCGTAGCCCCGCGCCCCGTCCGCCGCCAGCCGGAACGTCTCGTAGGAGAAGGTCGAGTACGTCGTCAGGGCGCCGCACAGGCCGGTGCCCACCAGCAGCTGGACGTGCGAGGAGGCCGCGCCGGCGGCGGCCGCGCCGGTGAGCAGGCCGAGGATCAGCGAGCCGACGGTGTTGACGACGAAGGTCCCCCACGGGAAGACCGTGCCGTACCGCGCCTGGACGTAGCGGTCGGTCAGGAAGCGCAGCGGCGCCCCGACCATCGCGCCGGCCACCACCAGCAGCCAGTTCACCCGCGTCCGCCCTCCTCGGGGCGTGCGCCGTCGGTGTCCGCGGCCGGGTAGGCGATCATCTCGCACGCGTCGAGCGTCACCAGGCCGCCGCCGGCGAGGAGTTCGTCGAGCTGCGGGAGGAAGGCCCGTACCCGCTCCTGCGCGTCGACGACGACGATCGTGACCGGCAGCTCCTCGCTCAGCGACAGCAGCCGCTGGGTGTGGATGACCGAGGTGGCGCCGAAGCCCTCGATACCGCGGAAGACGCTGGCGCCGGCCAGCCCGGCCGCGCGGGCGCGCAGCACGATCTCCGCGTAGAGGGGCTTGTGGTGCCAGAGCTCCTGTTCGCCGACCAGGACCGTGAGCCGCAGCGCGGGGGCGCCGGCGGGGTGTGCCGCGCCGTGGGTCATACCGTCCGCCGCCTCAGTGCGAGCAGTGCGCGGGCGGCGACGACCGCGCCCCACACCGCGGCGAGCGCGGCGAGCAGGGTGGCCGCGAGGTAGGTCAGGGCGAGCAGCGGCTGCCGGGCGTCGGTCAGCCGCTGGACGTCGACCGCGTAGGTGGAGAAGGTGGTGAAGCCGCCGAGGACGCCGGTGCCCAGGAAGGGGCGCAGCAGCCGGTGGGCCGACCAGACCTCGGTGATCAGCACCATCAGCACGCCCATCAGCGCACAGCCCACGACGTTGACGGCCAGCGTCGTCCAGGGGAAGGCGCCGGTGGCGGTGGGCCACAACAGCGCGGCACCGTAGCGCGCCGTGGCGCCGGCCGCGCCGCCCGCGGCCACCGCGCCGACGACCGGCCACTGGCCCTCCCAGGGCGCCGCCCGGCGGGCTCGCTCGTCCATATGTCTCCCGGGATCTTCGGCGCCACCAGGCTATCCCCGCCCATTTGACACCGCCAAACATGGGATGTTCCCATCACCGGTGGAATCAAGACGGAGGACGCCATGCCGCTGCGCAGCACCACCCGCACCAACCTGGTGGACCTGGTCATCGAGCAGATGGAGGGCCTGATCGCCGACGGCGAGTGGCAGGTCGGGACGAAGATCCCCGCCGAGCCCGCGCTGGTCGAACAGCTCGACGTAGGCCGCAACACCGTCCGTGAGGCCGTGCGCGCGCTGGTGCACACCGGGCTGCTGGAGCCGCGCCAGGGCGACGGCACCTACGTCCGCGCCAGCAGCGGCTTCGGTGCCGCCGTGCAGCGCAGACTGCGGCGGGCCGGCGACCTGGAGGCGTTCGAGGTGCGTGCCTGCCTGGAGCGCGATGCCGCGCGCTACGCCGCGCAGCGCCGCACCGACGAGGACCTCGCCGCGCTGCGCGCCACCCTCGCCGACCGCGACCGGGCCTGGAAGAGCGGCGATCTGGACGCCTTCATCGACGCGGACGTGGACTTCCACCGCACCATCGCCGCCGCGGCCCACAACAGCGTCCTCGCCGAGCTGTACGAGCACCTCAGCGACGCCCTGCGCGCGACGCTGCAGTCGGTCATCGGCGCCCCCGTCCCCGATTCCGTACGCAACCAGTACGACGCACACGAGGCCATCGTCGACGCCATCGAGGCACGGGACGCCGAGGGCGCCGAGCGTGCCGCGCTGGCGCACCTCGCCCAGGGCATGGCCGCCCTGCGCGAGAGCGCCGGCGACCGCGCGGAGTCCGACCGCCCGAAGGGAACCCAGCAGTGACCCGGGACCAGACCAGCGCGCCCGCGCCCGCCCCGGCCCCGGCCACGTCGCCGGCGCCCCCGCCCGGCGCCGGCGGCCGCCGCGCCCTCCACCTCGGCATCGGCGTCGTCCTGCTGGCCTTGAACCTGCGCCCCGCGCTGGTCGCCGTCTCCCCGCTGGCCGGCACCATCCGCGACGACAGCGGGATGTCGGCCGCCGCGACGAGTCTGCTCACCGCGCTGCCGCTGCTCTGCTTCGGCCTGCTGGCGCCGTTCGCGCCGCGGCTGGGGCGGCGGCTGGGCATGGAGCGGTCGCTGCTCGGCACGATGGCGCTGATCTGCCTGGGCACCGCGCTGCGCCTGCTGGACTCGGTGGTGGCGCTGTTCGCCGGGACGATCGTGATCGGCGCCGGGATAGCCGTCGCCAACGTCCTGCTGCCCGGCCTGATCAAGCGCGACTTCCCGGCCCGGGCGGGCCTGATGACCGGCCTGTACTCCATGTCGCTCTTCGGCGGCGCGGCACTGGCGGCCGGGATCACCGTCCCCGTGCAGCAGGCCGCCGGTCTGAACTGGCAGGCGACGCTGGCCTGCTGGGGCGCGCTGGCGGTGCTGGCGCTGGTCTGCTGGCTGCCGCAGGTCCGCCGCCGTACGCGGGTGCCGAGCGGCGTGGCCGGCGAGGCGGCGCACCCGGTACGCGGCCTGTGGCGCGACCCCCTGGCCTGGCAGGTCACCGGGTACATGGGCCTGCAGTCGCTGAGCTACTACGCGGCCGCGGCGTGGCTGCCGACGATGCTCCACGACGCCGGGCTGGGCGCGGGCGACGCCGGCTGGATGCTCTCCTTCTCCTCGTTGCTGGGCATCGTGGGCTCGTTCCTCGCGCCCGTCGTCGTCGGCCGCCGGCTGCCCGCCGGTGTGCTGGCCGCCGGCTCGGCGCTGCTGTGCGCGGCCGCCTTCGCCGGCGTGCTGGTCGCGCCGGTCGGCGGCGCCTACGTCTGGATGGTGCTGCTCGGACTGGGCCAGGGCGCGGCGATCAGCCTGGCGCTGCTGTTCATCGTCCAGCGCGCCCCGGACGCCCGGCACACCGCCCAGCTGTCCAGCATGGCGCAGTGCTTCGGCTATGTCCTCGCCGCCACCGGCCCGGCCGTCCTGGGCGCCGTGCACGACGCCTCCGGCAGCTGGACGGTGCCGCTGGCGCTCCTGCTGGCGCTGCTGCTCCCGCAGATCGCGGTGGGCCTGGGCGCGGCACGACCGCGGCACGTGGCGGGCCGGTAGCCGCGCGGGAGGGGCAGGAGCGGCCCGGGGCCCGTCCGACGGGTGGGGGCCTACAGCCAGCCGTTGCGCTTGAAGCCGCGGTGGATGACCCAGCAGGCGACCACGATCAGCCCCATCACCAGCGGATAGCCGAAGGTCCAGTGCTTCTCCGGCATGTACTCGAAGTTCATCCCGTACACGCCGCAGACCATGGTCGGCACCGCCAGGATCGCGACCCAGGCGCTGATCTTGCGCATGTCCTCGTTCTGGGCGACGGTGACCTGGGCGAGATGGGCCTGGAGTATGGAGTTGAGCAGTTCGTCGAAGGCGTTGATCTGCTCGGTGACGCGGTCGAGATGGTCGGCGACGTCCCGGAAGTAGGTCTTGATGCGGGGGTCGACCTGCCGCATCGGCTGGGTCGCCAGCTCCCGCATCGGCCGGTCCAAGGGGGCCACCGCGCGCTTGAGTTCCAGCAGTTCGCGCTTGAGCTGGTAGATCCGCCCCGCGCCGGCGCCGCCGCGTACCGAGAACACCTCGCTCTCGACGTCGTCGATGTCGTCCTGGACGGCGGCCGTGACGTCCAGATAGTCGTCCACCACGAGGTCGGCGATGGCGTGCAGGACGGCGGACGGCCCGAGCGCCAGCTGCTCGGGCACCCGCTCCAGATGCTCGCGCAGCGGACCCAGCGAGCCGTGCCCGCCGTGCCGGACCGTGATCACGAAGTCGGTGCCGGTGAAGACCATGATCTCGCCGGTCTCCACCACCTCGCTGGTGTCCGTGAGCTGGTCGTGCTCGACGTAGCGGACCGTCTTGAAGACGGTGAACAGCGAGTCGTCGTAGTTCTCCAGCTTGGGCCGCTGGTGGGCGAGGACCGCGTCCTCGACGGCGAGCGGATGCAGCCCGAACAGTTCGGCGATGCCGGAGAACTCCTTCTCGGACGGCTCGTGCAGCCCGATCCAGACGAATCCCCGGCCGGATCTGCGGACCCGCCGTATCGCCACGTCGGCGGGGTGGTTGCCGTCCTGCCGTACGCCGTCCACGTACACCGCGCAGTTGACCACGGCGGTCCCGAGCGGGGAGCGCGCCGGATGGCTGAGGTCGACACCCCGGGTACGCGGCTGCGGCAGCCGGACGGCCTTGCGGAGGTTGCTGATCATCGACACCCGGCAAGTATGGACCGCGAGGGGCCGCGAGGGGTATGGCAAAGCGGCTGTTTTTGCGTGGCCGAGGGCCGCCCCGGCGACGGGCGGCCCGTGCGCCGGGGCGGTGGGGCGGCGGTGCGGCGGCCCTCAGGAGACCAGGGCCGGCTGCTGCTCCGCCGCGGCCTCGTCCGTGGCGGCCCGCTCCCCCGCCGCATGCTGCGCACCGGCCCGCCGCGGCAGCAGGAACAGCAGTCCGAGGACGACGACCAGGCCGCCGGAGACCCACCACAGGGCGTTGGTGGTGGCGTCGACGAACCCGGCGCCCGGCGCGGCCGCACCGCCCCGCTCCCCCGCGGCGTCGGCGACCTGGAAGAACGCCACCGACGACAGCCCCAGGCCGAGCGCCATGCCCAGCTGACCGGTGGTGTTGAAGATGCCGGACGCCGAACCGGAGTGCTCGGGCGGCACCTCGGAGATCGCCGCATCGGTGATCGGGGCGACGATCAGGCCCATGCCGGCGCCCATCAGCAGCATCGCCGGCACCATCTGCCAGGACGTGAGGGCGGTGCCGTAGTGCCCGGCCTGCCAGATGTAGAGCAGCGCGCCCGCCAGCATGATCAGCGCGCCGGCCTGCAGGACCTTGCGGCCGAAGCGCGGCACCAGCTTCTGTACGGACATCCCGGCCGCGGCCGAGCAGGCCAGCGAGAACGGCAGCCCGGTGAGCCCGGCGTGCAGCGGGCTCCAGCCCAGGCCCAGCTGCATATGGAGCGTCCAGATCAGGAAGAACAGGCCGCTGACCACGCCGAACGTCAGCTGGACGCCGGAGCCCGCGGCGAACGTCGTGACCTTGAAGAGGGAGAGCTCGACCAGCGGTGAGCCGTCCTTGCGGGCCTTGGCGCGCTCGTAGCGGACGAAGAGCGCCAGCACGAGGGGGCTCGCGGCCATCGAGACGAAGCCCCACAGCGGCCAGCCGTCCTCGCGGCCCTGGGTGAGCGGGTAGAGCAGCATCAGCAGGCCGACGGTGGCCAGCACGGTGCCGACGAGGTCCAGGCGCAGGGCGTCGGGGGACCGGGACTCGGTGATGAAGCGGCGGCCGAGCAGGATGCCGGCGATGCCGACCGGAAGGTTGATCAGGAAGATCGGGCGCCACTGCAGACCGAAGAGATCGCCCTCGGTGAGCAGCGCGCCGATCAGCGGGCCGCAGACCGCGCCGAGGCCGATCACCGCGCCGAACATCCCGAAGACCTTGCCGCGCTCGTTCGCGGGGAAGGTGACGTGGATGATCGCCAGCACCTGCGGCACCATCAGCGCGGCCATCGCGCCCTGCAGCACCCGGGCGCCGACCAGCATCCCGGGGGTCGCGGCGAGGCCGCACAGCGCGGAGGCCAGGGTGAAGCCACCGATGCCGAGCAGGAAGAGCTTCTTGCGGCCGTAGATGTCGCCGAGCCGGCCGCCGGTGATCAGGCCGAGGGCGAAGGCGAGGGCGTAGCCGGCGGTGACCCACTGCAGGGCACTGAAGGAGGCGCCGGTGTCCCGCTGGATGCTGGGGATGGCGATGTTGACGATGGTCGCGTCGACCAGGTCCATGAAGCTGGCCGTGAGGACGACGGCGAGCGCCGTCCAGCGTCTGCGGTCGGCCGTCGGGGCGACGGTCGTGGTCATGGCGTTCTCCAGTGATCGGCTCGTTCGACGTCGTCGACACTAGGGTCCGTGTAGGACAGCACCGGTCCTATTTGGACGGGCATCATCGGTCCATGAGTGAGACGTCGGCACGACTGCTGAATCTGCTGTCCCTGCTGCAGACCCCGCGCGAATGGCCCGGCAGCGAGCTGGCCGGGCGGCTGCGGGTCACCACCCGCACGATCCGCCGCGACATCGAGCGGCTGCGCGAGCTGGGCTACCCCGTGCACGCCACGATGGGCGCGGAGGGCGGCTACCGGCTGGCCGCGGGCACCGCGATGCCGCCGCTGCTGCTGGACGACGAGGAGGCGGTGGCGATCGCGGTCGGCCTGCGCTCGGCGGCCGGCCACACCATCGAGGGCATCGAGGAGGCGTCCGTACGGGCGCTGGCCAAGCTCGAACAGGTGCTGCCGGCCCGGCTGCGGCGCCGGGTGGGCACGCTCGGCACGGCCACCGTCCCGATGCCCACCGGTGACGGGCCGACCGTCGACCCGGAGCATCTGACGGTGCTGGCCGCCGCCATCGCCAACCACGAGCGGCTGCGCTTCGCCTATCGGGCGGGCGCCGGCGCCCGCAGCAAGCGCCTGGTGGAGCCGCACCGGCTGGTCGCGGCGGGGCGGCGCTGGTACCTCGTCGCCTACGACAACGACCGCGAGGACTGGCGGATCTTCCGGGTGGACCGGCTGAGCGAGCCGTTCCCCACCGGCGTGCGGACCCCGCCGCGCGAGCTGCCCGCCGCCGACGCGGGGGCGTACGTGCGCGAGCGGATGCAGGGGATGGCCCCGGCCCACCGGGCCGTGGCGACGGTCCACGCACCGGCCGCCGAGGTGTCCGCCCGGCTGGGCGGAGCGGCGGCGGGCGAGGTCACCGCGCTCGACGAGGCGTCCTGCCGCTGGCACAGCGCCCCCGAGTCCCTGGAGTGGCTGGCGGTGCGGCTGGCCATGTTGGGGCGCGAGTTCACGGTGCACGAGCCGCCGGAGCTGGCCGCGTATCTGCGGGCGATGGCGGGACGGGTGAGCCGGGCGACGGGGCCGGCGGCGGAGGAGGTGGCAGAAAACACGCCCTGACGGAATACCCCTAGGGGGTATATGGTTGCGATAGTCGAAGGGCACACTCGCACCAGACCGAGGAGCGCGCATGACCACCGTGACCGGAGAGCGCGGCATCGAGCTGCAGATCGGCGGGATGACCTGCGCCTCGTGCGCCGCCCGCGTCGAGAAGAAGCTCAACCGCATGGAGGGCGTCACCGCCACCGTCAACTACGCCACCGAAAAGGCGCAGGTCGCCTACGAGGGCGAGGTCTCGGTCGCGGACCTGATCGCGACGGTGGAGCGGACCGGCTACACCGCGGCCGTCCCCGAGCCGCCGGCCGCCGCACCGGCCCCTTCCGAGGCCGGCGGCGACGCCGGGGACGCGGCGGACGACGGGGCCGACGCCCTCGCCCCGCTGCGGCAGCGCCTGCTGGTCTCCCTCGCCCTGACCGTCCCGGTGATCCTGATGGCGATGGTGCCGCCGCTGCAGTTCACCTACTGGCAGTGGTTGTCACTGACCCTCGCCGCCCCGGTGGTGGCGTACGGCGCCTGGCCGTTCCACAAGGCCGCCTGGACGAATCTGCGGCACGGCGCCGCCACGATGGACACCCTCATCTCGATGGGCACCCTCGCGGCGCTGGGCTGGTCGCTGTGGGCGCTGTTCCTCGGCCACGCCGGCATGCCCGGGATGACGCACCCCTTCGAGCTGACCATCGCCCGCACCGACGGCAGCAGCTCCATCTACCTGGAGGCCGCGGCCGGCGTCACCACCTTCATCCTGGCCGGGCGCTACTTCGAGGCGCGCGCCAAGCGGAAGGCCGGCGCGGCGCTGCGCGCACTGCTGGAGCTGGGCGCCAAGGACGTCGCCGTCCTGCGCGAGGGCCGCGAGGTGCGCGTCCCCACGGGCGAGTTGCGGGTCGGCGACCAGTTCGTCGTACGCCCCGGGGAGAAGATCGCCACCGACGGCACGGTCCTGGACGGCGCCTCCGCCGTGGACGCGTCGATGCTCACCGGCGAGTCGGTCCCGGTCGAGGTCTCCCCCGGCGACACGGTCACCGGCGCCACCGTCAACGCCGGCGGCCGGCTGGTCGTGGAGGCCACCCGGGTCGGTGCGGACACCCAGCTCGCCCGGATGGCGCGGCTGGTGGAGGAGGCCCAGAACGGCAAGGCCGCGGCGCAGCGGCTGGCCGACCGGATCTCCGCGGTGTTCGTCCCGGCCGTGATCGTGCTCGCCCTGGCCACCCTCGCCTACTGGCTCGCCACCGGCGCCGGCGCGGTGGCCGCCTTCACCGCGGCCGTCGCCGTCCTGATCATCGCCTGCCCGTGCGCCCTGGGGCTGGCCACCCCGACCGCCCTGATGGTCGGCACCGGGCGGGGCGCCCAGCTGGGCATCCTGCTCAAGGGGCCGGAGGTGCTGGAGTCCACCCGCAAGGTCGACACCATCGTCCTGGACAAGACCGGCACGGTCACCACCGGTGAGATGTCGCTGAACGGGATCCACCTCGCCGCGGGCGTCGACGAGACGCAGGCACTGCGGCTGGCCGGCGCCCTGGAGCACGCCTCCGAGCACCCCGTCGCCCGCGCCGTCGCCGGCGGCGCCGAGTCCCGCGTCGGCGCGCTTCCCGTCCCCGAGGATTTCGGATCCGTCCCCGGTCTGGGCGTCCGCGGAGTCGTCGAGGGGCACACCGTCCTGGTGGGCCGCGAGCGGCTGCTCACCGACCGGGGCCTCGCCCTGCCGCCCGAGCTGGCCACCGCCAAGGCGGCCGCCGAGACCGAGGGCGCCACCGCCGTCATGGTCGGCTGGGACGGCGCGGCCCGCGCGGTGCTGGTGGTCTCCGACGCGGTCAAGCCCACCAGCGCCGAGGCGGTCCGTCTGCTGCGCGGCCTGGGACTGACCCCGGTGCTGCTGACCGGCGACAACAAGGCGGTGGCCGAAGCCGTGGCGGCCGAGGTCGGTATCGACGAGGTGATCGCCGAGGTGCTTCCGGAGGACAAGGTGGCGGTCGTGGCACGGCTGCAGTCCGAGGGACGCTCGGTCGCCATGGTCGGCGACGGCGTCAACGACGCCGCCGCGCTGGCCCGTGCCGACCTGGGGCTGGCGATGGGCACCGGCACCGACGCCGCCATCGAGGCCGGCGACCTCACCCTGGTACGGGGCGATCTGCGGGCGGCGGCGGACGCCATCCGGCTGGCCCGCGCCACCCTCGGCACCATCCGGACGAACCTGTTCTGGGCGTTCGGCTACAACGTGGCCGCACTGCCGCTGGCCGCGGCCGGACTGCTCAACCCGATGATCGCCGGCGCCGCGATGGCCTTCTCCTCGGTCTTCGTCGTCGGCAACAGCCTGCGGCTGCGCCGCTTCCGTCCGCTGACCCGCGCGGCCGCCGACGGCTGACCACGCCCGACGGGCCGTCTGCGGTTCTGGCGCCTGTCTCCAGTTCTGGAGCCGGAAGATTGGTCGATCGCTCACCCGCCGGCCGCGGCCGGCGGGTGAGACTGGTGAGCCATCGACCGTCCACGTACAGGGGAACCCATGACCGGGTCACGCATCCTGGCTCTCGGCCATTACCAGCCCTCCGGCGTGCTCACCAACGACGAACTCGCCAAGATCGTCGAGACCGACGACGCCTGGATCCGCAGCCGGGTCGGCATCCGCACCCGCCATGTGGCGGCGCCCGACGAGACCGTGGACTCGATGGCGGCCGCCGCCGCGGCCAAGGCCCTGGCCGGCAGCGGCCTCGCCCCGCACGACATCGACCTGGTCCTGGTCGCCACCTGCACGGCCACCGACCGCAGCCCCAACGCCGCCGCCCGGGTCGCCGCCAAGCTCGAACTGTCCGCGCCGGCCACGATGGACATCAACGTCGTCTGCTCCGGCTTCACCCACGCGCTGGCCGTCGCCGACCACGCCATACGGTCCGGATCGGCGACGAACGCGCTGGTCATCGGCTCGGAGAAGTTCACCGACGTGGTCGACTGGACGGACCGTACGACCTGTGTGCTGGTCGGCGACGGGGCGGGCGCCGCGGTGGTCACCGCCGCGGCGGAGCCGGGCATCGGCCCGGTGCTGTGGGGCTCGGTTCCCCAGATGGGCGGCGCGGTCCGCATCGAGGGCGAGCCGGCCCGGTTCGCCCAGGAGGGCCAGACCGTCTACCGCTGGGCGACGACCCAGCTGCCGGCGATCGCCCGCCAGGTCTGCGAGCGCTCCGGGATCCAGCCCGCGGACCTCGCGGGAGTGGTGCTGCACCAGGCCAATCTGCGGATCATCGAGCCGGTCGCGGAGCGGCTCGGCGCGGTCAACGCGGTGGTAGCCAAGGACGTCGTCGACTCCGGCAACACCTCCGCCGCCTCGGTGCCGCTGGCGCTGTCCAAGCTGGTCGAGCGCCAGGAGATCGCCTCCGGCGACCCGGTCCTGCTGTTCGCCTTCGGCGGCAACCTCTCGTACGCGGGGCAGGTCATCCGCTGCCCGTGAGGCACGGGGGCGCGGCCCGGTGTGCGGCCGGCCCCGGCCCTCCCGCAGCGCGTCCGATTCGTTCAAGACCGCGGCGCGGCGGGCTGCCTACGCTCGCGCCATGACCACCACCCCACGGGCCTCGCACCCGTTCCCCCGCTTCGCCGCCATCGGCATCGTCGTCTCCGACATGGCCGCGTCCCTCGCCTTCTACCGCCGCCTGGGCCTGGCCGTCCCCGCCGGGGCGGAGGCCGCCCCGCACGCCGAGGCGCAGCTGCCCGGCGGCCTGCGCCTGATGTGGGACTCCTACGAGACCGCCCGCGCCGTCGACCCGGACTGGACGCCCCCGCAGGCCGGAACCCCCACGGGGCTGGCCTTCGAGTGCGACGGCCCCGCCGGGGTCGACAAGGTCTACGCGGAGCTCACCGCCGCCGGCTATACGGGCGAGAAGCCGCCGTGGGACGCGTTCTGGGGACAGCGCTACGCCGTCGTACAGGACCCGGACGGCCACGGGGTGGACCTGTTCGCACCGCTGCCCTGAGCACGTCTGCCCGGGGCCGTGAGGTGCGCGGCACCAGGCGCCGCAGGCCCACGGAGATCGGGACCGCACCCCCTAGCTGCTCGCCGGATGCTCCCCCAGGTACAGCACGCCACACTGGCGGCAGAACGGCTGGGCGCCGGCTTCTCCCCAGGCATCGGCCGACTGGGTGGCGGCGGCCGGGGCGAGGTCCCGCCCGCACATGGCCGTGGTGGTCCCCACCCGTGTCATGTGCCAGAGCTTGACCGGGGTGTCCTCGTGCGGGAGGACGCCTTCCTCGTACTCGGCGCGAATCTCGTGCTCCATGGCGGTGCACCTCCTACCCATACGATGCGCCCGCCGGTCAGGGGCCACAACGTCAGTCCGCCCCCGGTGACCTGGAGCTCAGAAGACCGACCAGCCGGTCAGCGTGGTGAAGTGGTCGAGCGCCGCCGCGCCCGCGACCGAGTTGCCGCGGGCGTCGAGCCCGGGGCTCCACACGCACAGCGTGCAGCGGCCGGGGATGACGGCGATGATCCCGCCGCCGACGCCGCTCTTGGCGGGCAGCCCCACGCGGTAGGCGAACTCCCCGGCCGCGTCGTACGTCCCGCAGGTCAGCATCACCGCGTTGATCCGCTTGGCCTCGCGGGCCTCCAGCAGCCGGCTGCCGTCGGCGCGCAGCCCGTGGCGGGCCAGGAAGCCGCCGGCCACGGCCAGATCGCGGCAGCTCATCTCGATCGAGCACTGCCAGAAGTAGTGCTCGATGACGCTGGGGACGGGGTTCTCCAGGTTGCCGAAGGACGCCATGAAGTGTGCGAGGGCGGCGTTGCGGTCGCCGTGTGCGGCCTCCGAGTCGGCCACCGCCTGGTCGAAGGCGAGGTCGGGGTTGCCGCTCTCCTCGCGCAGGAAGTGCAGCATCGAGGTGCTGGCGTCGCCGGTGAGGGTCTGCAGCCGGTCGGTGACCACCAGCGCGCCCGCGTTGATGAACGGGTTGCGCGGGATGCCGTTCTCCGCCTCCAGCTGGACCAGCGAGTTGAACGGCGTACCGGACGGCTCGCGGCCGACCCGCCGCCAGATGTCGTCGTCGCCGCCGGGGCCGCCGTGGCTCTGCGACATCACCAGCGCCAGCGAGAAGGTCTTGGAGATCGACTGGACCGAGAACGGCACCTCCCAGTCGCCGACCCCGTACACCGCGCCGTGTATGTCGGCGACCGCGATCCCGAAACGGTCCGTCGAGACCCGTTCCAGCGCCGGTATGTAGTCGGCGACCCGCCCATGTCGCACCAGCGGCCTGGCGTAGGCCGCTACCTCCTCGAGAACGGCCTGGTAGTCCATGACCGACACGCTAACCCGGGGCGAGCAGCACCCCCATGGGAGCCCCCGCCAGCGACTTCACCTCGCGCGCGAGGTGCGCCTGGTCCGCGTATCCGGCGCGCAGGGCGACCTCGGCGTAGGGCGTCCCGCGGCGCGCCAGATCGAGCGCGCGGACGAGCCGGAGCACTCGGGTGAGGGTCTTGGGGCCGTAGCCGAAGGCGTCCAGGCTCAGGCGGTGCAGCTGGCGTTCGCTCAGCGCCACGGCGCGGGCGACCTCGGCGACGGGGCGGCCGCGGGCCAGCGCCGTGGCGACGGCGGCGGTCCGGCCGTCCGGTGCGGACGCCTCGCTCAGGCGGGCCGCGGCGGCCTCCTCCAGCACCCGGGCGATGGCCCCCGGCTCCTCGGCCGCCGCCGCCCGCCCGGCCAGCTCCCCCACCGCGCCGGCGGGCCACAGGTCGGCCAACGGCACCCGCCGGTCGCGCAGTTCACGGGCCGGCAGACCGAGGACACAAGGGCCCAGGCCCGGCGCGAAGCGCACCCCGACGTAGCGGGTGCCGGGCGGGACGCCCTCGGGGCGGTACGGTCCGGTGTCCGGGCCGGCCACCAGCAGCCGGCCCTCGCTCCAGATCAGGTCCATGCAGCCGTCGGGCAGCACCGGTCGCGCCGACGCCGTCGTGGTGGTGGTCCACAGCACCGCGTCGGCCAGCCCGGACGGCCGCTCCCGGTACCCGCCGGATACGCCGGGTGGCCCACCTGTGTCGCGTTCCTGGCCCATATCCCTCAGCCTGGCACGGGAACCCCACGGCCGTCCGCGCCGTTGATCCCTTACGACACGGACCTCACGGAGGTGGCACATGTCAGGGTTTCTCGACCGCGCCAAGGAACAGGCCCAAAAGGGGCTGGCGCAGGGCAAGCAGAAGGTCGACGAGGTGCAGCAGCACCGGCACGGCAACGAGCTGCTGAAGAAGCTGGGCGCCGCGTACTACGCCGAGCACCGGGGCAGCGGTTCGCCCCAGGCCACCCAGGACGCGCTCAGCGCGCTGGAGGCGCACATCAGCGCGCACGGGGACGGGTTCCTGCACGCGTAGGCACGGGCCCGGGCCGAGACCACCGCCTCCGGCGCCGACCGCCTCCGACCAGTCGGGGGCCGGGCGTCGCGGCGGCGGCCGAAACCGCTCGTACGGGCCCCGAACGACCGGTCCGTTTAATTCCGTTCCGCTCCGTGGGTGCCGACCCGTCCCGTACAAGCGAGGCAGGAGGCGGTGCGCGGCCGGCGGCCGCCGCGCACGCATCGGAGTGGGCCATGTCCCGACCGCTGTCCGCCGCACAGTTCCTCGACGCGCTCAGGTCCGAGGGGCTGCGGGTCGTCGAGACCGACGGCTGGAGGACGCACAACCGCGACGACAAGGGGGCCTGGGGCCCGGTGCACGGCGTGATGGTGCACCACACCGGCACCTCCGGCGCCGAGCGCACCGTCCGGCTCTGCCGCGAGGGCCGGCCGGACCTGCCCGGCCCGCTGTGCCACGGCGTGATCACCAAGGACGGCACGGTGCATCTGGTGGGCTGCGGCCGCGCCAATCACGCGGGTCTCGGCGACGGTGACGTACTGCGCGCGGTGATCGCCGAGAAGCGGCTGCCGCCGGACGACGAGGCCGACACCGACGGCAACCGCGTCTTCTACGGCTTCGAGTGCGAGAACCTCGGCGACGGCGAGGACCCCTGGCCCGAGGTCCAGCTGGTGGCGCTGGAGCGGGCCGCGGCGGCGGTGTGCCGGGCGCACGGCTGGGGGGAGCGTTCGGTGCTCGGCCATCTGGAGTGGCAGCCGGGCAAGGTCGACCCGCGCGGCTTCACGATGGACGCGCTGCGCGAGCGGATCGGCGCGCTGCTGAAGTGAGCGGCCGGCCGGGCCCGGACGTCCACCGGCCGACCATGCGACGGACCGGGGCCGGACACCCGCCGGCCGAGCAGGCGACGGGCCGGCGCCGCCCCCGCGCGACAATGGACCGCGTGACCCGCACCGCCCCCGATCCGCCGCCCGGCCTGCGCGCGCTGCGCCCCCGGCTGCCCTCGCCCCTGCAGGAGATCGAGGACGAGCCCTTCGCGCGCCGCGGCGTGCGGCTGCTGCTCAAGCGGGACGATCTGATCCATCCGGACCTGCCGGGCAACAAGTGGCGCAAGCTGGCGCCCAATCTGCGGGCCGCGGCCGCCGCGGGCGAACGCGCGCTGCTGACCTTCGGCGGTGCGTACTCCAACCATCTGCGGGCCACCGCGGCGGCCGGCCGGCTGCTCGGCTTCACCACCATCGGGGTGGTCCGCGGCGACGAGCTGGCCGGCGCACCGCTCAACTGGTCGCTGGCCCGCTGCGCCGCCGACGGGATGCGGCTGCACTTCGTCGACCGGGCCGCCTACCGCCGCAAGGCCGAGGCGGACGTGCTCGACGCGCTGCACGACCGCTTCGGCGCGTTCCGTGTCATACCGGAGGGCGGCAGCAACGCCCTTGCCGCACAGGGCTGCGCGGAGCTGGGCCGGGAGCTGCGCGGCGCCGCGGACACCGTCGCGGTGGCCTGCGGTACGGGCGGCACCCTGGCCGGTCTGGCCGCCGGCCTGGCACCCGGCCAGCGGGCCCTGGGCGTCCCCGTGCTCAAGGGCGGCACCCCGCACTTCCTCCAGGAGACCGTCGAGGAGCTGCAGCGCGCGGCATTCGGGGCGCCGCGCGGCGACTGGCGGCTGGAGACCCGCTTCCACTGCGGCGGCTACGCCCGCAGCACCCCGCGGCTCGATGCGTTCGCCGACGCCTTCGCCGCGCGGCACGGGCTGCCCCTGGAGCGGGTCTACGTCGCCAAGCTGCTCTACGGGCTGACCACGCTGGCCGAGGAGGGCGCCTTCCCCCGGGGCAGCACGGTCGCCGCGGTCGTCACCGGCACACCGTGAGGCGCCGCGGCGAAGGCCCCGGGTGAGAGCCGCCGCCCGCCCGCCGGGCTACTCGGCGCCCTCCCGGTACGCCGCCGCCTCCTCCAGGTCCAGCCTGCGCAGCAGCGTGCGCATCATCTCGTCGTCGATGCGTCGGGCGTCGCGCAGCCGGACGAAGACCCGCCGTTCGGTGTCGATCATCTCCCGGGCCAGCCGGCGGTAGGTCTCGTCGGCGGACTCCCCGGTGACCTCGTTGACCGCGCCCAGCCGCTCCCACACGGAGTTGCGGCGCCGCTCCATGACGGTGCGCAGCCGGTCGGCGAGCGGGCCGGGCAGCGCGTTGCGCTCGTCCTGGAGCAGTTCGTCCAGCCGCTCCTCGGCGGCCCGCGAGGCCTCGCTCTGGGCCTGGGCCTCGGCGAGCGTCTCGGCCTGGGCGTCCCGGCCGGGCAGCCGCAGCGCACGGATCAACGGCGGCAGCGTCAGGCCCTGGGCGACGAGGGTGGCGATGACGGTGGTGAAGGTCAGGAAGAGCACGAGGTTGCGGGCGGGGAAGGGGCCGCCGCCCTGCACCGTGGCCGGGATGGAGAACGCGATGGCCAGCGACACCACGCCGCGCATCCCGGCCCAGCCGACGATGACCGGCGCGGTCCAGGTCGTGTCGGGCTCGCGGGTGCGGATCCGGGCCGACAGCAGGCGCGGCACGTAGGTCGCGGGAAAGACCCAGACGAAACGGGCCACGACCACGACGAGGAACACCACGACCGCGTACCAGAGGGCCTCGACCCCGCTGAACTCCCCCAGGCCGCGCAGCACGACCGGCAGCTGCAGTCCGATCAGCGCGAAGACCGCCGACTCCAGCAGGAAGGAGATCATCTTCCAGACGGCCTCCTCCTGGAGCCGGGTCTCGAAGTCGACCTGCCAGGAGCGGTGCCCCAGATAGAGGGCGACCACGACGACGGCGAGCACCCCGGAGGCCCCGACCTGCTCGGCCGCCGCGTAGGCGACGAACGGGATGAGCAGCGACAGGGTGTTCTCCAGCAGCGCCGACTCGCGCAGCCGGACGCGCAGCCAGTGCAGCGGCACCATCAGCACGACACCGATGCCGATGCCGCCCACGGACGCCAGGGCGAACTCCTCGATCCCGTCGCCCCAGGTGGCGCCGATCCCGACGGCCGCGGCCACCGCCACCTTGTAGGCGGTGATCGCGGTGGCGTCGTTGACCAGCGACTCGCCCTGCAGGATCGTCGTGATCCGGTGCGGCAGCCCGAGCCGGCGGGCGATGGCGGTGGCCGCGACGGCGTCCGGCGGGGCGACGACGGCGCCCAGGACGAGGGCCGCGGTCAGCGGCAGATCCGGGACGAGGAGGTAGGCCGCGTAGCCGACCACCAGCGTCGCGAAGAGCACATAGCCCACCGACAGCAGCGCGACCGGCCGCAGGTTGGCCCGCAGGTCGAGGTAGGAGCTGTCGAGGGCGGCGGTGTGCAGCAGAGGGGGCAGCACCAGCGGCAGCACGATGTGCGGATCGAGGGGGTAGTCCGGGACACCGGGGACGGCGGACGCCGCGAGCCCGGCGGCCACCAGCAGCAGCGGCGCCGGCACGGGCGTCCGGCGCGCCAGCCCGGCCACCGCCGCGCTCCCCGCGACCAGCAAAAACAGCGGCATCACAGCCATCGGCCCGTCCCGTCCCCGTACCCGTCGCCGGCCGTCCCGGCGATCTAACCTGGCCATCATGAGTGAGTGCACGCACGTCGCCGACCTGCCGCGCGCCGAGCCGGCCCCGCTGAGCGCGACCTGCCTGGAGTGCCTGGCCGTCGGCAGCCACCCCGTACAGCTGCGCCTCTGTCTGGCCTGCGGCCATGTCGGCTGCTGCGATTCCTCGCCGTACCGGCATGCGACGGGGCACTTCGAGGAGACCGGCCACCCCGTGATGCGGACGTTCGAGCCGGGTGACTCCTGGCGCTGGTGCTTCGTCGACCAGCAGCTGGTGTGATCGGGAGCCGGTGCGCGCCGCACGACGGTGCGACCGGGAGCCGGTGCGCGCAGGACGGGTGAAACATTCGGCGGGGTCCGTTTAGTCTTCACCTATGATCCGCGAAGCGACCCCGGACGACGTCCCCGTCATTCTCGCCATGATCGGCGAGCTGGCCGCGTACGAGCGCGCCCCCGAGGCCGCGCAGGCCACCGAGCCGCAGCTGAAGGAGGCCCTCTTCGGCGCGCAGCCGGCCGCCTTCGCCCTGATCGCCGAGGCGGACGGCGCCCCGGTGGGCTTTGCCCTGTGGTTCCGGAACTTCTCCACCTGGACGGGCACGCACGGTGTCTATCTGGAGGACCTCTACGTCCGCCCCGAGGCGCGCGGCGGCGGCCACGGCAAGGCGCTGCTCGCGGCCCTCGCGAAGATCTGCGTGGAGCGCGGATACGAGCGTTTCGAGTGGTCAGTCCTGGATTGGAACGAACCGTCCATCGGTTTTTACCGGTCGATCGGCGCACAGCCCATGGACGAATGGACCGTCTTCCGGCTCACTGGAGGTGCACTGCACGACCTGGCAGCCGACCCGCGCGTCAACGGAGCGTAATCGGCCTCGATTTGGCAGTGCACACCCCTAGCCACTGTCCGTACCCGCAGTTTTACAATCAGTGACAGCTAAGGTATGCGGCGGCCTCGGGGCCGATGCCGCCCGGAGACGGCCGTGCCTCTTCCGGGCGACACCGGCCCGCAGATCGCGATAGCGTCACAGCCGAACCATGTGCCGCGCCGGATCGTTCTCCTTTCATCCGACAGGAGAAAGCGCCGGAGCGAAATATCCCGAACAACGCGAATATCGCGCATTCCAGCTCAACCAGCTTGTGCCACCTTGGAGGTGAGGGTGTCCCAGATCGCAGGCGAGCCCGGGACTCAGGACTTCGTGGAAGTCCGTCTGCCCGCTGCGGGTGCCTACCTGTCCGTGCTGCGTACGGCCACGGCCGGGCTCGCAGCCCGCTTGGACTTCACCCTCGACGAGATCGAGGATCTGCGCATCGCGGTCGACGAGGCCTGCGCGATCCTGCTGCAACAGGCCGTCCCCGGCAGTGTGCTGAGCTGCGTCTTCCGCTTGATCGACGACGCACTGCAGGTGACCGTGTCCGCCCCGACGACCGACGGCCGTGCCCCGGAGCGCGACACCTTCGCCTGGACGGTGCTCTCCGCACTCGCCGGCAAGGTCGATTCCACCGTCGCCGAGGACCGTACGGTCACCATCAGTCTGTACAAGGAGCGCGGCGCCGGTCCCGGACCGTCATGACCGAACAGGGGGCCCCGTGAAAGATCTCGAACGCGGCGGGCGGATGGCGTCGAGCGCGACCATCCCCGAGCAGCAGGCCCGGCCGCATCCGGTGGGAGTGGACGACCACGGCGGCCATTTGGACGCGGCGGAGCAGGCGGAGCGGGCAGACCACATGGACCACAGCGAGCAGCAGGGTCAGCAGGTGCATCGGCAGGACGCGCCCGCTCCCGACGACAAGCTGCACAACCAGCAGCACTCCCAGGAGCCGCAGGACCGCAGCGGCGCCCGGGCGATGTTCTACGAGCTGCGCAAGCTGCCCGAGGGCTCCCCGGAGCGGGCGGAGCTGCGCAACACCCTTGTCCGCATGCACCTCCCGCTCGTCGAGCATCTGGCCCGGCGGTTCCGCAACCGCGGCGAGCCACTGGACGATCTGACCCAGGTCGCCACCATCGGCCTGATCAAGTCGGTGGACCGGTTCGACCCGGAGCGCGGCGTGGAGTTCTCCACGTACGCCACTCCCACCGTCGTCGGCGAGATCAAGCGGCACTTCCGCGACAAGGGCTGGGCGGTCCGCGTCCCGCGTCGCCTCCAGGAGCTGCGGCTGTCGCTGACGACGGCGACCGCCGAGCTCTCCCAGCGGCACGGCCGGGCACCGACCGTCCATGAGCTGGCCGAGCATCTGGCGATCTCCGAGGAGGAGGTCCTGGAGGGCCTGGAGTCCGCCAACGCGTACAGCACGCTCTCCCTGGACGTGCCGGACACCGACGACGAGTCCCCGGCTGTCGCCGACACCCTCGGCGCCGAGGACGAGGCGCTGGAGGGTGTGGAGTACCGCGAGTCCCTCAAGCCGCTGCTGGAGGACCTCCCGCCGCGCGAGAAGAAGATCCTGCTGCTGCGCTTCTTCGGCAACATGACCCAGTCGCAGATCGCCCAGGAGGTCGGCATCTCCCAGATGCACGTCTCCCGACTGCTGGCCCGCACCCTCGCCCAGCTCCGCGACAAGCTGCTCGTGGAGGAGTGACGAGCGCCCCGCGAAGCGGGGCGGGACCCGACGATCACGGCAATGCCCCCCTTGCCGATCCTGCGGACACCGCCCTGCCCCTGCTTCGCGGACAACGCCCCGGCCCCGCCCCCGGTGCCTGCCCCACCCTCGGCCACCGTGCCGACCCCGCTCCACGGAACACCGACCCACCCCGCCCGTGGGGACCTTCCGGCCACACCCGCCCCCGTGCACCAAAGCGATCCCGGCCCGCCCCGTGGGGAACACCGCCCCCGCACCATGGGGCACACCACCCCGGCCACTCCCGGCCGCGGCCTCACCCGGTGGGCTGCTCACTCCCGACCGCAGCCTCACCCGGTGGGTAACTCAATCCCGACCGCAGCCCCACCCGTGGGTAACCCAATCCCGGCCGCGGCCCCACCCCGTGGGTAACCCAATCCCGGCCGCGGCCCCACCCGGTGGGCTGCTCACTCCCGACCGCAGCCTCACCCGGTGGGTAGCTCGCTCCCGACCGTAGCCCCACCCGTGGGCAATTCGGTCCCGGCGGCCACGCCCCACCCCGTGGGCACCGTCCCACCCCGTGGGCAATTACGGTCCCAGCAGCCAGGTCCCGCCTCGCCCCGTGGGCACCATCCCGCCCCCCTGCGGAATACCGCCCCGGCCACGCCCCGTTGTGGCCCGTAGGGGGCCCTCGCGCCCCCTACGGGATCCGTTCGCCCCGCCCCTACGGGTATCGCGGCACGACGTCCCTCGCGGCTTGCCGCGGGGCGTGCGTCGCCCGGTCGCCTACGAGGTCGTGCGGCATCGCGGCACGGCGTCTCTCGCGGCTTGCGGAGCCGTACGTCGCCGGTCGTCTACGGGTTCTCGCGCGGCCCGATGCCCAGTGCCTCGGTGGCCGTCGGGTTGACCAGCAGGACGAGCACGACGAGCGCGGCGACGGCCAGTGCGATACCGGCGGCGATCAGCGCCCCGCCGCCGTTGACCAGCGTCCAGGCCACGGGCAGCGCGACGATCTGCGTGATCAGCGAGGGGCCCCGGCTCCAGCGGCGGCGCAGCCACAGCCCCCGGGCCGCGACCAGCGGCAGCGCGGCGAGCGCGAGCACGGTCAGCCCGCCCATCTCCGCCTGCCGCGGGCTGTCCGGCGAACCGGCCAGCCCCATGATCAGCATGTACGCACCCAGCGCCGCGAGCGCGACTCCCTCGACCGCGGTGAGCGCCGCCGCGGCGCTCAGCCGGGCAGGGCGCGGCCCGGACGGCTCGTTCGGCGCGGCCGCGGCGGGGGCGCCGGCCGCTCGCCGCGCGGACTGTTTCTGCTGACTGCTCACCCCAGCAGGGTAGCGCCGGCCTCCCCGAGTCCGGGGATGCCCCGGATCCGGACGGGGCGTGAGGCGGGTACCAGCAGGTAGGTACGCTGCTGCACATGCGCGCACTCCTCGTGGTCAATCCCGCTGCAACCACCACCAGTGCCCGCACCCGTGAGGTACTCACCCACGCGCTCGCCAGCGACCTCAAGCTGGAGGTCGCCGAGACCCGCTACCGCGGGCACGCCCGCGATCTCGCCCGGCAGGCCACCGAGGGCGGGGAGACCGAACTGGTGGTGGCGCTCGGCGGGGACGGCACGGTCAACGAGGTCGTCAACGGTCTACTGGCGAACGGCCCCGACCCGGACTCGCACCCGCGGCTGGCCGTCGTCCCCGGCGGCTCCACCAATGTCTTCGCCCGCGCGCTGGGGCTGCCCAACGACGTCGTGGAGGCGACCGGCGCCCTGCTGGACGCGCTGCGCGACGGCAGCGAGCGGACGATCGGCCTGGGGCTGGCCGCCGGCACCCCGGGCACCGAGGACGAGGGCGTACCGGAGCGCTGGTTCACCTTCTGCGCGGGCTTCGGCTTCGACGCCGGCGTCGTCGGCCGGGTCGAGCAGCAGCGGGAACGCGGCAAGCGTTCGACCCACGCCCTGTACGTGCGACAGGTCGTACGGCAGTTCCTGGGCGAGGCGAACCGCCGCCGGGGCGTCATCACCCTCGAACGTCCGGACGGTGGCGACGGCGCCGCGGAGCTCGTCGAGAACCTGGCGCTGGCCATAATCTGCAACACCGCTCCGTGGTCCTACCTGGGCAATCGGCCGATCTACCCGTCCCCGGACGCGTCGTTCGACACAGGGCTGGACCTGTTCGCACTGAGCAAGCTCTCGTCCCCCGCGGTGGCCCGTTATGTCACCCAGCTGCTGACGTCAACTCCCGAGCGCGGCCCCCATGGCAAGCACGCGCTCTCACTTCACGACCTCACGAACTTCACCTTGCATTCGCAGGTTCCGCTGCCCTTCCAGATGGACGGTGACCACCTGGGCCTGCGTACGAGTGTGACGTTCACAGGCGTTCGCCGTGCACTGCGTGTGATTGTGTGAGCAGTAGGGCCTAAAGTCCTTTCACTCGAACGTTTAGGCTGGTTCCCACCCCCTGGAATGACGGCTGTGACCGAGGCGACACCAAGGAATCAAAAAAAAGTTTCCGGAAGGGGTTGTATCCGCAGCCGAGGTTTGCGAGTCTCTTCATGGCGATCGGGACGGCCGGTTTAACGGCCCCCTTGAGAGCCCGAATCCCCCTCCTCATTCACAGGACCGCACCAGTTCACAGCTGGAGATCGGCCCTTCCCTTGTGGAGGGATTCGTGAAAGCGTTCACATTCACAAGCAACGATCCCGTCACACGAGGAGATGGAGCAGCCATGGACTGGCGTCACCGCGCCGTTTGCCGCGAGGAAGACCCCGAGCTCTTCTTCCCTATCGGCAACACCGGTCCTGCGCTGCTGCAGATCGAGGAAGCCAAGGCCGTCTGCCGCCGCTGCCCCGTCATGGAGCAGTGCCTGCAGTGGGCGCTCGAGTCCGGCCAGGACTCCGGCGTCTGGGGTGGTCTGAGCGAGGACGAGCGCCGCGCGATGAAGCGCCGTGCAGCTCGCAACCGGGCGCGCAACGCCAGCGCCTGAGCCAGCCGCCCCGTGGCCCCCGAGCCGCAGCGCGCAGTACCCCCGATGCACCATCGGCGCTGAATAGCCCGGCCGTTATCGCATCGCAATAGCTTTGAGCCCCGGACCGTATGGTCCGGGGCTTGTTGCTGTTCGGGCGGGGCCCCTTTCCCCTTCTCGGAGGGGATATCGGTTCCGACTCGGTACGGTCTCGAAAGCGCTTCGCCGTACCGCTTGGCCGTAACGCTTTCGGCGCCGGTCCGCCGTACCGCTCCCCCGTCCCGATATGCCGCCCCGGCGCCTCAGTGCTGCTTCTCGGGGCGCACGGGCACGTCCAGGACGACCTGGGTGCCGCGCCCGGCCGCCCGCACCATGTCGAACTTTCCACCCAACTCGCCCTCCACCAGGGTCCGTACGATCTGCAGCCCCAGGTTTCCGGCGCGGTGCGGGTCGAATCCCTCGGGCAGCCCGCGGCCGTTGTCCTGAACGGTGACCAGCAGCCGCGGCTCGGTACGGCTGCCGCCGCGCACCGCGCCGACCTCGACGATGCCCTGTTCGGCCTGGTCGAAGGCGTGCTCCAGGGCGTTCTGCAGCACCTCGGTGAGCACCATCGACAGCGGCGTGGCCACCTCCGCGTCCAGGATGCCGAAGCGGCCGGTGCGGCGGGTGATCACCTTGCCCGGGGAGATCTCCGCGACCATGGCCAGCACCCGGTCCGCGATCTCGTCGAACTCGACCCGCTCGTCGAGGTTCTGGGAGAGCGTCTCGTGCACGATCGCGATCGAACCGACCCGGCGTACGGCCTCGTTGAGGGCCTCGCGGCCCTGTTCGGAGTCCATCCGGCGGGACTGCAGCCGCAGCAGCGCGGCGACCGTCTGCAGGTTGTTCTTCACCCGGTGGTGGATCTCCCGGATGGTGGCGTCCTTGGTGATCAGCTCCCGCTCACGACGTCGCAGTTCGGTGACGTCGCGCAGCAGCACCAGCGAACCGATGTGCGTGCCCTTCGGCTTGAGCGGAATGGCGCGCAACTGGATCACGCCGTCGCTGCCCTCGACCTCGAACTCCCTGGGGGCCCAGCCGCTGGCGAGCTTGACCAGGGCCTCGTCCACCGGGCCGCGCGCGGGTGCCAGTTCGGCGGTGGCCTGGCCCAGGTGGTGGCCCACGAGGTCGGCGGCGAGTCCGAGCCGGTGGTAGGCGGAGAGCGCGTTGGGGCTGGCGTACTGGACGACGCCGTCCGCGTCGAGCCGGATCAGCCCGTCGCCGGCGCGCGGCGAGGCGCCCATGTCGACCTGCTGCCCCGGGAAGGGAAACGTTCCGGCAGCGATCATCTGGGCGAGGTCGGAGGCGCTCTGGAGGTAGGTGAGCTCCAGCCGGCTGGGGGTGCGCACGGTCAGCAGATTGGTGTTGCGGGCGATCACGCCGAGCACCCGGCCCTCGCGGCGTACCGGAATGGACTCGACCCGTACCGGCACTTCCTCTCGCCACTCCGGGTCGCCCTCGCGTACGATGCGGCCCTCATCCAAGGCGGAGTCCAGCATCGGACGTCGTCCCCGGGGAACGAGATGGCCCACCATGTCGTCCTGGTAGGAGGTGGGCCCGGTATTGGGGCGCATCTGGGCGACGGAGACGTAGCGGGTGCCGTCGAGGGTGGGGACCCACAGCACGAGATCGGCGAAGGAGAGGTCGGAGAGCAGCTGCCACTCCGAGACCAGCAGATGGAGCCACTCGAGGTCGGAGTCGCTCAGAGCGGTGTGCTGGCGGACGAGATCGTTCATGGAGGGCACGTCTTGGAGCCTACCGGCGTACGGTGTATGTGTTGTGCCTGCACGGGCATGGACAAGTAAGAATGGTCTAGTCCAGAATTCAGCAAAGACCTCCGTTCTCCCCGCACAGGAGAGCGGAACGAGGCCGACGGCGCTCTCTGCCCTGACTGCGCCAAGGCCTCCGATCGACCGGCCCCAGGACGGGGTGGCGCCCCCTACCGCACATTGGGGACACCCTCCGCCCGCAAGGCGGGGCCGGCCGATGTCAGCTCCGGGCTGCGGTGCCGGACAGGTTGAGGGTCCTGTCCCGGCGCCGCGGCCCGCGGGTGTTTTCGGGGGCCCTCAGGCCGTCGCCCCGCTCGCCGTCCGCGGCCAGGCCGCCATCGCCAGCTCGGCGATCGCCGCCAGCTCCGTCCGCTCCGCACCGTCCCGCGCCTGCTGGGACATGCCCTGGATGATGGCTCCCACGAAGCCGGCCAGCGCACCGGAGTCCGTATCCGCCGGGAGCTCCCCCGTGGCGATGTCCGCCCGGATGGCACCGGCGATCTCCCGGATGTTCGACAGCCTCATCTCCCGCAGGAAGTCGGCGACTTCGGCGGACGCGGGGGAGATGTTCAGCGCGGCGCTGATGACCAGGCAGCCGCGCGGGCGGCCGGGCAGGGTGTATTCGACCGCAGCCTCGCGCAGTGCGCGTCCGACGCCGCGGCGGGCGGTCGGCTCCTCGGCCACGGCTCGTGAGATGAAGCCTCCGTAGAGCCGCCCGTACTCGGCGACGACCTCGTCGAACAGCGCCCGCTTGTCGCCGAAGGCGGCATAGAGGCTGGGGGCGCTGATGCCCATGGCGCGGGTGAGGTCCGCGATGGACGTGGCCTCGTAGCCCTGCTCCCAGAAGGACCGGACCGCCCGTTCCAGCGCCGTGTCGCGGTCGAAGGACCGGGGCCGGCCGCGCTGCTTCGTTTCCTTGGTCGCCATGGGAGGAATTTTATAGCGGTCGGTACGGAACGCGTGCTACGGTTTTTATGTAGCGAGCGATACAGAATTAGGGGATCGCTCGGCGGTCGGGAGCTGCACGCGATCTGACATGGACGCGGGCACACACGAACAGGGAGGGGCACGGCCATGGGCGCGCTCAGCGGCAGGACGGCACTGGTGACAGGCGGCAGCAGGGGGATCGGCCGGGCGATCTCCGAGCGGCTGGGGAGGGACGGCGCGCGGGTCGGCGTGCATTACGGCCGCGACGAGACCGCGGCGAAGGAGACGGTCTCGGCGATCGAGGCGGCGGGCGGCCAGGCCTTCGCGGTCCGGGCGGAGCTGGGCGCGCCGGGGGACGCCGAAGCGCTGTGGTCCGCGTTCGACGAGCAGGCCGAGGGGCTGGACATCCTGGTCAACAACGCCGGGATCAACAAAGCGGTGGACGGGACGCTCAAGCGGATCGGCGAGGTGACGGCGCAGGACTTCGACCACCTCTTCGCGGTCAACACCAAGGCGCCGTTCTTCATCGTCCAGCACGGACTGTCCCGCCTGCGGGACGGTGGGCGGATCATCAACACCTCGACGGGGCTGACCCGCGGCGCGGCCAAGCCCGAACTGATCGCCTACGCCATGACCAAGGGCGCGCTCGACGTGTTCACCTCGACGCTCGCCAAGGACCTGGGCCCGCGCGGGATCACGGTCAACGCGGTGGCTCCCGGGGCGGTGAACACCGATATGAACGCCGGCTGGCTCAGGGGCGAGGCCAACGCCGAAGCGCAGCGGCTACTGGCGGAGATGTCCCCACTGGGCCGGATAGCGCAGGCCGACGACATCGGCGACGTGGTGGCCTTCCTGGCCTCGGACGACAGCCGCTGGGTGACGGGGCAGTGGATCGACGCGACGGGAGGCGCCCTGCTCTGACGGCGCACGGCCCGCCCTTGGGGACTCGCGACCTCGCCCCTCCGGGCTTGGGTGCCTCCCGGCCTGGGCTGCGCCTCCCGGCCTCGGGGCTTGCCCCGCTCGCCTCCCGGCTCCCGGCTCCCGACGGCACCTGTTCCGGCGGCCTTCCGGTCACCCGAACGACGGGAAAACGTGTCCCGTCGTTCGCGGGCGCCGTCGGGACCGGTGCCCCACCCTCTGATAGATTGGTCTATACCACATGACCATATGAGTCCACTCTCCAGAACGGCAGGCCAAAGCGTGGAAGTTGTCATCGTTCCGGACGCCAGGGCAGGCGGCGAGCTGATCGCGGAGGCCATCGCGGCTCTGGTGCGCCGCAAGCCCGACGCGCTGCTCGGTGTGGCCACCGGCTCGACCCCGCTGCCCATCTATGAGGCGCTGGCGGCGAAGGTCCGGGCCGGCGCCGTGGACGCCTCGCGGGCCCGCATCTGCCAGCTCGACGAGTACGTCGGCCTGCCGGCCGGGCACCCCGAGTCCTACCGTTCGGTGGTGCTGCGCGAGGTGGTCGAGCCGCTCGGCCTCGGCGAGGACTCCTTCCTGGGCCCCGACGGCACGGCTCAGGACGTGCAGGCGGCCTGCGAGGCGTACGACCGTGCGCTGGGTGAGGCCGGCGGGGTGGATCTCCAGCTGCTCGGCATCGGTACGGACGGGCACATCGGGTTCAACGAGCCCTGCTCGTCGCTGGCTTCCCGCACCCGCATCAAGACGCTGACCCAGCAGACCCGGGAGGACAACGCCCGGTTCTTCGACAGCCTCGACGAGGTCCCCCACCACGTCATCACCCAGGGCATCGGCACCATTTTGGAGGCCCGCCACCTGGTGCTGCTCGCCACGGGCGAGGGCAAGGCGGATGCCGTGGCCCACGCCGTCGAGGGCCCGGTCGCCGCGCTGGTCCCGGCCTCCGCGCTCCAGCTCCACCCCCATGCCACGGTCGTCGTCGACGAGGCCGCGGCCGCCAAGCTGAAGCTCGCCGACTACTTCCGCGCCACCTACGCCGCCAAGCCGGAGTGGCAGGGGCTCTAGGAGGTTCCTCTCCGGTCTCCCCTCCCCCCGGCCACGGCGTAGCCGGGCGGCCGGGGCCGGGGGTGAGCAACTCGGTACCTCGCGCCGTGGAGCGACTCGACCGGTGTGCACGGTGGGGTGGCGATTCCACGCTTACTGCCGGTTTATGGCCTCTTTGAGCAGGATGGGTGAGGCGCGGCAACTGTCGTGCGCTGTGAGGTATCTGAGGAAGGTTCAGCCGTGCGCTCACCCGTCGTCCAGGTTTCGGTCGCCGTGCCCGCTTCTCCGGGTCGTCGGGGCTGAGCGCCGTGGCGGCCTCCGCCCAGCAGCCCGCGCCGGTGACCGTACCGCCGAAGCCCACCCGTAGTCCGAAACCTACGGGGAGTACGAAGCCCACGGGGAGTACGAAGCCCTCGGGGAGTTCTGAGACGCACCGGAGCCTTGAGACGTCCCGGAGCCCCGAGCCCACCCGGAGTCCTGAGCCGCGCCGTCGTCCGGCGC
Source organism: Streptomyces sp. NPDC059008 (assembly GCF_042749045.1). Lineage (NCBI taxonomy): Bacteria > Bacillati > Actinomycetota > Actinomycetes > Kitasatosporales > Streptomycetaceae > Streptomyces > Streptomyces sp. NPDC059008. Next base: position 20,004 of record NZ_JBHYJC010000019.1, on the reverse strand, counting down.
CGTGGTTGCGGCCGACCATCCGGATACGGCTGACGCTGCTGTACGGCGGCATGTTCCTGATGGCCGGGATCGTGCTGCTGACGATCATCTACTTCCTGGCGGCCGACACCCTCAAGGACGGCACCCCCGAGTTCAGGGTCTTCGGCAGTGACGTCAGGGTGGGCAATATCGACTGTCCCGACCTGCCGGCGGTCGGCACGGCCGGCGAGATCAACGCGGCGATCGGCGACTGCGTCCAGGACCAGCGCGCCCTGGCGCTCAACACCTTCCTGCACCGCTCGCTGATCGCTCTGGTGGGTTTGACGGTGGTGGCGTTCGCGTTCGGTTATGCGATGGCGGGGCGGGTGCTGGCGCCGTTGGGGCGGATCACGCGGACGGCGCAGCGGGTGGCGGGTTCGGATCTGCATCGCAGGATCGAGTTGGGTGGGCCGGATGACGAGCTCAAGGAGCTCGCGGACACCTTCGATGAGATGTTGGACCGGTTGGACCGGGCGTTTGAGTCGCAGCGGCGGTTCGTGGCGAATGCGTCGCATGAGTTGCGGACGCCGCTGGCGATCAATCGGACGTTGTTGGAGGTGCAGCTGGCCGATCCGGGGGCGTCGGCGGAGTTGGCGCAGCTGGGCAAGACGTTGCTGGCGACCAATGAGCGCAGTGAGCAGTTGGTGGAGGGACTGTTGTTGCTGGCTCGCAGTGAGAACAGGGTCGTGGACAAGCGGCCGGTGGATCTGTCGGAGGTGGCCGCGCAGGCGGTGGATCAGATGCGGGGGGAGGCGCAGGCCAAGGGGGTTGCGCTGCGGGGGGTGCGGCAGCAGGTCTTCGTGCAGGGCAATGGTGTGCTGCTGGAGCGGATCGCGCTGAATCTGGTGCAGAACGCGGTGCGCTACAACGTCGCCGTTCAAGGGCGCGGAGCGCTTCCGGTTGAGGGTGGTGGCGGGCGACGGGTGGGCGGCTGGGTGGAGGTCACCACCGAGCCCGGTCCGGGGTGTGCGGTGCTGGTGGTGGCCAACACCGGGCCGGTGGTCCCCGCCTATGAGGTGGAGAACCTCTTCGAGCCCTTCCGGCGGCTGCGCACCGAGCGCACCGGCAGCGACAAGGGCGTGGGTCTGGGCCTGTCCATCGTCCGCTCGGTGGTGCGCGCCCACGACGGCAGCATCACCGCCGAACCCCGCGAGGGCGGCGGCCTGACCATGCGCGTCGTCCTGCCCCAGTAGGCGCAGGAGACGCAGGAGACGCAGGAGCACGGTGGGCACAGCGTCGTGAGGCGGCTGAGGGTGCGGGGGTGCGCTCGGCCGCCGTCCCGGGGCGGCCGAGCGCGAGGGACCCTCGCCGCGCGGTCTCAGGTGCCGTGCGCCGGTGTGTGGCGGGTGAGGGTTTCGGCGGCGGCCTGGCCGCAGACCCGGGCGGCGCCATGGGTGGCGAGGTGCAGGGCGCCTCGGGGCGGGGCCTGGGGGACGCCCATTTCGACGACGGCGGTGTCGGGGCGGGCGGTGAGCAGGGCGTCGAGGGCGTCGGCCATCCAGGGGTGGCGGTGGACGTCGCGGACGACGGCGACCACGCGTCGGCCGCCTGCCGCGGCGAGCAGACCGTCGACCAGGGCCCGGGTACCGGCGCGGGCGGCGGATTCGGCGGTGTAGGCGGCGGTTTCGGTGCCCGGCACGAGCCGGGCCAGCTCGGCGCCGACGCCCCAGGGGGTGTCGTCGCCCACGGCGATGTTGGCCAGCGGCGTGAAGGCGGCGACGTGGGCGGGGCCGGTCAGCGGCTCGTAGGGGCGGCCGGCGGTGGTGACGCGCAGCGCCCGCCGGGCCGCGGTCAGGCCGATCCCGGGTGCGGGCGCGGCCCCCTCCCCCGCGCCCGCACTCCGTGTCCAGCGCGCCAGGGCACGCACCCGTGCCGCGGCGTCGGCGAGCCGCTGCTCCGACAGCTCACCGTCGCGCACCGCCCTCACCAGGGCGTCCCGCAGCCGCAGCACGGTGTCCTCGTCGGCCAGTCCGCCGCCCACACAGATCGCGTCGGCGCCGGCCGCGACGGCCAGCACGCTGCCGCGCTCGATGCCGAAGGTGGCGGAGATGGCCTGCATCTCCATTCCGTCGGTGACGATCAGCCCGTCGAAGCCCAGCCCGCCCTCGCCGGCCGGAGCGCGCAACAGACCGTGCAGGGCGGCGGGGCTGAGCGTGGCCGGGCGGTCGCCGTCCAGGGCGGGCAGCAGGATGTGCGCGCTCATCACGGCCCGGGTGCCGGCGGCGACGGCGGCGCGGAACGGCACCAGTTCGCGTTCCTGGAGGGTGGGCAGGTCGGCGGCGATGCGCGGCAGGTCGTGGTGGGAGTCGACCGCGGTGTCGCCGTGGCCGGGGAAGTGCTTGGTGCAGGCGGCGACGCCCGCCGACTGGAGCCCCTCGACGTAGGCGGCGGTGTGCCGGGCGACCAGCTGCGGGTCGGCGCCGAAGGAGCGGACGCCGATGACCGGATTGGCGGGGTTGGAGTTGACGTCGGCGGAGGGCGCCCAGTTGAGGTTGACACCGCAGTCGGCCAGCCGGCGGCCGAGCTCGCGGGCGACGCCGCGGGTCAGGGCGGTGTCGTCGACGGCGCCCAGCGCATGGTTGCCGGGGAAGGAGGAGCCGCCGCGCACTTCGAGGCGGGTGACGTCGCCGCCCTCCTCGTCGATGGCGACCAGGACGTCCTCGCGAGCGTCGCGCAACTGGGCGGTGAGGGCGGCGAGTTGCACCGGGTCGGTGATGTTGCGGCCGAAGAGGCCGACGGCGGACAGGCCCTCGTCGAGCCGGCGCAGCAGCCAGTCGGGGGCGGTGGTGCCGGTGAAGCCGGGCTGGAGGACGGCGAGCGCGTCGCGGGTGAGGGCGTCGGTGGCGCGTACCGAGCGTGCGGAGCCTACGGGAGTCATGGACTGCGTTATCCCTTCACTGCGCCGGAGGTGAGACCGCCGACCGCCTTGCGTTGCAGGAACAGGAAGAGGACCAGGATCGGGACGGCGAAGATCGAGGCGGCGGCCATGGTGGCGCCCCAGTCGTCCCCGAACTGGCTCTGGAACTGCGAGAGCCACAGCGGCAGGGTGCCCATGGCCGGCTCCTTGTTGAGGACCAGCACGAGCGGGAACTCGTTCCACGCGGTGATGAAGCCGAAGAGGGAGGTGGCCATCAGTCCGGGCGCCAGCAGCGGGAAGACGACCTTGAGGAAGGCCTGGCGGCGGGAGCAGCCGTCGACCATCGCGGACTCCTCCAGTTCCCTGGGCACCGCGGCGACATAGCCGCGCAGGGTCAGCAGGGTGAAGGGCAGCACCATCAGCAGGTAGAAGCAGGTGAGCGGCACCAGGCTGTTGAGCATGTCCGCGTCCCGGACGATCAGGTAGATCGAGATCACCATGACCTCCCAGGGGGCCATCTGGGCGACCATGAAGGTCAGCAGGATGCCGCGGCGTCCCTTGAAGCGCATCCGGGTGAGCGCGAACGCCCCGCACAGCGCGACGACCAGCGACAGCCCGACGGCGAGCACGGTCACGATGACCGAGTTCCCGGCCAGGGTCCAGAAGTTCGGGGCCTGCACGGCGGTCGCGAAGTGCTCCAGGGTGCCGTGGAAGGGGAACCACACGGGGTCTTCGCTGATGATGTCCCGGGTCGGCTTGAAGGCCGTGTTGAACATCCAGTAGACCGGGAAGACGAAGCCGGCGGCGAGCACGAGCGCCGTGGCGTTGGGCCAGATGCGGCCGGCGAGGGAGGGCTTCACCGCTCGTTCTCCTCTTGCTGTTCCTGCTTGAGCGTCAGACGCAGGTAGTACGCGGTCATGGCCAGCAGCACCACGATCGTCAGCAGCGAGATCGCGGCGCCCATACCGAAGTGGAGGTTGCCGACGCCCTCGGTGAAGGCGTAGATCGGCAGGGTTTCGGTGAGCCGGTCCGGGCCGCCCTCGTTGATCGCGAAGATCTGCGGGAACGCCTTGAAGACCCAGATCACTTCGAGGAACGTGGTGGCGAGGAAGAACGGCCTCAGGAACGGGAAGGTGACCGAGGTGAAGACCTTCCAGGTGCCGGCGCCGTCCATCCGGGCCGCCTCGTAGAGCTCCCTGGGGATGGTCGTGGTGGCCGCGTAGAGGTTGAGCGCCACGAAGGGCAGCGACTGCCAGACGATCAGCACGGTGATCACGAAGAAGGTCGACAGCTGGGTGCCGACCCAGTCGTAGTGGGCCATCGCATGCCAGCCGAGCCGGTCCAGCACCCAGTTGACGACGCCGTAGCGGGAGTCGAAGAGCCACTGGAAGACGGTGGTGGCGGCGATCACCGGCATGGCCCAGGCCAGCACCAGCGCGAGGGAGAGCACCAGCCGCATCTTCTTGCCGAGCCGGGCCAGCAGCAGTCCGATCAGCACGCCCAGCAGCATGATCAGGATGACGTTGACCGCGGTGAAGACGATGGTGCGGCCGGTGACCCGCCAGAACTGCTCGCCGCCCAGGATCTCCTGGTAGTTGCCGATCCCCCGCCAGTCGGTCAGATGCTGGATCAGCTCCTTCATGTTGAGGTTCTGGAAGGAGAGCAGCAGGTTGCGGACCATGGGCCAGCCCAGGAAGACCGCGGTGGCGGCCAGGGCGGGCAGCAGCAGGAGGTACGGGGTGCGGCGGGCCGGGGGACGGGGCGCGCCGCGGGCGGGCCGTCGGCCTCCTGCGCCGCGGCGGGCGGGCGGATCGCCGCCCTTGCCGGTCCGCGGCACGGCCTCGGCCGCCGCGTCGTCGAGCTGCACTGCCATGGGTCGCTGCTCCCCCTTGTTGCCGTGGAACCTCGGTGCGCCGGCGGCGCGCGTACGGGGCCGGTGCCGGCCGGTCCCGTACGCGGCCGGGGCCTACTGCTTGGCGAGCCGCGCGTTGACCTCGGACTCGATGTCCTTGGCGGCGTCGGCCGGGGACGTGCCGTTCAGCACGGCCGTCATATAGCTCTTGATCGGGTTCGGTACGTTCTCCACCGCGGCCCACTGCGCGATCAGCGGGGTGGTGCCGCCGGACTTCTGCGCCGCGGGGGCGGCGGCAGCGGCCGCCGGGTTCTCCTTGGCGGCGCCGGCCAGGTCCGGGGACTTGGGGGTCCAGCCGGCCTCCCTGACCATCTGCCCGTCGTTCTCCTTCGACAGGGCGATCTTCAGGAATTCCTTGGCGAGTTCCTGGTTCTTGCCCATGCCGGCGACCGCGAAGTTGGAACCGCCGAGGAATACACCCTCGGGCTTGGCCGCGGTCTCACCGGGAATGGTGAAGAATCCGATGTCGTTCTTGATTTTCGGGTTGGCCTTGATGGCGGTGGCGGCCTCGTAGCCCATGGCGATGACGGCGCCGGTCTGGCCCTTGGCGAAGACCTCGGCCTGCTGCGGGGTGGCCTCGTCCTTGTTCTTCGGCGCGGTGCTGAAGGCCTGGTACTGCTTGTAGATGTCCATGGCCTTGGCGACCTTGGGGTCGCCGAGGTTGGAAACCCACTTGCCGCCCTGCTTCTTCACCAGGTCGGCACCGGTGCCGATGGTCAGCCCGTCGAGGAAGTACCAGTTCTGGCCGGGGAGGTACAGCGGCTCGGCGTCGGTCTTCCGCTTGATGGCGTCCAGCGCCTTGAACAGCTGGTTGCGGGTCTTGGGGAGGTCCTTGATCCCCGCCTCGGCCCAGATCTTCTTGTTGTACATCACCACGCGGTTTCCGGCGTACCACGGCAGCGCGTACTGCTTTCCGTCGACGAGCGAGGCCTTGTTGAAGGCGTCGTTCCAGTCGGCGCCGATCTCCTTCTTCAGATCGCCGAGGTCGGCCAGGGCGCCGGCCTTCGCATAGGCGGCGGTCTGGGTGTTACCGATTTCGACGACGTCCGGCGGGGTGTCCTCGGAGAGGGCGGTGCTCAGCTTCTGCTGAATTCCGTTCCACTGCTGGACCTTGAACTCGACGGTGGCTCCGGTCTTCTTCTTGAACTGTTCGGAGACCTGCTTGCTCCACTGCTCCGGATTCGAACCGCTCATCACCCAGACGGTCAGCTTCTGGCCCTTGAAGCCATCCGCGCCCGCCTTGTTGCCGTCGCTGGACCCACAGGCAGCGACACTCACCAGCATTCCCGCGACCGCCGTCGCTGCTATGAGCCCACGCTTCATTGCGCTCTCCCCTAAAGGCCGGGTGTGGTCTTTAATGGTTTAGACCAGTGCCCGCAGCTTGGCCTAGACCTTTTGGGGTGTCAAGGGTGTATAAGAGTCGCTGTCAGGTCCGTTACCGGACCGACATCCGGCACGCCGGGACCTGCGAGGGAGCACAACGAACCCCCGCGTGCCACGATGTGAGCCGCTACGTACGGAGGAGCCGGTGACGGCAGCACGACAGGCGTCGGAGAGGCGGGCCATGGAGACCGACGGGGGCAGCGCGGAGAGCGGCGGCGGCACGCGGACCGCACGGGTGCCCAAGTACTACCGCCTCAAGCGGCACTTGCTGGAGATCACCGAGACCCTGCCGCCCGGCACCCCGGTACCTCCCGAGCGCACCCTCGCCGCGGAGTTCGACACCTCCCGCACGACGGTGCGCCAGGCGCTGCAGGAGCTGGTCGTCGAGGGCCGGCTGGAGCGCATCCAGGGCAAGGGCACCTTCGTGGCCAAGCCCAAGGTCTCCCAGGCGCTGCAACTGACGTCCTACACGGAGGACATGCGGGCCCAGGGCCTGGAGCCGACCTCCCAGCTGCTGGACATCGGCTACGTCACCGCCGACGACCGGCTGGCCGGCCTGCTGGACATCGCCCCCGGCGGCAGGGTGCTGCGCATCGAGCGGCTGCGGCTGGCCAGCGGCGAGCCGATGGCCATCGAGACCACCCACCTGTCGGCGAAGCGCTTCCCCGCGCTGCGCCGCAACCTGGTCAAGTACACCTCCCTCTACACCGCGCTGGCCGAGGTCTACGACGTCCGCCTCGCGGAGGCCGAGGAGACCATCGAGACCTCGCTCGCCACCCCGCGCGAGGCCGGTCTGCTGGGCACCGACGTCGGCCTGCCGATGCTGATGCTCTCGCGGCACTCGCTCGACGCCCAGGGCCGGCCGGTGGAGTGGGTGCGCTCGGTCTACCGCGGCGACCGCTACAAGTTCGTGGCGAGGCTGCAGCGTCCCGCGGAGTGAACTCGGCCCGCCGCCCCGCCCCTCCCCGCTCGGATTCTTCATACCGATATGCGGACAGCTAGTGACGCGTGCCACGGCCCTGCCATAGATTTTCAGCCGATTGCACAGGAGTTCGCCGCCACGGACGGAGCCACGCGATGCCAGAGCCAGCCGAATCCCCCAGCAGCAGACCGGTCGTCACACCCACACGTGTGGTGGCCGGACTGTGCCTGCTCGCTCCGTTCGTGGCGACGCTGTGGGTGAGTTCCTACGCCCGGATCGAGCCCACGCTCATCGGGATCCCGTTCTTCTACTGGTACCAGATGCTGTGGGTGCTGATCTCGACGGCGCTGACGACGGTGGCGTACAAGCTCGTGCAGCGTGAGCAGCGCGCCCGCAAGGGCGGTGCGGACCAGTGACCGACGCGATGTCCGCAGCGGGCGCCTCCACCGCGCTCGCGGCCTCCTCGACCCAGGGCGTCAACGGCGTCGCACTCGCCGTGTTCGTCTTCTTCTTCCTGGCCGTGACGGTCATGGGGTTCCTGGCCGCCCGCTGGCGCAAGGCCGAGCAGTCCGCCAACCTCGACGAATGGGGCCTGGGCGGGCGGAGCTTCGGCACCTGGGTGACGTGGTTCCTGCTGGGCGGCGACCTCTACACCGCGTACACCTTCGTGGCCGTACCGGCGGCGATCTACGCGGCGGGCGCGGCCGGCTTCTTCGCCGTCCCGTACACCATCCTGGTCTACCCCCTCATCTTCACCTTCCTGCCCCGCCTGTGGTCGGTCTCGCACAAGCACGGCTACGTCACCACCTCCGACTTCGTCCGCGGACGCTTCGGCTCCAAGGGCCTGTCGCTGGCCGTGGCGCTCACCGGCATCCTCGCCACGATGCCGTACATCGCGCTCCAACTGGTCGGCATCCAGGCCGTCCTGGACGTGATGGGCATCGGCGGCGGCGCGCACACCAACTGGTTCGTCAAGGACCTGCCGCTGCTGATCGCCTTCGCGGTGCTGGCCGCGTACACCTACTCCTCCGGCCTGCGCGCGCCCGCCCTGATCGCCTTCGTCAAGGACGGGCTGATCTACCTGGTCATCATCGTGGCGATCGTCTACATCCCGATCAAACTGGGCGGTTTCGACGGGATCTTCGACGCGGCCGGCAAGGCGTTCGCCGAGCCCGGCGCCGTCCCCGGCAAGCCGCGCGGCGAGCTGACCAGCGGACCCAACGCACAGTGGGCGTACGCGACCCTGGCCCTCGGCTCGGCGCTGGCGCTCTTCATGTACCCGCACTCGATCACCGCCACGCTCTCCTCGCGCAGCCGCAACGTGATCCGCCGCAACACCACGATCCTGCCGCTGTACTCCCTGATGCTCGGCTTCCTGGCGCTGCTCGGCTTCATGGCCGTCAAGGCCGGTACGGACATCCAGGGCAACCCGCAGCTGGCCATCCCGCAGTTGTTCGAGGACATGTTCCCCAGCTGGTTCTCCGGCGTCGCGTTCGCCGCGATCGGCATCGGCGCGCTGGTCCCGGCGGCCATCATGTCGATCGCCGCGGCCAACCTGTTCACCCGCAACGTCTACAAGGACTTCCTCAAGCCCGGCGCCACGCCCGAGCAGGAGCACAAGGTCGCCAAGCTGGTCTCCCTGCTGGTCAAGGTCGGCGCCCTGGTCTTCGTCCTCACCATGGACAAGACCGTCGCGATCAACTTCCAGCTGCTGGGCGGCATCTGGATCCTGCAGACCATGCCGGCCCTGGTCGGCGGCCTGTTCACCCGCTGGTTCCACCGCTGGGCGCTGCTGACCGGCTGGGCGGCCGGCATGCTCTACGGCACGCTCGCGGCGTACGGCGTCGCCAGCCCGACCCAGGCCCACTTCGGCGGCTCCAGCAAGGAGATCCCCGGCATCGGCGAGATCGGCTACATCGGCCTGACCGCCTTCGTCCTGAACGTCGTGGTGACGGTCGTCCTGACGTTCGCCCTGAAGGCCGTGAAGGCCCCTGAGGGCGTCGACGAGACCAGCCCCGGCGACTACACCGCGGACGTCGGCGACAAGGGCGTCTCGGCGGAACTGCCGCCGGCCACGGCGGGGGCACCGGCGGGGCACTGAGCGCCGGATCAGCCTCGGCCGCGGGCCGCCGCATCCCTTCGGGGTGCGGCGGCCCAGTCTTTGAGCGGCTCCGTATCCAGAGTGATATCCACGGGGTCGGGCAGGTGAAGCGTCTCGCCGAACGCGACGGTGCGGATGTCCTCGTAGCGGGAGGCGTCGGGCTCGCCGTGAAGCGTGAGCCGACGTTCTTCCCGCTCGATCAGCAGATACAGCGGGATGCCGGCCTCCGCATAGGCACGGGGCTTCTGTACCCGGGCACGGTGGTCGGCTCCGGGGTCGCATGAGGTGATCTCGACGACCATCAAGACCGGTTCAGGATCCACCCATTGCCCTTGACCCGCGAAAGCCCCGCTGTGCGCGAGCAAACCGTCCGGGCAGGCGCGTCCGTCGCGGCCGGACTGCACCTTCAGGCCCTGGGAAGCCGAGAGCCAGAGTTCGGGCCGATTCCGCAGGAAGAGGCGGGTGAGCCACGCGACGGTCCTCCCGTGGTTCCCGTCCGGCCCGGCCTTGCTGCTGACTCGCCCCTCGATGAGCTCCAGCCGAGGGCGCTCGTCGGAGCGAGCGAGTATCCGAGCAGCCTCTTCGAAGTACTCGGTGAGCGTGCGGTAGGGCCGGTCGGGGGAATCGGTCACGGGACTTTCTCCTCTCACTGCCGAGCTGAGCCGGGGCGTGGCACCGACGATAACCAGGCCCACCGACACCCACCCCGCCGTCGGTCCCACCCCCCACACTTGAGCCCATGGACATCACGATCAGGCCCGTGCGGCAGGCGGAGTTCGGTGCGGTCGGGGAGTTGCTGGTGGCCGTCTATCTGGCCGATGGGCTGCTGGTATCCGGGGAGAGCGACACCTACGCGGCGACGCTGCGGAGGGTGGCGGAGCGGGCGGAGCGGGCCGAGGTGCTGGTGGCCGTGGAGGGGCCCGAGGAGCGGGTGGTGGGGACGGTCACCTTCAGCGCGTACGGGAGCCCGTACGCGGAGCTGGCGCGGCCCGGCGAGGGGGAGTTCCGGATGCTCGCGGTGCGGCCCGAGGGACGCGGACGAGGGGTCGGGGAGGCGTTGGTGGCGGCGTGTCTGGAGCGGGCGCGGGCGCTCGGGCTGAGCGGCATGGTGCTGTCCACGCCGCGTCATGTGCTGCCCGCGCACCGGCTCTACCGGCGGCTGGGATTCGCGCGCGCCGAGGAGCGGGACTGGGATCCGATACCGGGCGTCACGCTCTGGGCGTTCGCGCGGGAGGTGGCCTGAAAGGCGCTCCAGGCCCGGCCCGAGGGCCGTTCCGGGCGCTCCCCCGCCCCCTGGCACTTCGCACACCTGTCGGAGTGGTATGAGGAAGCGACACAAGATGTGGGGGTGCACGCGGGGAGCAGCACAAGATGTATGCTCGTCCTCGCTGTCGCCGCAGGGGAATCCGGTGGGAATCCGGAACTGTCCCGCAACGGTGTAAGAGCGCGCCCAGTGGCCCGATGAGGGCCCTGCCGCGCGCCCGTGAAGTCCGAGGACCTGCCGACGGTACGCCCGCACCGCCATCGGTGCGGACGTCGATACGTCCGGGCCCCGAGGGTTGGGTCGGTGGACGCCGCGCGGTGTGCCCGCGCACCCTTGACCGTCACGGGGTGCCGCATGCGCGCGTGCGGCCGTCGCGTCCCGCCCCTCCCGGCCCCCGCCGAGTGAGGGAGAGCATCACGTGACCATCGCGCCAACGGAACCCGCGTCAGACGCCGAGGTCGTGCAGCCTGCGGTGACCACGCCCGCCACCCCCGCCGGCGGCGGTCCGGGCGAGGACGGGCAGGACGGTCCGGGCGTCGCGCTGCTGCGCACCCTGACGAAGCTGACCGAGGACCTGACCGCGACCGACCCCGGCAAGGTGGCCGCCGCCGCCCTGCGCGGCCGGTACGAGGGCGCGGGCGAGTCCGAACTGCGGTCGCTGGCCATCGAGGCCGCGGCCGGACTGATCGGTGACGAGCCGCAGTACTCCAAGCTCGCCGCGCGGCTGCTCACCCTCTCGATCTCGGAGGAGGCGGCCGCACAGGGGGCGGTCGCCTTCTCCGCCTCCGTCGCAGTCGGCCACCGCGAGGGGCTGATCGCCGACGAGACCGCGGAGTTCGTTCGAACCCACGCCGCCCGGCTGGACGCCCTGGTCGACCAGGCGCTCGCCGACGGGGCCGACGACCGGTTCGGGTACTTCGGGCTGCGCACCCTGCACTCGCGCTACCTGCTGCGCCACCCCACCACCCGTCAGGTCATCGAGACGCCCCAGCACTTCCTGCTCCGGGTGGCCTGCGGCCTCGCCGAGGACGGCAGCGAACGCGCCCTGGACGACGTCGCCGAGCTGTACGGCCTCACCAGCTCGCTGTCGTACCTGCCCTCCTCCCCCACGCTGTTCAACTCCGGCACCCGCCACCCGCAGATGTCGTCCTGCTACCTGCTGGACTCGCCGCTGGACGAGCTGGACTCGATCTACGACCGCTACCACCAGGTGGCGCGGCTGTCCAAGCACGCCGGCGGCATCGGCCTGTCCTACTCCCGCATCCGCGCCCGCGGTTCGCTGATCCGCGGCACCAACGGGCACTCCAACGGCATCGTGCCCTTCCTGCGCACCCTGGACGCCTCGGTCGCGGCCGTGAACCAGGGCGGCCGGCGCAAGGGCGCCGCCTGTGTCTACCTGGAGACCTGGCACGCCGACATCGAGGAGTTCCTGGAGCTGCGCGACAACACCGGTGAGGAGGCCCGCCGCACCCACAACCTGAACATCGCGCACTGGATCCCGGACGAGTTCATGCGCCGGGTGGAGGCGGACGCCGACTGGTCGCTGTTCTCCCCCTCGGACGCCCCGGAGCTGGTGGACCTGTGGGGCGAGGAGTTCGACGCCGCCTACCGCAAGGCCGAGGCCGAGGGCCGGGCGCTCAAGCAGATCCCGGCCCGGGTGCTGTACTCCCGCATGATGCGCACCCTGGCGCAGACCGGCAACGGCTGGATGACGTTCAAGGACGCCGCCAACCGCACCGCCAACCAGACCGCCGAGCCCGGCCAGGTCGTGCACTCCTCCAACCTGTGCACGGAGATCCTGGAGGTGACCGACGACGGGGAGACCGCGGTCTGCAACCTGGGGTCGGTCAACCTCGCCGCTCACCTGGGTGACGACGGTGAGATGGACTGGGAGAAGCTGGACGCCACGGTCCGTACCGCCGTCACCTTCCTCGACCGGGTCGTGGACATCAACTTCTACCCGACCGAGCAGGCCGGGGCCTCCAACTCCCGCTGGCGCCCGGTGGGTCTGGGCCTGATGGGCCTGCAGGACGTCTTCTTCCGGCTGCGGCTGCCCTTCGACTCGGCCGAGGCCCAGGAGCTGTCGACCCGGATCTCCGAGCGGATCATGCTCGCCGCGTACGAGGCGTCCGCCGCCCTCGCCGAGCGGCACGGCCCGCACCCGGCCTGGTCGGCGACCCGCACCGCCCGCGGTGTGCTGCACCCGGACCACTACCCGAACGCCGAGCCCCGCTGGGCGGACCGCTGGGCGGCGCTGCGCACCCGGATCGCCACGACCGGGATGCGCAACTCGCTGCTGCTGGCGATCGCGCCGACCGCGACCATCGCCTCGATCGCGGGCGTGTACGAGTGCATCGAGCCGCAGGTCTCCAACCTCTTCAAGCGCGAGACGCTGTCGGGTGAGTTCCTGCAGGTCAACGCGTATCTGATCGAGGAGCTCAAGGCTCTTGGGCTGTGGGACGCGCGGACCCGTGACGCGCTGCGCGAGGCGAACGGCTCGGTGCAGGACGTCGATTGGATCCCCGAGGAGGTCCGGGCGCTGTACCGCACCGCCTGGGAGATCCCGCAGCGCGCCCTGATCGACATGGCCGCGGCCCGTACGCCCTTCATCGACCAGAGCCAGTCGCTGAACCTCTTCATGGCGTCGCCGACCATCGGCAAGCTCAGCTCGATGTACGCCTACGCCTGGAAGCGCGGCATCAAGACGACGTACTACCTGCGTTCGCGCCCGGCGACCCGGATCGCCCAGTCGGCCCGCGGCACCGCGGCCGCCGGCGGCACCGTCCCCGTACCGCAGCAGGCCACCGACCCCGAGGCGGTCGCCTGCTCCCTGGAAAACCCCGAGTCCTGCGAGGCCTGCCAGTAATGACGACCGAAGTGAACACCGCCGCGGCCACGCACACGGCCACCACCGGCACGAAGAACCTCCTCGACCCGGGCTTCGAGCTGACCCTGCGGCCCATGCGGTACCCGGAGTTCTACGACCGCTACCGCGACGCGATCAAGAACACCTGGACCGTGGAGGAGGTCGACCTCCACTCCGACGTCGCCGACCTCGCCAAGCTCTCGCCGGGCGAGCAGCACATGATCGGCCGGCTGGTCGCGTTCTTCGCGACCGGTGACTCGATCGTCGCCAACAACCTCGTGCTGACGCTCTACAAGCACATCAACTCCCCCGAGGCGCGGCTGTACCTGAGCCGTCAGCTCTTCGAGGAGGCGGTGCACGTCCAGTTCTATCTGACGCTGCTGGACACCTACCTCCCCGACCCGGACGACCGCGCCGCCGCCTTCGCGGCCGTGGAGAACATCCCCTCCATCCGGGAGAAGGCCGAGTTCTGCTTCAAGTGGATGGACTCGGTCGAGAGCATCGACCGGCTGGAGTCCAAGGCCGACCGGCGCCGCTTCCTGCTGAACCTGATCTGCTTCGCGGCCTGCATCGAGGGGCTGTTCTTCTACGGCGCCTTCGCCTACGTCTACTGGTTCCGCTCGCGCGGTCTGCTGCACGGGCTGGCCACCGGCACCAACTGGGTCTTCCGCGACGAGTCCATGCACATGGACTTCGCGTTCTCGGTGGTGGACACGGTCCGCGAGGAGGAGCCCGACCTCTTCGACGACAAGCTGGAACAGCAGGTCACCGAGATGCTCAAGGAGGCCGTCGAGGCCGAGCTGCAGTTCGGCCGCGACCTGTGCGGTGACGGCCTGCCGGGCATGAACACCGAGTCGATGCGCGAGTACCTCCAGTGCGTCGCCGACCAGCGGCTGCAGCGCCTGGGATTTGCTCCCGTGTACGGCTCGGAGAACCCGTTCTCCTTCATGGAGCTGCAGAACGTCCAGGAGCTGACCAACTTCTTCGAGCGCCGGGCCTCCGCCTACCAGGTCGCCGTCGAGGGCTCGGTCTCCTTCGACGACGACTTCTAGGCCCGGGGAACCGGAGGACCTGCGACGCCCCGTCAGCCCTGGTCGTGCGCCAATGTGAGCGTTCTGTTACCTCGGCAACCGGAGCCGTGGCCACCACATCTTTGTGGACATGAAGGCCACGAAGGGGCGTCGTCGGTTCATCGACTATCCGCGCCAGGGACGAGAGGGTCCGCGCCGCTGGCTGCCGTCATGGCGGCTGTGGCTCGGCACCCTCTCGTTCGGCTTCCTCTGCCTGGCGGGGCTGTTCACTGTCGTGTACGCGACGATCGACATTCCGAACGAGAACGAACTCGCCGGGCAGGAAGCCACCGTCTACTACTGGGCGGACGGCAGCCAGATGGTGAGCGTGGGCGCCGTCAACCGGCAGAACGTCACCCTCGACAAGGTCCCCGACTCCGTCGAGAACTCCGTGATCGCCGCGGAGAACGCCACCTTCTACAGCGACCCCGGCGTCTCCCTTCAGGGCATCGCCCGCGCCGTGGTCAACATGGTCTCCGGCGAGGAGACCCAGGGCGGCTCCACGATCACCCAGCAGTACGTGAAGAACACCTATCTCTCGCAGGACCAGACGATCACCCGCAAGGCGAGGGAGTTCATCCTCTCGCTGAAGGTGAGCAACCAGAAGTCCAAGCCGGAGATCCTGCGCGGCTACCTCAACACCAGCTGGTTCGGCCGCGGTTCCTACGGGATCCAGGCGGCCGCCCACGCGTACTACGGCATCGACGCCAAGAAGCTCAACCCCAGCCAGGGCGCGCTGCTGGCCGCCCTGCTGAAGGGGTCGGAGCAGTACGACCCGGGGCTGAGCAAGGCCAACCACCAGCGGGCCGTGGAACGCTGGAAGTGGATACTCGACCGGCAGGTCGCCACCGGCAAGATGAGCAGGCAGGAGCGGGCGAAGTACCGCACGTTCCCCGAGCCGCGCGCACTGTCGAAGCCCACCAGCCAGGCCGGCCAGATCGGCTACCTCATCGACATCGCCAACAAGTTCGTCAAGGCCGGCACCGGCCTGACCGACAAGGACCTGGCGCGCGGCGGCTACCGCATACACACCACCTTCGACAAACAGCTCACCCGCCGCCTGGAGAAGGCCGTGAGCGACGTCCGCCGCGAGAACCTCGACCCGAAGGACCGCAAGGCCGACACCTATGTCGAGTTCGGCGCGGCCTCCGTACGCCCCAAGGACGGGGCGATCCTCGCCCTGTACGGCGGCACGGACGCCACCCGGCACTTCAGCAACAACGCGGACACCTCGGCCGTCCCGGCCGGCTCCGCCTTCAAGCCGTTCGTGCTGGCGACCGCGCTCCAGCAGCAGGTCGACGGGCCCGACGAGGACACCGAGCAGCCCGAGGACACCGACGAGATGACTCCGGTGGACTGGGAGAGCGAGGTCGGGGATCTGCGCGGAGCGCTGATGAGGGCCCAGAGCCCGCCGTTCGTGCAGGCCGGGCAGCGCCTGGGCCTGGACCGGATCCGGGCCCTGGCGGTGGAGGCGGGGCTGCGCGAGGAGAGCATGGCTCCCCTGGAGCAGACCTTCCCGCTGGGCACCTCGGCGCCCAGCGCGATCCGGATGGCGAGCGCCTACACCACCTTCGCCAACGGCGGACTGCACGCCGATCCCTACGCGGTGACGTCGATGACCTACGACGGCAACAAGATCCGCGGCTTCGACCGCGCCGGGCCCCAGCAGGTCCTCGACGCCGGGGTCGCCCAGCAGGTCTCCGCGACCCTGGAGGGACTGGGCTGGCGCACCCTGGGGGCGCCGGACGACGCGGCGGCCAAGCGGCCGGTCGCGGCCGGCCGCACCGAGCCGGGCGACCGGATGAAGTCGGCGTGGTTCATCGCCAGCCCGTCGTCCACCGGCCCGGAATTCGGCCCCGGCCCCGGCACGGGCAAGGAGGACTGGGGCGGCATCCGCCCCGACCGCGCGCCCGGCGCGGATGCCGACGCCGAGCCGACCACGGCCGTCACCATGTTCCGCAACAAGCCGGGCGCGCCCGAGCTGCTGCCGATGCAGGGCGTCGGCGGCGACGACACGGGGCTGGGCACCGCCCTCCCCCCGAAGGTCTGGAGCGCCTACCAGAAGGCGTCCTGACGGGGCCGGGCGCCCGGTCCGGGCACCGGGCGCCCGCCCGCCTCAGTCGTTGGGGACGACGGGGTAGCGCGGCTCCAGCTCGGCCATCTGCTTCAGCGCGGCCTTGCGGTCCCGCTTGCTGAGCCGGTCGATGTAGAGGTAGCCGTTGAGGTGGTCGGTCTCGTGCTGCAGGCAGCGCGCGAAGTAGCCGGTGCCCCGGACCGCGATCGGCTCGCCCTCGGCGTTCTGGCCGCGGCACACGGCGTAGTCGGGACGGGCCAGCTCGGCGTACGCGCCCGGCACGGACAGGCAGCCCTCGTTGGAGTCGTCCAGCACCCGGCGCTCGGCCGGCAGCTCGTCCAGCACCGGGTTGCAGATCGCGCCGACGTGCCGGACGCCCTCGTCGTCCATGCAGTCGTAGACGAAGACCTTCAGGTCCACACCGATCTGGTTGGCGGCCAGGCCCACGCCCTGGGCGGTGCGCTGGCTGGCGAACATGTCGTCGATGAGCCCGGCGAGCTCGTCGCCGAAGTCCGTGACGTCCTTGCACTCCTTGTGGAGCACCGGATTGCCGACGACCGTGATCGGCCGCGAGGTGCCGCGCCCGCGGTGGGCGGCCTCCCGCTCCTCGGCGTCCGTGACGTCGTCGACGAACTCGTCGTCCACCCGCTCGTCACCGTCTTGGTCAAACACAGGCTGCTGGGCCATCTCCGCCGTACGCCTTCCTCAAAACCCTGTTAGTCGTCGTACAGCCTACGGCGGCGTCGGCGGACGCTCAGCAGACCTCTTCGAGGTCGCGCCACTCCCGGGTGTCCGGGCTGTCCGCGACCCAGCCGTCCAGCAGCCCGCGGACCAGGGCCGACGGCGCGGCGATACCGCACTCGCGCTCGGGTACCCACAGCGAACCCGAGCCGGCGGTGCGGTGCCCGAGCGGGCCAGGGTGGCCCGGCTCACTGTGGTCGTGCGGGTCCAGGTGCTCGCCGTCGCCCTCGTCGCTGGGCATCCGGCTCTCCGAGCACGTACGGCACAGCAGCCGGACGGAGGAGGACCAGTCCTCGGCGGCGAAGCCGGCGTCGGCCGCCAGCTGCTCCAGGGCGTCCCGGTCGGCCTCCGTGGCCGCCTCCAGGAGCACGACCCAGGTGGGCACCGGGGAGGGCGCCCACAGCTCGATCTCGTCGAAGACCGGAAACGCCCTGGTGGCCCCGTCGGCGTCGACGGTGGTCCGCTCGCCGTGGGGGACGCCGTCGTGCAGCACCACCTCGCCCCAGCGCCGCCCGGAGGACGGCAGCGGGATCGACAGCACCTCGATACGGGCCGGGTCCAGCCGGCGGCCCCAGACCACCTCGGCCTCGCCCTCCGGGGAGAGCCGGACGGCGGCGCTGCCCAGGGCCATACCGTGCGGTTCGCCGGACGGCGAGCCCTCGCCGGGCACCTTGAGGCCGTAGGCCTGCCAGGCGCGGCGGGCCAGCGGCCAGTCCTGCAGGGCGGTGGCGGCGATCCCGACGTTCCACCAGTCGGGCGCCCCGGTCTCGCGGTCCAGCAGGGCGACCGCGCGCAGGCCGGCGGCCCGGGCCTGCTCCCAGTCGTGCCGGAACTTGTGCAGCAGGGCGAGGTTGAACCAGGACTCCGACAGCCACGGTTCCATGTCCGCGGCGCGCGTCAGCAGCGCGCCCGCGTCGTCGTAACGGCCGTCGCCGATCAGCGTGAAAGCGCGGTCGGTCGCCTGCCGCCACGAGGCGGAGGGCCGGTGCCGTACCTTGCCGAAGATCCTCACGATTCCCGCCTGCTGGTTGCTCTCGATGCCGCTCCGGAGGTGTCCCGGACGGCGCCCGGGGCCCTTCTGGGGACCTACTCGACAACCTGCCACAGATTGCCGTCGGGCTCAGCCTGGTTTGCTGTGCCCCCCTGCGGCTCCTTGCCTTCGCCCGACCCCCTGAATCCCCCTGCGGGGGGCTTCCTTCGCATCCAACCATGCCCATCTCGAAGGGCGCTCATTACCCATGGGTTCCCTCCCGCCGGGCGCCCGGCGGCGGCTCAACCACGGGGATTCGGGGCGTTCGGGGCCCGCGGGACCATGGCGGACCCGCGGGCCCGTGGGAGAGCCGCTCACGGCCCTTCCGGGGCCATTTCCGACCTTACCGGCGGATAGCCGTCCGTGAAGGGGTTCTGCAGGACGGATCGGGCGGGCAGGCCCGTGACCCGCGTCCCACAAGGTCACTCATGTCACACCAGCCCAGCGCCGCGCCCCAGCACCCGGGCCAGCGCCTCGACGACCAGGGGTTCGTGCTCCCGCGCGGTGGCCAGCCGCAGCCGCTCCAGGGCGCGCAGCGCGCCTCCGGTCCCCGCGGCCCCGCCCGACAGGTCGTCGTAGGCGTTGACGGTGCGGACGATACGGGCCGTGACCGGCTGGTCCCGGTACGGATCGGCCTGCCGCTCGACGATCACCGCCACCTCCGCGGGCACACCGGTCTGCCGGACAACGGCGCCGCCCAGCAGGGCGATCCGGCGCTGCTCGGCGGGCGGCAGCGGCGCGGTCGCCCCGTCCGGCACCGGGTCCAGCAGCGACAGCTGGCCGATGTCGTGCATCAGGGCGGCGTGTTCCAGTACGTCCAAGTCCGGTTCGCTCAAGCCCAGTTCCCGCCCCACCGCGCGACTGAGCGCGGCCACCCGGCGGGCGTGGCCGTGCGGGGTGTAGCCGGCGATCTCGGTGGACCGGGCCAGTGAGGCGATGGTCTGGCGGTAGGTGGCGCGGACGGCCGCGAACCGGCGGAGTGCGAACTGGGTCAGCAGCAGCGGCAGACAGAACACCGGCAGCGCCCACAGCCCGGCGACCGCCGTGGCCAGCGAGATCACCACCCCGGTGGCGCAGATCGCGGTGCCGGTGCCGAGCAGCGCCCGCAACTCGTCGCGCAGCAGCGGCCCGTACGGCCAGCCCGTACGGGCCCGGGCGAGCGCCGCCGCCAGCACCGCGTCGCACAGCGCGGTCAGCGCCAGCAGCCCGACCAGCAGGAGCGGGCGGAGCGGCCCGGACGCCGCCCAGCCGCCCAACGCCCCGGTGGTGTGCAGGGGGTGGAAGCAGGTGGCGGCGAAGCCGACGGTCAGCACCCGGCGGGCGAGCGGGTCGAGCGCCGGCCCCCGGCCGCGCGCGAGCCGCGGGACGAGCCCCACCAGGCCGGCCGCCAGGACGACGGCCACGGTCTGCGGGACGCCGTGGGCCGTGGGCAGTCCGCCGGCCTCGCCGAGCAGCGCATACGCGAGCGCACCGGCCGCCCCGAGCGGTGCGGCCTCCCGCTCCCCCGGCTCCGGCCGGTGCCCGCCCGCCGGCGCCGGACCCCACCCGACCAGCTCACCGACCGCGATCAGCACGCCGAAGGCCAGCGCGACCCCCGGCCGGTCCAGCCCGTCCCACAGCGTCCGGCCGAGCGACCAGCAGGCCAGGGCCGCGGCCGGGGCGTAGACGGCGGCGACGACGGCGCCGGCGGGGAGGGCCGGCCGGCGGGGGCGCGGGGGCCGGACGGCGCGGGCGCGGCGACCACCCCGCGCGCCGCGGCGCCAGGG
>NZ_JBHYJC010000018.1:16076-155018 GCF_042749045.1 Streptomyces sp. NPDC059008 | reverse complement strand
ATCCAAAGGAGCACATGAGGAGCCGAGACGGAGTTCGCGCAGCGAACGCAGTGCACCAGACGCCGCGGCCTTTCCGACCCTGACCCATCGGACAGCCCCTAGGGGGTGTCCGCAAAGTCAGGGCAGCCAGAGTCGTAGGCAGGCGATGGTGACCAGGGCTTGGTAGTGGCGGGCGCGTTTGTCGTAGCGGGTGGCGAGGGCTTTGTTGTGCTTGAGCCGGTTGAAGCAGCGTTCGACGACGTTTCGGCGTCGGTAGGCCGCCCGGTCGAGCCGGCAGCGGCTCTCGCCCCGCCGGATGCGGCCGTTGATCTGGTCGATCCGCTCGGGAATCGCCGCTTTGACACCTCGCCGCCGCAGGTAGCTGCGGATCTTCGTGGACGAGTAGCCCTTGTCCGCGACAACCCGGTCCGGTCGTGTCCTGGGGCGGCCGGGCCCGCACCGCCCGATACGGATGCGGGCCATCACCGTCTCGAACTGGGTGCAGTCGTCGACGTTCCCGGCGGTGAGGGTGAAGGCCAGCGGCCGGCCCTGTCCGTCGCAGGCGAGGTGGATCTTCGTGGTCAGCCCGCCGCGGGACCGGCCGATCGCCTCACCCGGCCAGGACTGCCCCTTTTTCGGGCCCCGGCCGCATGCTGGTGGGCCCGCACGGTAGTCGAGTCGACGCACACGATCGTCCAGTCGACGGCACCGACAGCATCGGAATGCTGCTGGACATGGGCCAGCAGGCGGTCCCAGGTGCCATCGGCGGACCAGCGACGGAAGCGTTCATAGACCGTCTTCCACGGCCCATACCGCTCGGGCAGATCCCGCCAGGCCGCCCCGGTGGACAGCTTCCACAAAATGCCGTTGACCACCTGCCGCCGGTCGCGGACCGGCCGGCCCATCCGCGGCGGAGCCAACAACGGCTCGATCACCGCCCACGACTCATCAGTCAGCTCATGACGACGCACCACGAACAGACCAACGAACCAACCACTTTGCGGACACGCCCTAGCGGGTCACCTCGAAGTGGTCGATGCGCTCGCCGGATTCGGCCAGCGTGGTGACCTTCATCCGCGGGCGGTGGCCCGGGGAGACCTCGACGGCGATGAACGAGTAGCCGGTGTAGCGGACCCGGGACCACTCCACGGTGTCCTTGGTCTTCACCTGGCCCTTGGACCAGTGGAACGTCTCGACGTGGTCGAGGTCCTTGACGTGGCCCTCGTAGCTGTCGGGCACGGGGAAGTCGTACAGGGCCCTGCCCGCGCCGCCGGCGGTGACGTAGACGATGCCCTCGCGTGCGCTGTCGACGCGTTCGCCGATCGGCATCTTCTTGGCGACCCGGCCGCCCCTGAGGGCGTCGGTCCGCTCGTAGACGTGGTTGTGCCCGTTGATGACCAGGTCCACCCGGTGCTTGTCGAACAGCGGCAGCCAGGCGTCGCGCACACCGCCCTCGGAGGCGTGCGCGTTGGTGGTGGAGAAGGCGCAGTGGTGGAAGAAGACCACGATGAAGTCGATGTCCTCGGCGGCGCGCAGCTGTGCCAGGCGGCGGTCGAGCCAACGGGTCTGCTCGCCACCGGTGTAGCCCTGGTTGGCGGGGATCTCGTACGAGACGTCGTTGGCGTCCAGCGCGACGACCGCGACGTTGCCGTAGGTGAAGGAGTACACGCCGGGGGCGCGGTGGGCGTCCGGGCCGTTGCCAGGCAGCGACCAGCGGGCGCTCTGGCCGCCGTAGCCGTTGGGCGAGTACCAGGCCTCCATGTCGTGGTTGCCGGTGGTCACCATCCACGGCACGGACTTGGCCACCGACTCGGTCTGGGCGAGGAACTGGTCCCACACCCGCGCGTCGTAGGCGTCGTGGTCGGAGCCCTGCCCGTCGGTGTCCGCGTAGCAGATGTCGCCCGCGTGCAGGTGGAAGGACGGGTTCTGCCCCAGGATCAGCTGGTCGTTGGCGAGCGCGTGGTAGCTGACGCCCTGGTCGCCGAAGGCGGTGAAGACGAACGTCTCGGCGCGGGCCGGGGCGGTGCGGAAGGTGCCGACCGTGGAGAAGTGGCGGGCGTCGGCCGGGTCGAAGCCGTCGTGCCCGACGCCGTAGTAGTACGTGGTGCCCGGCCGCAGGCCGTCGAGGGCCGCGTGCAGGTAGTACTGCTCGACGGCGGGCAGCTTCGAGGAGAGCGAGGGGGTGTGCAGCGCGCGCACCTCGGCCTCGATCTTGAGTCCGAGGTCCCAGGGCCGCAGGCCCACCCGGATGAACGGCCGCCGGACCGCGAGCGGCACCTGCCAGCTCACCCGCATCTGGCTCCTGGGGTCGGCGCCGAAGGCGAGGTGGCGGCCGAAGGGGGCGACGAGGGACCCGTCGACGGCGACGGTGGCGGGCGAGGCCGACGCGGTGGGGGAGACGGCCGTGGCCGAGCCGGTCAGCAGACCGGATCCCGCGACCACTCCCGCGGTGGCGGCCGAGGTGCGCAGCAGGCCCCGGCGGGTCAGCTTCGTGCGGAGGTATTCATGCTGCTCGGGCATGCTCATCCGGGCCGCGAGCCGCTCCGGTACACCGACGCGCGGGGTGTGCGAGGGCAGGGGAGCGTCCCCCCGGGGATTTCCAGTCATGGCAGCGAATGTCGCAGCATCACCCGACCGTTACGGGGCGTTGCGGTGAACGGAGGTTGGCCGGCTCCCCATGTGTCCGTATGGCGGACGTTACGTGTCAACGAATGGGACGGGGCGTAAGGTCCAAACATGTCTCGCAGCATTCGCCTCGCAGTGATCCCCGGTGACGGTATCGGCCAGGAAGTCGTGGCCCAGGGCCTGAAGGTCCTGACCGCGGTCCTCCCGCAGGACGTCAAGCTGGAAACCAAGGAGTACGACCTTGGTGCCAAGCGATGGCACGCGACCGGCGAGACCCTGCCGGACGCGGAGCTGGAGTCGCTCAAGCAGCACGACGCGATCCTGCTCGGCGCCATCGGGGACCCGTCCGTCCCGTCCGGTGTGCTGGAGCGCGGGCTGCTGCTCAAGCTCCGCTTCGCCTTCGACCACTTCGTCAACCTGCGCCCGTCGAAGCTCTTCCCGAACACGGCCACCCCGCTGGCCGGCCGCCCCGACATCGACTTCGTCGTGGTGCGTGAGGGCACCGAGGGCCCGTACACGGGCAACGGCGGCTCCCTGCGCACCGGCACGCCGGCCGAGGTCGCCACCGAGGTCAGCGTCAACACCGCCTACGGTGTCGAGCGCGTGGTCCGCGACGCCTACGAGCGCGCCGACGCCCGCCCCCGCAAGAAGCTGACGCTGGTGCACAAGAACAACGTCCTGGTCTACGCGGGCCACATGTGGAAGAACATCTTCGACCGGGTCGGCCAGGAGTACCCCGAGGTCACCACCGACTACCTGCACGTCGACGCGGCGACGATCTTCTTCGTCACCCAGCCCGAGCGGTTCGACGTGATCGTCACCGACAACCTCTTCGGCGACATCCTCACCGACCTCGCGGCGGCCGTCACCGGCGGTATCGGCCTGGCCGCCTCCGGGAACATCAACCCGACCGGCCAGTTCCCCTCGATGTTCGAGCCGGTGCACGGCTCCGCACCGGACATCGCGGGCACCGGCAAGGCCGACCCGACGGCGACGATCCTGTCGGTCGCCCTGCTCCTGCGCCACCTCGGCTTCGAGCCGCAGGCCGCCCGCATCGAGGAGGCCGTCGCGGCCGACCTGGAGGCGCGCGACGGCGCGGCCCGCACCACGGACGAGATCGGCGACGCCCTCGCCGCGCGCGTAGCGGGCTGAGGCCCGCAGCGCGACATCGGCACCCACGAACAGCGCCGGGCCGGGACACAGCGTCCAGGCACCGGCGCTGTCCGCGTTGACCCGCTCTGGGCTACCGCCCGGTTGGGTGCGACCATCGGACGCGGACCGCGCACACCGGTTCCGGCGGCGGAGACCCACGAGCGATAATCGGACGTGGTGTCGCCGCCCGCGAGAAACTCGGACGTCCCAGTAACGACCGGTACGTTCAAGATCACGGTGCGCGCGGCCGCCACAAACCGCACCGGTGCCGCATGGTGGGGGCCGACCCCACCCACCCCCGGCCGGAGGGCTGGGCCGGATACCCGCGGTATCGGATCACGCAGTGAAGGACATGCATTCATGACGACGCCCACGATCGAGCTCAAGCCCTCCTCGCACCCGCTGTCCGACGCGGAGCGGGAGCAGATCCTGGCCGCCCCCGGCTTCGGCCGCCACTTCACCGACCACATGGTGACGATCAGGTGGACCGAGGGCCGCGGCTGGCACGACGGGCAGCTCGTGCCGTACGGGCCGCTCTCCCTCGACCCGGCGACCAACGTCCTGCACTACGCGCAGGAGATCTTCGAGGGCCTCAAGGCCTACCGCCAGCCCGACGGCTCCGTCGCCATGTTCCGCCCCGACGCCAACGCCCGGCGCTTCCAGGCCTCGGCGCGCCGTCTGGCCATGCCCGAGCTGCCCGTCGAGACCTTCATCGAGGCCTGTGACCTGCTGGTCCAGCAGGACAAGAAGTGGGTGCCCGCGCACGGCGGCGAGGAGTCGCTCTACCTGCGGCCCTTCATGATCGCCACCGAGGTCGGGCTGGGCGTGAAGCCCGCCAACGAGTACCTCTTCGTCGTGATCGCCTCGCCCGCCGGCGCGTACTTCGCCGGCGGCGTCAAGCCGGTCTCCATCTGGCTGTCCGAGGACCGGGTGCGCGCCGTCCCCGGTGGCATGGGCGACGCCAAGACCGGCGGCAACTACGCCGCATCGCTGCTCGCGCAGGCCGAGGCCGCGGTGCACGGCTGCGACCAGGTCGCCTACCTCGACGCCGTGGAGCACAAGTGGGTCGAGGAGCTCGGCGGCATGAACCTGTACTTCGTGTACGGAGACAAGATCGTCACCCCCACGCTGACCGGCTCCCTGCTGGCCGGTGTCACCCGTGACTCGCTGCTGTCCGTCGCCCGCGACCTGGGCTTCGAGTCCGAGGAGGCCCGGGTCTCCATCGACCAGTGGCGGGCCGACACCGACAACGGCACCCTCACCGAGGTCTTCGCCTGCGGTACCGCCGCCGTGATCACCCCGGTCGGCACGGTCAAGAGCGCGGGCGGCGAGTGGAGCCAGTCCGACGGCGAGCCGGGCAAGGTCACGCTGAAGCTGCGCGAGGCGCTGCTGGACATCCAGCGGGGCGTCGCCGACGACAAGCACGGCTGGATGCACCAGCTGGGCTGACCCACCGCTCCGGGGCGCTTCCCGGACAGGACCGAGGCCGCCACCGACATCGGGTCGGGGGCGGCCTCGGTCATGGTCGCATCGGCTCAGCCGACCTCCGCGGACGCTTCCTTGGGGGCGGTGGGGGAGGTGGGGGGAAGGGTGCGCAGCGCGGGGACCGGGCGCGGATCGCGGGCGGTGAGGGCGAGGTAGACCACACCGGCCACCGCGGCCGCGAGCAGGAAGCTGACGTCGATGCCGCCCGTGTAGGCCAGCAGCGGGCCCTCGTACAGGGGCGTGGCCACCGCCAGCAGGCCGACCACCGAGCCCAGCGCCCAGGCCACGGCCGCCTGGACGCTCCAGCCGCCGGTGAACCAGTACACGCCGCCGCGGGTGCCGCGGTTGTAGACCTGCAGGGACTCCGCGTCGTAGGCCCCGCGGCAGCGGGTGAAGCCGATCACGGTGATCACCGCCCAGGGCGTGCCGACCGCGGTCATCAGCAGGACGAAGGAGGTCATCGCGTCCTGCGCGGCCCACAGGAAGTGGCCGGCGTAGACCAGTGCGGTCGCGAGCGCGGCGACGACGTAGGTGGCCTGGGTGCGGCTCGCGCGCGGCAGGATGGCGTCCAGGTCCAGGCCCATGCTGTAGAGCATCAGCCCGGAGTTGCCGACCGAGCCGGCCGAGGCGTTGAGCAGCAGCAGCGCCAGGTACCAGAACGGGGCGCCGGCCACCAGCGGGCCCGCGTAGTCCTCGCCCGCACCGACCGCGAGGGCGGTGAAGGTGCCGAACAGCTGCGGCACCAGCAGACCGACGACCAGGCCCAGACAGGTGGCGCCGAAGACCTTCTTCGAGCTGTGCCGGCGCGGGGAGATGTAGCGGCTGTAGTCGCCGAGCAGCGTGATGAACGCGATCGGGCCGCTCAGGCCCGCGGAGACGGCGGCCAGCAGCCAGGTCTGCCAGAAGCCGCCCAGCAGATACGAGCTGCCCTGCGGCGCGGCGGTGGTGAAGGTGCCGGCGTACGCCACGATGCCGACCGCCAGCAGCAGGGTCATGCCGACGGCGAGCACCTTGCTCAGCCGCAGCAGCACCCGGTAGCCGTAGACCGCGCCGACGGCGGTGGCGCCGGCGAGCAGGGCGTAGACCAGGGCGTAGGTCGCTCCGCCGGTCGGCAGCCCGGTCAGGCGGTGCAGACAGCCGACGACCGCGTCGCCGCCGACCCACAGGGTCAGCGCGGTGTAGCCGAGCGAGAGCAGCAGCCCGATCACCGAGCCGATGAGCCGGCCGCGTACGCCGAAGTGGGCGCCGCTGCTGGTGGAGAGGTTGGTGGCGCTGCGCAGCGAGACCAGCGCGAGCGGGGCGGTCAGCAGGGTGCCGACGAGCGTGCCCGCCACCAGGGAGGTCACCGAGGGCCAGAAGCCGAGCCCGAAGGAGACCGGTAGCCAACCGAAGATCACCACGCCCAGGGCGAGGTTCGATCCGAGCAGGATCGAGATGAGATCGCGTGGACCGCTGGTGCGCTCCTCGTCCGGGATGGTGTCGACTCCGCGTTGTTCGATCGGCATGAGGGCTCCCCTGAGAGGCCGGACAACAGTGTCTGAGCAGTGCTCTGCGTGCAGTGCTCCGTCATGTGGAAGTGCTCGATATGAGCGGGTCTCGCAGCGCCGGACCAGCGGTACGAGATCATTTAGAGCGGCGTTCTATTCATCGCTCGTTTAGAACAGCGCTCAATGTGACTCATCACCGCTCCGTAGGTCAATGCTTCCGTGTTGACTAGTTTCATGGTTAGAGTGATGCTCTAATCGAGCTGGAGGTGTGACGGGATGCGGCTGACCCCCACGGAACGCGACCGGCTGCTGCTGTTCGGCGCGGCCGAGCTGGCGCGGACGCGCCGGGCCCGCGGACTGAAGCTGAATGTGCCCGAGGCGACCGCGTTGATCGCGGACACAGTCTGCGAGGCGGCGCGGGACGGGCGCCGCCTCGCTCAAGCCATCGAGGCGGCACGCAGCGTGCTCGGTCCGGACGATGTGCTGCCGGGCGTGGCCGACGTGGTCACCGAGGTGCATGTGGAGGCCGTCTTCGACGACGGCTCCCGGCTCGCGGTGGTCAGCGACCCGATCGGCGCCGGCGCGACGGCCGGGGAGAGCGACGCGGCGCCCGCGCCCGGCGCCGTGCTCCCCGGCCCGGCCGATCCGGAGCCCGAGCCCGCGGTGGTGCTCACCGTGCGCAACACCGCGACGGTGCCCATCAGCGTCACCTCGCACTTCCACTTCTTCGAGGCCAACCCCCGGCTGGACTTCGACCGCGGTGCCGCGTACGGCATGCGGCTGTGCGTCCCGGCTGGCTCGTCCGTGCGGTTCGACCCGGGCGGCGCCTCGGAGGTCGGTCTGGTCCCGATCGGCGGGGCCCGGATCGCGATCGGCTTCGCCGGTCTCGTGGACGGCCCGCTGGACGCACCGGGCGCGAAGACGGAAGCGCTGCGGCGGGCCGCCGCCTGCGGCTACCTGGGAGCGGAGGAGCAGGCATGACCATCGACCCCCACGAGTACGCGTCGGTACACGGCCCGCGGGCCGGCGACCGGGTCGTCCTCGGCGACTCGGGCCTGGTCGTCCGGGTGGAGTCCGACGCCCAGAAGCCCGGCGACGAGTTCCTGGCCGGCTTCGGCAAGACCGCCCGCGACGGGCTGCTGCTCAAGGCGGCCGCGGTCCGCGAGACCTGCGACGTCGTGATCAGCAACGTCCTGGTCATCGACGCGGCGTTGGGCATCCGCAAGGTGTCCATCGGCATCCGCCAGGGCCGCATCCACGCCATCGGACGGGCCGGCAACCCCGACACCCTCGACGGTGTCGACGTGGTCGTCGGCACCGGCACCTCGATCGTCTCCGGCGAAGGCATGATCGCCACCGCCGGCGCCGTCGACACCCACGTCCATCTGCTCTCGCCGCGCGTCATGGAGGCCTCGCTGGCCTCCGGCGTGACCACGATCATCGGCCAGGAGTTCGGCCCGGTCTGGGGCGTGGGCGTCAACTCGCCCTGGGCGCTGGGCCACGCCTTCGGCGCCTTCGACGCCTGGCCGGTCAACATCGGCTTCCTCGGCCGCGGCTCCTCCTCGGGCGACGCCCCGCTGGTCGAGGCGCTCGCCGAGGGCGGCGCCTGCGGCTTCAAGGTGCACGAGGACATGGGCGCGCACGCCCGGGCCCTGGACACCGCGCTGCGCGTCGCCGAGGACCACGACGTCCAGGTCGCCCTGCACAGCGACGGCCTCAACGAGTGCCTCACCGTCGAGGACACCCTGCGCGTCCTGGACGGCCGCACCATCCACGCCTTCCACATCGAGGGCTGCGGCGGCGGACACGTCCCCAACGTCCTGAAGATGGCCGGCGTCCCCAACGTCATCGGCTCCTCCACCAACCCCACCCTCCCCTTCGGGCGGGACGCGGTCGCCGAGCACTACGGCATGATCGTCTCGGTCCACGACCTGAAGACCGACCTGCCGGGCGACGCCGCGATGGCCCGCGACCGCATCCGGGCCGGGACGATGGGCGCCGAGGACGTGCTGCACGACCTCGGGGCGATCGGCATCACCTCCTCCGACGCCCAGGGCATGGGCCGGGCCGGCGAGACCGTACGCCGGACCTTCGCGATGGCCGGGAAGATGAAGGCCGAACTCGGCCCCATGGAGGGCGACGGCGCCCACGACGACAACGCCCGCGTGCTGCGCTACATCGCCAAGCTCACCATCAACCCCGCCATCGCCCACGGCCTCTCGCACGAGATCGGGTCGATCGAGGTCGGCAAGATGGCCGACATCGTGCTGTGGAAGCCGCAGTTCTTCGGCGCCAAACCGCAGCTGGTGCTGAAGTCCGGCTTCCCCGCCTACGGCGTCACCGGTGACCCGAACGCGGCCACCGACACCTGCGAACCCCTGGTGCTCGGGCCGCAGTTCGGGGCGCACGGCGCGACCCCCGCCGAGATCTCGGTCGCCTTCGTCGCGGGTGCCGCGGCCGAGCAGGGCGGCGACCACCTGCCCACCCGCCGCCGCCGGGTCGCCGTCCGCGGCACCCGCGGCATCGGCCCCGGCAACCTCGTCCACAACTCCCGGGTCGGACAGGTGCAGGTCGACGGGCGCAGCGGACTGGTCACCCTCGACGGCGACCCGATGCGCTCCGAGCCGGCCGACACCGTCTCGCTGTCCCGGCTCTACTTCCTGTGAACCGCACCGCCGGCGCACCCCACCGCCGGCGGCCAACCACCGGCACCACCGCCACAGACCCTGAGGACCCCCGCATGAGCACCCCTGTCGCCGACGGCTTCCGCATGCCCCCGGAGTGGGCCCGCCACGAGCGCACCTGGATGGCCTGGCCCGGCCCCAACTTCACCTTCGGCGAGGAGGGCGGCGAGGCCCTGGCCGAGGCCCGCCGCGCCTGGGCCGGCGTCGCCCGCGCGGTGCGCCGCTTCGAGCCGGTCACCGTCGTCGCCGGTCCCGGCCAGGCCGAGGGCGCCCGGGCCCTCCTCGGAGCGGACATCGAGATCGTCGAGCGCCCGCTGAACGACGCCTGGATGCGCGACATCGGCCCCACCTTCCTCACCGACGGCAAGGGCTCGCTGGCCGCCACCGACTGGGTGTTCAACGGCTGGGGCGCCCAGGAGTGGGCCCGCTGGGACCTCGACGAGAAGATCGCCGAGCAGGTCTCGTCCCTGGCCGGCGCCCGCCGCTACGCCACCCCCCTGGTCAACGAGGGCGGCGGCATCCACATCGACGGCGAGGGCACCGTCCTGCTGACCGAGACCGTGCAGCTCGACCCGGGCCGCAACCCCGGCCGCACCGCCCAGGAGGTCGAGGCCGAGATCCACGCCCACCTCGGCACCACCAAGGCGATCTGGCTGCCGCGTGGCCTGGCCGCGGACTACGGACAGTTCGGCACCCGCGGCCATGTCGACATCGTCGCCGCCTTCGCCCGCCCCGGCACCGTGCTCGTGCACACCCAGCCCGACCCCGACCACCCCGACCACGCGATCTGCAGCGAGATCGTCAAGCTGCTGGGCTCGGCCACCGACGCCAGGGGCCGGCAGCTGGAGGTCGTCGAGGTGCCCGCGCCGACCGTCATCGAGGAGAACGGCGAGCTGGTCGACTACTCCTACATCAACCACTACCTCTGCAACGATGGTGTGGTGCTGTGCGCCTTCGACGACCCGCGCGACGAGGAGGCGGCCGCCATCTTCCGCCGGCTCTTCCCCGACCGGACGGTGACCCTCGTCGACGCCCGTACGATCTTCGCAGCGGGTGGCGGTATCCACTGCATCACCCAGCAGCAGCCCGAGGCCTGACCCACAGGCCCGTCCAGCCGACCCGGAGGTCCCCGTGCCCGGTCCCGTGCGCCGTCCCCGGCGCCGGCTCAACCAGCCCCGCGAGCAGGTCCTGGCCGCGGCGATGGCCACCATCGCCGCGGAGGGCCTGGACCGGCTGACCATGGCCGGACTGGGCCGCGAGGTCGGCATGAGCAGCGGCCACATCCTCTACTACTTCGGTACGAAGGACGAGCTGCTGCTGCAGACCCTCCAGTGGAGC
The DNA here is from genome assembly GCF_042749045.1 of Streptomyces sp. NPDC059008. Lineage (NCBI taxonomy): Bacteria > Bacillati > Actinomycetota > Actinomycetes > Kitasatosporales > Streptomycetaceae > Streptomyces > Streptomyces sp. NPDC059008. The sequence goes on along the minus strand of NZ_JBHYJC010000018.1, from coordinate 144,268 downwards.
GAGGAGCAGCTCGGCGCCGAGCGCCGGGCCGCCCTCTCCCGCCGCGTCCCCGCCCGCGAACGCCTGGACGCGCTGATCGACCTCTACCTTCCCGACGGCCACCGCGACCCGCGCTGGACGCTGTGGCTGGAAGTCTGGAACCGCTCCCAGAACGCCGACGACGAGACCCGCGAGCGCCAGCTCGAACTGGAACTCGCCTGGCACCGCGACCTGGTCGCCCTGCTCGTCGAGGGCGCCTCGAAGGGCGAGTTCCGCGCCGTCGACGCCGAACGCCTCGCCACCCGTATCCGCGCCCTCCTCGACGGCTTCGGCACCCACCTGGTCGTCGGCCTCCCCGGCACGGACCGCGCCCAGGTCCGCGCGCACATACACGAGTTCCTGGACGAGTCGCTCACGCCGTGACGGTGGGGCGGGGCAAAGCGCCGGGCCGTGCCGAGACCGGTCCGTCCTCCCGATGGCTGTGACGGTCCGTGCGGAGCGGCCCAATAGCGGCGCCTTTTCCGGTCGTTCCACGTGCGGTCGTCGCGTATGCGGTGAGGAAGTACCCGTGAACACAACGCACTCAAGTACGCGCGATCGTTGCCGCCCCGGCTCTTGCCGACGGACCGCCGGTCCGCGACCGTGATCGGCTATGGGACGAGAGCAATGGAAGAAGATCTGGGTCGGCTCGGCCGGCAACATGGTCGAGTGGTTCGACTGGTTCGTCTACGCCAGTTTCGCGGTCTACTTCGCGGATTCGTTCTTCCCCAAGGGGAATGACACCGCGAACCTCATGAACACCATGGGGATCTTTGCCGTCGGCTTCTTCATGCGGCCGGTGGGCGGCTGGCTGCTCGGCCGGGTCGGCGACCGCAAGGGGCGCAAGGCCGCGCTCACGCTGACCGTCACGCTGATGTCCGCCTCGGCGGTACTGATCGCCATCGCACCGACGTACGCCGTCGCCGGCTACGGCGGAGTGGCCGTACTGCTCATCGCCCGGATGCTGCAGGGGCTCTCGGTCGGCGGGGAGTACGCGGCCAGCGCCACCTATCTCACCGAGGCGTCCGCTCCCGGGCAGCGCGGCTTCGCCTCCAGCTTCCAGTACGTGTCGATGACCGCGGGCCAACTGCTCGGCCTGGGCCTGCAGATCGTGCTGCAGCGCACGATGTCCGAGGAGGCGCTGCACAGCTGGGCCTGGCGGATCCCGTTCATCGTCGGTGCCCTGGGCGCCGGGATCGTCTTCTACCTGCGGCGCAACATGCTGGAGACCGAGGTCTACGCCGCGGACGACAGCGCCAACGCCGACCCCGCGCGCGGCACCATCAAGGCGCTGCTGGCCCACAAGCGGGAGGCGTTCTTGGTCATCGCCCTCACCATGGGCGGCACGGTCGCCTACTACACGTACACGACCTACCTCACCAAGTACCTCTCGGGCAGCGTGGGCCTGGACAAGCCGACCGCCTCGCTGGTCAGCTTCTGCGCGCTGTTCCTGTTCATGTGCCTGCAGCCGCTGGCGGGCAGGCTCTCCGACCGGATCGGGCGGCGCCCGCTGCTGATCACCTTCGCGGTCGGCTCGACGTTCCTGACCGTGCCGATCATGACGCTGCTCAAGCACGCCGGCAGCTTCTGGCCGGCCCTCGGCCTCTCGCTGCTGGCGCTGGTCGTGGTCACCGGTTACACCTCGATCAACGCCTGTGTGAAGGCCGAGCTGTTCCCGACCGGTGTGCGGGCGCTGGGCGTGGCGCTGCCGTACGCCATCGCCAACGCGCTGTTCGGCGGCACCGCGGAGTACGTCGCCCTGTGGTTCAAGAACGGCGGCATCGAGTCCGGCTACTACTGGTACGTCGCCGGCTGCGCCGCCGTCTCGCTGATCGTCTACATCACGATGCGCGAGACCCGCACCATCGATCTGCACCGGGTCGGCAAGCCGGCCGCGGGCGCCGACCGCTCGCCGGTGGGGGCGCCCGCCGCCGACTGAGGCGGCCGCCCGGCCGAAATCGGCCTCCCCTGCCCGGGGGAGGCCGTTCCCGTTCCGGGGGGATCCGCGCCCCGGCCCCGGGCGGCTTGGCTGGGTGGCATGAAGACCCTCAGGCACTCATTCATGCCGCTGCTGCTGACGGGGCTGCTGGCATCGGCCGTCGCGGCCCCGTCCGCGGCGACGGCACGGCCCGCCGAGGCCCGCCCGGCCGCGGCCCCGGCGGCTGCCACCCGCCCGGCCGCCGGCGACCTCTCCACCCGCCTCGCGGCGATCCCCGGCATGCGGGTGGTCAAGGAGAACCCCGCCCCGGCCGGCTACCGCTCGATCGAGCTGCGCTACCGCCAGCCGGTCGACCACCGGCACCCCGACCGGGGCGCCTTCGAGCAGCGGCTGTTCCTGCTGCACCGCGCCACCGACCGGCCGATGGTGCTCCACACCAACGGCTACGACCTCGACTACCAGGACCCCGCCCTGCGCGCCGAGCCGACCGAGGTTCTGAAGAGCAATCAGATCAGCGTCGAGCAGCGGTACTTCGGCACCTCCACGCCCCATCCCACCGACTGGACCAAGCTCGACATCTGGCAGGCGGCCACCGACCACCACCGGATCGTGCGGGCGCTGCGGACGCTCTACCGCGCCCCCTGGATCTCCACCGGCGGCAGCAAGGGCGGGATGGCGACGGTCTACCACCGGCGCTTCTACCCGCACGATGTGGCCGGCTCCGTGGCGTACTCGGCGCCCGACAACACCGGCAACCGGGACGGCACCGCCGAGGACCGCTTCCTGGAGCGGGTCGGCAGCCCCGCCTGCCGCGATGCGCTCACCGCGGTCCAGCGCGAGCTGCTGGGAGCCCGCAGGACGCAGACGGCGGGCCGTATCGCGCGCTCCGCCGCCGCCCACGGCGACACCCTGCACATCGTCGGCGGCGCCGACCGGCTGCTGGAATTCACCACGCTGATGCTGCCGGAGCGCTTCTGGATGGCGCAGGGAGAGGAAGGCTGCGGCCGTATCCCCGGGCGCGGGGCGACCGGTGCGGCGCTCTACGCCTGGTTCGACGGGGTGATGGGCCTGCAGGGCTACACCGACCTCTCCGTCTCCCTGGTCACCGCGTCCTTCTACCAGCTGGGCACCCAGCTCGGCATGAGCGAGCGGGCCGCCCCGCAGCTGGCCGGATTGCTGCGCCACCCCGGAATCCAGCGGATCCGCACCCTCGTGCCGCGGAACATCGCGATGCGCTTCCAGCCGGCGGCCATGCCCGACATCGACCGCTGGGTGCGCCGCCACGGCAGTGAGCTGATGTTCGTCTACGGCGGGAACGACCCCGTCCGGGCCCATCCGTTCCGTACCGGCCCCGGCAGCCGTGACACCCACGTCTACGTGGGCCCGCACGCGGGCCACCACATGAGCCTCGACAAGCTGACGCCGGGGGACCGGGAGCGGGCCACCGCCACGCTCCGCCGCTGGGCCGGCGTGGACGGACCGACCGCATAGTGAGACCGCGCGGTGCACCGTGCGTCCGATATGGCACACTGCGGACCGTGCTCTCGTTCGCCATGATTATTGGCAGCAGGCGCGCCGGTCCGCAGTGACCGCCCCGTACGACCCGAGTACGGCGCGGCCACCGTCGTCCCAGACCCGCGCGCAGACCTCTCGCACCCGCGAGGGGTTTTTTCGTTTCCGGCCCACCACTCACCGGAGGCGGAGCGCGAGGGAGCATGGAGGGACGGTGGAACCGGTCATTCCGGTAGACCGAGACCCCGACAGGAGCCAGACCAGCATGACGGACGCACACGCAGCCTCCCCGGCGCCCGCCCCCCGGCCCGCCGGCGCGGTGCCCGACGACTTCCATGTCTTCGACACCACGCTCCGCGACGGCGCGCAGCGCGAGGGCATCAACCTCACCGTCGCCGACAAGCTGACCATCGCCCGGCACCTCGACGACTTCGGCGTCGGCTTCATCGAGGGCGGCTGGCCCGGCGCCAACCCCCGGGACACCGAGTTCTTCCAGCGCGCCCGCGAGGAGATCGACTTCCGGCACGCCCAGCTGGTGGCGTTCGGTGCGACCCGCAAGGCCGGCGTCCGCGTCGAGGACGATCCGCAGGTCGCCGCGCTCCTCGCGTCCGGAGCCCCGATCATCACGCTGGTCGCCAAGTCCCACGTCGGGCACGTGGAGCTGGCCCTGCGCACCACGCCGGAGGAGAACCTCGCGATGGTGCGGGACACCGTCGCCTATCTGCGCGCCCAAGGCCGCCGGGTCTTCCTCGACTGCGAGCACTTCTTCGACGGCTACGCGCTGGACGCGGTCTACGCCAAGCAGGTCGTCCGCACCGCGAGCGAGGCCGGCGCCGACGTCGTGGTGCTCTGCGACACCAACGGCGGCATGCTCCCCGCGCAGATCACCGCCGTCGTCCGGACCGTCCTGGCCGACACCGGCGCGCGGCTGGGGATCCACGCCCAGGACGACACCGGCTGTGCGGTGGCCAACACCCTGGCGGCGGTGGACGCCGGCGCCACCCACGTCCAGTGCACCGCCAACGGCTACGGCGAGCGGGTCGGCAACTCCAACCTCTTCCCGGTCGTCGCGGCCCTGGAGCTGAAGTACGGGCGCCGGGTACTGCCGGCGGGCAAGCTCGCCGAGACCACCCGGATCTCGCACGCCATCGCCGAGGTCGTCAACCTCACCCCCTCCACCCACCAGCCCTACGTCGGCGTCTCCGCCTTCGCCCACAAGGCCGGGCTGCACGCCTCCGCCATCAAGGTCGACCCGGACCTCTACCAGCACATCGACCCGGCGCTGGTCGGCAACACCATGCGGATGCTGGTCTCCGACATGGCGGGCCGGGCCTCCATCGAACTCAAGGGCAAGGAGCTGGGCTTCGACCTGAGCGGCGACCGCGAGCTGGTCGGCCGGGTCGTCGCACGGGTCAAGGAGCGCGAGCTGGCGGGCTACACCTACGAGGCCGCCGACGCCTCCTTCGAGCTGCTGCTGCGCGAGGAGGTGCGTGGCAAGGCGCTGCGCTACTTCGAGGTGGAGTCCTGGCGCGCGATCGTCGAGGACCGCCCCGACGGCACACACGCCAACGAGGCGACCGTGAAGCTGTGGGCCAAGGGCGAGCGGATCGTCGCCACCGCCGAGGGCAACGGCCCGGTCAACGCGCTGGACCGGGCGCTGCGGGTGGGCCTGGAGCGGATCTACCCGCAGCTGGCGCACATGGAGCTGGTCGACTACAAGGTCCGCATCCTCGAAGGCGCCCTGGGCACCGGCTCGATCACCCGGGTCCTGGTCTCCACCAGCGACGGCCGCGGCGAGTGGTCCACGGTCGGTGTCGCGGAGAACGTCATCGCCGCGTCCTGGCAGGCGCTGGACGACGCCTACGCGTACGGGCTGCTGCGCGCCGGGGTCGAGCCGCAGGAGTAAGCGGTGGCGCCGCACACGACCGGGGCCCCGCGCGGCCCTCGGGGGAGGGGCCGGCGCGGGGCCGTGGTGCGGTGCGGCGGGCGGTCAGGCCTGCGCGGGCGCCTTGACCGCGGAGATGTCGAAGGTGAGCTTGACCTTGTCGCTGACCATCACACCGCCGGTCTCCAGCGCGGCGTTCCAGGTCAGGCCCCACTCGGAGCGCAGGATCTCGGTGCTGCCCTCGAAGCCGACCCGCTCGGCGCCGTAGACGTCGGTGGCCGAGCCGTTGAACTCCAGGTCGATGGTGAGCGGCTTGGTGACGTCCCGGAGGGTGAGGTCCCCGGTGATGCGGTAGCGGTCGCCGGCCACCCGCTCGGCGGCGGTGCTGCGGAAGGTCATCAGCGGGAAGGTCTCGGCGTCGAAGAAGTCGGCGCTGCGCAGATGGCCGTCGCGGTCCGCGATGCCGGTGTCGATGCTGGCGATCTTGACGTCGAGGGACGCGGTGGAGCGGGCGGGGTCGGCGCCGTCGAGCCTGAGGGCGCCCTCGTACTCGCCGAACGCGCCGCGGACGTTGGTGACCATGGCGTGCCGGACGGTGAAGCCGATGCTGCTGTGCGCCGGGTCGATGGTGTAGTCGCCGGTCAGCGCGGCGAGCGCGGGGTCCGCCTCGACGAGGGCGGCAGGGGCGGCGGTGTCGGCGGTGCGCTTGCGGGTGAACAGAGCCATGGCTCCTCCTCCGGGACGGATCAACAGTGTTGTTTAACGTTCAACGAGATTCACCGTAACCGCATCTAGTTCAACTTTCAACCTCTGTGGTGGTGGGTTCGTTCGACCGGGGTGCGCGGGCCGGGTTCCGCCGGGCGGGTGGTGGCCGGCGTTGCGGCACGGTCATTGCCGCTGTCCGGGAGCCCGTGCTAGACCATCGGGAACTCCCAAGTGCGCAGCGCCACACCCCAGTTGACGCCATGGAGAGGACCGACCGTGCCGCTCGACCCCGTTCCGTCCGCCTGGTCACGCCGAGGATTTCTCACCGCTTCCGCCGCGGGCGCGCTCGGCCTCGCGGCCGCCCGGCCCGCGGCCGCCGACACCGGGAGCGCCGCCCCCGTCGATGCCTACGCCGCCCTCCGGGCCCGCTGGTGCGAGCTGGCCCTCGGCACCGGCTTCGACCCCACCGCGCCGCCGTATGCCGCCGTGCTCAAGGAGACCGGCGACCTCGCGGCCACCTACCGGTCGGCGATGCGTCCGGCGGCCCGCTCGCTCTGGGACGACTGCCCCTACGATCCGCCGTCCGGCATCACCCGGAGCTACAACCGGCTGTGCACCATGGCCCACGCCTACGCCCAGCCCGGCACCGGCCGCACCGGCGACACCGATCTCGTCGACTGCCTGGTCGCCGGCCTCGACCACCTCGAAGCCACCGTCTACCGCGCCGGCACCACCCGCTACGGCAACTGGTGGGAGTGGCAGATCGGCAGCCCCAGACTCCTCCTCGACACCCTCGCGATCCTCGGCGACCGCCTGCCCGGCGCTCTGCGCGACCGCTGCCTCGCCGCCGTCGACCACTTCGTCCCCGACACCATGCTCGGCGACTACAGCGGCACCAGCACCGGCGCCAACCGCGTCGACCTGTGCCGGGTGGTCGCGCTGCGCGGCGTCCTCGGCCGCGCCCCCGCCAAGATCGCACTGGCCCGGGACGCCCTCTCACCGGTCTTCCCCTACGTCACCGAGGGCGACGGCCTCTACGCCGACGGCTCCTTCGTCCAGCACTCCTGGGTCGCCTACTCCGGCACCTACGGCTATGTCCTGCTCGACGGCCTGGGCCGGCTGTTCACCCTGCTCGGCGACTCGCCCTGGCGGATCACCGACCCGGCCCGGCAGATCATCTTCGACAGCGTCGAGCACGCGTACGCCCCGCTGCTCCACAACGGCCTGATGATGGACAGCGTCAACGGGCGCGCCGTCAGCCGCGGCTATCTGCAGGGCGACGAGCGGCGGGTGATGCGCAGCGACCACTACCACGGGCATGCGCTGATCGCCGCCGTGGCGCTGCTCGCCGAGGCCGCGAGCAGCGCCGAGCGGGCGCGCTGGCACGGCATGGTCAAGGGCTGGATCGCCCGCGACACCACACTGCCGGTCCGCACCGACCGGCAGTACGGCGTCGCCGACCTCGCCCGCCTGCACAAGATCGCCGACGGTCCGGTGGCCGCCGCCCCCGAGCCCGTGGGGCACCGCCTCTTCCCGGCCATGGACCGCGCCGTGCACCGCCGCCCCGGCTGGGCCGCGGGCCTGGCCATGGCCTCCGACCGCATCACGTACTACGAGAACGGCAACGGCGAGAACCCGCGGGGCTGGCACACCGGCGCCGGCATGCTCTATTGGTGGGGCGCGGACTTCGGGGGCGACCAGTACACGGACGCCTTCTGGCCCACCGTCGACCCCTACCGGCTCCCCGGAACCACCGTGTCCACCAAACGGCTCGCCGACAACGAGGGCGGCGGCTGGGGCGAACCCAAGCCCACCGCGCGCTGGGTCGGCGGCACCACCGACGGCGAGTTCGCCGCCATCGGCCAGGACCTGCGCGGCCTGTCCTCGACCCTCACCGCCCGGAAGTCCTGGTTCGCGCTGGCCGACTGCGTCGTCTGCCTGGGCGCCGGCATCAGCTCCGGCGACGGCGTGCCCGCCGAGACCGTCGTCGACAACCGCTGCCTGGGCGAGTACGGCACCCAGACGCTCACCGTCGACGGCGTGGCCCAGACCGCCGCGCTCGGCCACCGCCTCTCCTTCGGCCGCGCCCGCTGGGCCCACCTCGCCGGGCACGGCGGCTGGGTCTTTCCCGGATCCCCCGGCGGCGCCGCCCTGAACGCGCTGCGCGAGTCCCGTACCGGCTCCTGGCACGACATCAACGCCACCTCCTCCCGGCAGCCCTTCACCCGCCGCTACCTCACCCTCTGGCACGACCACGGCACCGATCCGGCCGACGCCCACTACGCCTACCTCCTGATGCCGGGCGCCACCCCCGCCGCCGTCGCGCGGCGGGCCGCCGACCGGCGCTGGCTGACCGTGCTCGCCAACGACGCCGCCCGGCAGGCGATCGCGGTCCACCCGCTCGGCGTAACGGCGGCCAACTTCTGGCGGGCCGGCCGGGCGGGGCCGCTCGAAAGCAGCGGTCCGGCGAGCGTGCTGGTGCGCGAGCGACGGTCCGGGGGGCGGACGGCCCGGCTGTGCGTGGCCGCCCCGGACCGTTCCGGCGATACGCTGGAGATCACCTGGTCGCGGCCGGTGCGCGCGGTGTCGGCCCACGATCCGGCGATCGAGGTGCTGGCCACGGGGCGGTCGTTGCGACTGCGCCTGGCCCCCGGCAGGAGTTGCGCCACCCACGTCTGCACGGTGCGGTTGCGCTGACCGGGCCCGTCCCGCCCCCTCCCACCGCCGGTCAAGACAACATCCCTGCGCTGTCGTTTGTCGGGCCCATACAGAGCAGGAGCGCTCCCACCACCCGAACGGACGCCGGGACGCAGGCCGGGTACAGGACGGTTCTGTACTGCCTGCCCACCAAAACGCGTGGGACGTTGTACGAAACCGACATCGGTGTGCGGCGCCTCGCACACGTACCGTCGATACATGACCACTGTCGAAGATCTGCCCGCCGGCGCCACCGACGCCCGCGGGCGTGTCGCCGAGCTGCACGCCATCCGTGAGCAGGTCCGGCGAGGACCCAGCGAGCGGGCGACCGAAGCGCAGCGTGCCAAGGGCAAGCTGACGGCACGCGAGCGGATCGAGCTGCTGCTGGACGAGGGTTCGTTCAACGAGGTCGAGCCGCTGCGGCGGCACCGGGCGACGGGCTTCGGCCTGGAGGCCAAGAAGCCCTACACCGACGGCGTGATCACCGGCTGGGGCACCGTCCACGGCCGGACCGTGTTCACCTACGCGCACGACTTCCGGATCTTCGGCGGTGCGCTCGGCGAGGCGCACGCCACCAAGATCCACAAGATCATGGACATGGCCATCCAGGCCGGTGCCCCGCTGGTCTCCCTCAACGACGGCGCCGGCGCCCGCATCCAGGAGGGCGTCTCCGCCCTGGCCGGCTACGGCGGCATCTTCCAGCGCAACACCAAGGCGAGCGGGGTCATCCCGCAGATCTCGGTCATGCTCGGCCCGTGCGCGGGCGGCGCGGCCTACAGCCCCGCCCTGACCGACTTCGTCTTCATGGTCCGCGAGACCTCGCAGATGTTCATCACCGGCCCCGACGTGGTGCGCGCGGTGACCGGTGAGGAGATCACCCAGAACGGCCTGGGCGGCGCCGATGTGCACGCCGAGACCTCCGGCGTGGCGCACTTCGCGTACGACGACGAGGCGACCTGCCTGGAGGAGGTCCGCTACCTCCTCTCCCTGCTGCCGGCCAACAACCGCGAGAACCCGCCGACGGTCGCCTGCGAGGACCCCGCCGACCGCTCCGGTGACGCGCTGCTGGACCTGGTCCCGGCCGACGGCAACCGCCCGTACGACATGCGCAAGGTCATCGAGGAGATCGTCGACGACGGCGAGTACCTGGAGGTCCACGAGCGCTGGGCGACCAACATCATCTGCGCGCTGAGCCGGCTCGACGGCAAGGTGGTGGGCATCATCGCCAACCAGCCGCAGTCGCTGGCCGGTGTGCTGGACATCGAGGCGTCCGAGAAGGCCGCCCGCTTCGTCCAGATGTGCGACGCCTTCAACATCCCGATCATCACCCTCCTGGACGTCCCGGGCTTCCTGCCCGGTGTCGACCAGGAGCACGGCGGCATCATCCGGCACGGCGCCAAGCTGCTCTACGCCTACTGCAACGCCACCGTCCCGCGGATCTCGATCGTGCTGCGCAAGGCCTACGGCGGTGCGTACATCGTCATGGACTCGCAGTCCATCGGCGCCGACCTGACCTACGCCTGGCCGACCAACGAGATCGCGGTGATGGGCGCCGAGGGCGCCGCCAACGTCATCTTCCGCAAGCAGATCGCCGAGGCGGACGACTCCGAGGCCATGCGCACCCGCATGGTCAAGGAGTACAAGTCCGAGCTGATGCACCCGTACTACGCGGCCGAGCGCGGTCTGGTCGACGACGTCATCGACCCCGCCGACACCCGCCACACCCTCATCCGCGCCCTGGACATGCTGCGCACCAAGCACGCGGACCTGCCGGCCCGTAAGCACGGCAACCCGCCCCAGTAGCCCCATCCCGCACCGCACCCGGCACCACGCCCACCGCGACGACGGAGAAGACACCGTGAACCCTGCCCATCGCACCGACTCCATCCGTGTGGAGAAGGGCCAGGCCAGCGAGGAAGAGCTGGCCGCCCTGACCGCCGTCCTCCTGGCCCGCGCCGCCCACCGGCCGGCCGCCCCGGCCGGCCCGCGCGCCACCGCCGCCCGCTGGCGCCGCCTGGAGCGCCAGAGCGGCTTCCACGGCGCCACCAGCTGGCAGCGCTGAACGACCCGGAAGTGACCGAGGGGCCCCGCACGATCGCGGGGCCCCTCGGCGTTTTCGGACCCGCCCGCCCCGGACCGCCGTGATGTGCGTCTTGGTCGTCTATCGGCCGCGGTGTTCCGGTTCGGCAGTCGGCGTCCGAATCAAGGCGTAGGTTCGCCCCAATCATCGGGAGCAGAGCTGTTCAAGCCGAGATCCCCGTGCTGGCATGCGCTCGTCATCCACTCCTGGTGTTCCCGCCCCGCGGGCCCTAGGACGACCGGAAGGAAGTGCCCATGCTCAGCACGCTCGGTGCTGGTGCCGCAGTGGCATCCCTGCTCCTCGCCGGATCGGCATCCCCCACCTCGCCGGCACGCGTCGGCGACGAACCGCCCACCGGAAAGATCACCATAACCGTCGCCACGGTCAACGGATCGGGCTGCAGACCCGGCAGCGCCGCGGTGGCCATCGCCCCCGACAACACCGCCTTCACCGTCACCTACAGCGAGTACCTCGCCCAGGCGGGCGGCTCCAGCAAGCCCACCGACGCCCGCAAGAACTGCCAGATCGCCCTGAACGTCCATGTCCCGCAGGGCTTCACCTACGCCATCGCCCGGGCCGACTACCGCGGTTACGCCTCCCTGGCCTCCGGCGCCAAGGGACTGGAGCAGGCGAACTACTACTTCCAGGGCCAGCAGGAGACGGCCCGCAAGAGCCACTCCTTCACCGGCCCCTACGACAACAACTGGCAGACGTCGGACGAGACCGACATCGACGCCCTGGTGTACGCGCCCTGCGGTGAGGAGCGCTACTTCAACATCAACACCGAGCTCCGGGTGGACGGCAAGTCCGCGGACCCCAGGGCCACCAGCTTCATGGCCATGGACTCCACCGACGGCAGCATCAACACCGTGTACCACTTCGCCTGGAAGGAGTGCCCCGCGCGCCGGTGACGCCGCCGAGCCGTCCGCCGGGCCCGCACACGGCCGCGTACGGGCCCGCGGCCGGGCACGACGAAGGCCCCCGCACCCAGGAGGTGTGGGGGCCTTTCGTACGGCGCGGGCGGGCACGGGGAGCCCGTACGCGGCGCTGTGGTGTCCCTGGGGCCCAGGGACGGCCTCGACTAGCGCAGGCGGGCCATCAGCGCGTGCTCGACCAGCGTGATGAGCGCGCTCTTGGCCTCGCTGCGGTGCCGGGCGTCGGTGGTGATGATCGGCGCGTCCGGGCCGATCTGCAGCGCCTCACGGACCTCGTCGGGCGTGTAGGGCTGGTGCCCGTCGAAGCCGTTGAGGGCGATGACGAACGGCAGGCCGCTGTTCTCGAAGTAGTCGACGGCCGGGAAGCAGTCGGCCAGGCGGCGGGTGTCCACCAGGACCACCGCGCCGATGGCGCCGCGCACCAGGTCGTCCCACATGAACCAGAAGCGGTCCTGACCGGGCGTACCGAAGAGGTACAGGATCAGGTCCTGGTCCAGCGTGATCCGGCCGAAGTCCATCGCCACGGTCGTGGTCGTCTTGTCCGGCGCGTGCGTGAGGTCGTCGATCCCCGCGGAGGCGGAGGTCATCACGGCTTCGGTACGCAGCGGATTGATCTCTGAGACGGCCCCGACGAACGTGGTCTTGCCCACGCCGAAGCCGCCCGCCACCACGATCTTCGCGGAGGTGGTGGAGCGGGCTGCACCGCTAGAGCTTGCGAAGTCCACTGAGCACCCTTTCGAGCAGTGTCACATCTGGCTGTCCGCCGGCGGTCTCGTCCCCGCCGGGCTGATGGATGGCGACGAGTCCGGCCTCCGCCAGGTCGGCGACGAGGATCCGGGCGACGCCGAGGGGGATGGAGAGAAGCGCGGAGATCTCGGCAACTGACTTGATCTCGCGGCAGAGGTGGCAGATGCGCTGGTGCTCCGGCAGCTGGCCCTGCAGCTTGGAGGGGTCGGCGGTCGTGCTGACCAGCGCCTCGATGGCGAGCTGGTAGCGCGGCCTGGTCCGGCCTCCGGTCATGGCGTACGGGCGAACGAGCGGGTTGTTCGCGCCGGTGGGGGAGGGCTCGGGTGCACGCCGCTGCGGCTGCACCGGCTGGATGCGCGGCGCCTGCGGCTCGTCGTACACCGACGGCTCGTACGGCTGGGAGCCGTACGGCCGGGGCTGCTGCTGCTGTGGCTGCGGCGGCTGGGGCCGCTGCGGCCGGCGGCTCGGCGCAGACGGGAAGTTGAAGCGGTTGTGATGGGTCTCGCCCACAGGTCCGGACTCCTGCCCGGAACCGTACGGGTATCCGCTAGGGGGCGTTGCCACGTCTCCTCCTCCAACTTGCCTGTCTGACGCCGGTCGCGCCACCGAACCATATGGCGCGGGGGCGGGAAACGCACTGCCTGTCTGTTAGTTGAGAAGACTTCCCTGCAGTTCGGCGCGCAGGTCCGGCGTCAGGACGCTACCCGCACGGTCGACCAGCAGGGCCATTTCGTAGCCGACCAGACCGATGTCGCACTCGGGGTGCGCGAGCACGGCCAGCGACGATCCGTCCGAGACGGACATGATGAAGAGGAAGCCGCGCTCCATCTCCACCACGGTCTGGTTGACACTCCCGCCCTCGAAGATGCGGGAGGCGCCGGAGGTCAGCGAGGTCAGCCCGGAGGCCACCGCCGCCAACTGATCGGCTCTGTCCCGAGGGAAGCCCTCGGACATGGCGAGGAGGAGACCGTCCGCGGAGACCACGACCGTGTGCGACACCCCAGGGGTGTTCTCCACGAAGTTGGTGATCAACCAGTTCAGATTCTGCGCCGCCTGGCTCATCGGGCTCACACTAACGCTCCTGATCGTAGGTGCTGCCGGGGCCGAAGCCCTGTTGGTCATTCTGGGGGACCCCGGAGGGGTCCGTGCCGACGCTGCGTCCCTGCTGGACACCGCGGCGCAGGTTGCTCAGCCTGCCGCGGACGTCCTCCGGGGCGCGGGAGACCTGGGGGCCGCCCTGTGGGGTCTGCTCCGCGGCGCCTTCGACCAGGTTGGCCTTGGGCACTCGCCGGGGGAGGCCGGAGGCTGTGACTCCGCCCGCCTTCGGCTCGCGCAGCCGCTCCGCCCGCTCCCAGCGCTCGTCGTTGGAGCTGCGCCAGTCCGAGCCGTCCTGGCCGGTCTCCGGCGTGCCCCGTTGCTGCTGAACCTGCGGTACCTGCTGGTCGCGGCCTCCGCGGCGCGGAAGGCCGACGTCCGTCAGCGAGGGGGCGTCGCTCGGTGTGGGGCCCGGACGCTCGAATGGTACGCGCTCAGGGGCTTCAGCGGGAGCGGCAGTTGTATTCCGGTCAGATTCCGCTTCGGTCCCGAAGTAGCCCTCGAATGCGGGGCGTTCGGCCCATTCGTCCGGCTGTGCCGGTTCGTGGGAGACGTATGGCTGCTGGCCGGTGGTCTCCGCGGGGTGCGGATCGCCGAATGCCTGGTTGCCGTGCGACCGGTCGTCGTAGAGCGGTTGATCGGCTTCCGCATACGCCTGGGGGGCGAAATCCTGGGACGGGAAGTCCTGGTAACCGGTGGTGGACGAGGCCTGGTCGCGGAAGAGCGGGTTGGCCACGCCCTGGCCGTCGGCCGGCTGCTCGCCGCCCGCCTGGGCCTCCAGGGCCGCCCGGCGCTCCTCGCGCATCAGCGAGCGGCCCACCATGTCCAGGTCGGCGCCCTCGGGCAGGCTGTAGCGGCTGTCGTCGAAGCCCAGCTCGGCGGCGGTGCGCTGCTGGCTGTCGTACGACGGGTGCTGGTGCTCGGGCACGATCCGGGAGACCGTGAAGTCGTCCTCGAACTGCTCCTCGCCGCCACCGCCGTGGGTGATCGCCTCGGGCAGCATGACCAGGGACGTGGTGCCCGCCTGCTCGCCGGAGGGGCGCAGCTGCACCCGGATCCCGTGCCGGTCGGCCAGCCGGCCGACCACGAACAGGCCCATGCGCTGCGAGATCGCGGCGTCCACGCTCGGCGGGTTGGCCAGCTTGTGGTTGATGTCCGCGAAGTCCTCGGGGGTCAGCCCGATGCCCTTGTCGTGGATCTCGATCATCACCCGGCCGTCGGGCAGCCGGGTCGCGGCCACCCGCACCTTGGTCTGCGGGGAGGAGAACGTGGTGGCGTTCTCCAGCAGCTCGGACAGCAGGTGGATGAGGTCGGTCACGGCGGTGCCGTGGATCTCGCTCTCGGGGACGCCGGTGAGGTCTATTCGCTCGTACGACTCGACCTCACTGATCGCCGCGCGCAGCACGTCCACCAGCGGCACCGGCTGGTTCCAGCGGCGGCCGGGCTCCTCGCCGGCGAGGATCAGGAGGTTCTCGCCGTTGCGGCGCATACGCGTGGCGAGGTGGTCCAGCCGGAAGAGGCTCTCCAGCTGGTCCGGGTCCGCCTCGTTGTTCTCCAGGTCGGTGATCAGCTCCAGCTGGCGCTCGATCAGGCCCTGGTTGCGGCTGGAGAGGTTGGTGAAGATCGCGTTGACGTTGCCCCGCAGCAGTGCCTGCTCGGCGGCGAGCCGGACGGCCTCGCGGTGCACCTGGTCGAAGGCGCGGGCGACCTCGCCGATCTCGTCGGTGGTGGCGATCGGGATGGGCGTCACGCGGGTGTCGACCCGGCCCGGGTCGGTCCGCGAGAGCTGGTCGACCAGCATCGGCAGCCGCTGCTCGGCGACACCGAAGGCGGCGTTGCGCAGCTGGCGCATGTTGCGGCTCATCCGGCGGGCCATCAGCCCGGCCACGACGAACGCGATGATCAGGGCGGCCAGCACGACCGCGGAGTCGACGAAGGTGGACTGGCGGGCGTCGGCGGAGATCTGCGCGGCCTCGTCCACGGCCTTGTTCGCCAGGTCCTTCTCGATGGACCGGTACATGTTGAACTTGCCGGTTGCGGCCGTGAAGTAGCCGTCGGAGGTGATGCCCTTCGGGCTCAGCGCCTCCGGTGCCGCGCCGGTGCTGATCAAGGTGGACATCTGGTCGATCGACGGCGGGGTGCGGAAGGGCTGGTTGGCGGCCTGCGCCTGTTCCTTTGCACGTGCGATCTTCTGCTGGGCGGCCTGCTTGAGCGCCGCCGCGTCGTTCTTGAGCCGCGCGACGTCCTCGGGCGTGCCGCCGGAGGTGTACTCGCCGATGGCGATGCCCTCCAGGTAGCGGTACGACGCGAAGGCGGTCAGCTGCAGCTTGTGCTCCTTGCCGCCCTGCGGGGACGCCGGGTCGACCAGGAGGTGGGTGCCGATGGACCGCTGCAGCGACACGGCGGCCTTGGCCAGCGCGACGGCGTAGACGGTACGGCCGTAGGAGGTGATGTTGCCGGTGCCCAGGCCGAGTTCGTTGGCGAACTCCATCAGCGGGTGCTGGACCTCGACATAGCCCTCTTCGGTCTGCACGCCGCGCAGCTTGGAGGTGAAGGCGGCCGCGCGCAGCTGCTGGAGCTTGGGCTCGGCCTTCTCGAACGAGGCGAGCCGGCGGTTGAGGCCCGGCTTGTCCGGC
This sequence comes from Streptomyces sp. NPDC059008, assembly GCF_042749045.1. NCBI lineage: Bacteria > Bacillati > Actinomycetota > Actinomycetes > Kitasatosporales > Streptomycetaceae > Streptomyces > Streptomyces sp. NPDC059008. Next base: position 128,019 of record NZ_JBHYJC010000018.1, on the reverse strand, counting down.
ATGGCCTTGGCGGCCTGGTGGAACGCGTCGGCGGCGGCGTCGGTGGCGTCCCGCGCCTGCTGCACGACCGGGTCGTCCTTCTTGCCCTGGAGCAGCGGCGCCGCGGTGCGGTCCCGCTCGTCGATCAGGGCGTTGCTGTAGGAAAGCGCGGCGCGAACGAGCTTCGCGGTGTTCTCCGCGTCCTGCGCGTCCCGCCAGGTGGTGAGCGAGCTGTCCACCCGCAGGCCACCCAGGACCAGGGCGACCAGCACCGGGATCAGCAGAATGGCGTTCAGGCGGGTCGCCACGCGCCAGTTGCGCGGGGAGTACTTACCGCCGCTCACCGGAGGCTTGGCGACCGTGTTCTCGGACGCGTCGGCAGCCGGTACGCCACCTCTGGGTGGCGGGGTGAAGTTGCCCCGCCGCGGCTCCTGCGGCTCGGGGCTCGACTTGCTTCGCCTCACTCGACCAACAACCTCTCGGCGCCGGCACTACCTGCTGTGCCGTTTCTTCTGGGCGTTCCTACTCCGGAGTTCAGCGAATTTCAGCACGTCAGGGCGGTGCGTTCCAAACACTGGACAAAGCCGGAGGAGGGCCGGAAGCGCCTGAGATAAAAGGGGCGTTAAGGGCGAGCCGCGCCAAAATGCAGGCGCTCTGTGCGCGCAGCGAAGCCAGGCATGCGCATGGGGTGTCGAAACGCCGACGATTCACTGTCGAAACGTTATGAAGCAAATTTGTCGGCGTGTCGAAGGACACAGATCCATTCGCGCACGCCGGGAACCGGCCCGGCGCACCGCACCGGACCGACGGAAGCCGACTTCCGCACGGCCCGCGCCGGACGGCGCGGGCCCTGGGGCGGCCCTACTGCAGGCGGGCCATCAGCGCGTGCTCGACCAGCGTGATGAGCGCGCTCTTGGCCTCGCTACGGTGCCGGGCGTCGGTGGTGATGATGGGAGTTCCGGGACCGATCTGCAGCGCCTCACGGACCTCGTCGGGCGTGTAGGGCTGGTGCCCCTCGAAGCCGTTGAGGGCGATGACGAACGGCAGGCCGCTGTTCTCGAAGTAGTCGACCGCCGGGAAGCAGTCCGCGAGCCGGCGGGTGTCGACGAGGACCACCGCGCCGATGGCGCCGCGCACCAGGTCGTCCCACATGAACCAGAAGCGGTCCTGACCGGGCGTACCGAAGAGGTACAGGATCAGGTCCTGGTCCAGCGTGATCCGGCCGAAGTCCATCGCCACGGTCGTCGTGGTCTTGTCCTGGACGTGGCTGAGATCGTCGATCCCCGCCGAAGCGGACGTCATCACCGCTTCGGTACGCAGCGGATTGATCTCCGAGACCGCGCCGACGAACGTGGTCTTGCCCACGCCGAAGCCGCCCGCCACCACGATCTTCGCGGAGGTGGTGGCGCGCGCCGTGCCCCCGGAGAAGCCGCTGTCAGAGCTTGCGAAGTCCACTGAGCACCCTCTCCAGCAAGGTCACGTCCGGCGTGCCGCCGGCCTCACCGCTGCCGCCGGGCTGGTGGATCGCCACCATCCCGGCCTCCGCCAGGTCCGCGACCAGAATCCGCGCCACACCCAGCGGGATGTGCAGCAGCGCCGAGACCTCGGCGACCGACTTCACCTCGCGGCACAGGTGGCAGATGCGCTGGTGCTCGGGCAGCAGCCCGGGCAGCTGGGAGGGGTCGGCGGTCGTGCTGACCAGCGCCTCTATGGCGAGCTGGTAGCGCGGCCGGGTTCGGCCCCCGGTCATGGCGTACGGGCGCACCAGCGGCTGATCACCTTCGCTCCCGTACGGCGCCTGGCTGTAGGCGCCGTACGGGCCGGAAGTGGCAGGTGGCGGGGTCATGGGTCCTCCGGACGGGACAGGGTGTCTGTCGTCGGGTTGGGCCGGTGGGGGGTGGCGGCACGAATGGATGGTGGGGTGCTGGGCGTGGGGCGCTGCGGGCGCCTCAGTGCAGCAGGCTGCCTTGCAGTTCGGCGCGCAGGTCCGGCGTCAGCACCGTTCCCGCTCGGTCGACCAGCAGGGCCATTTCGTAGCCGACCAGACCGATGTCGCACTCGGGGTGCGCGAGCACGGCCAGCGACGATCCGTCCGAGACGGACATGATGAAGAGGAACCCCCGCTCCATCTCCACCACGGTCTGGTTCACCGTGCCGCCCTCGAAGATGCGGGAGGCGCCGGAGGTCAGCGAGGTCAGCCCGGAGGCCACCGCCGCGAGTTGATCGGCACGGTCGCGCGGGAAGCCCTCGGACATCGCGAGGAGCAGCCCGTCCGCGGAGACCACCACCGTGTGCGACACCCCGGGGGTGTTGTCCACGAAGTTGGTGATCAACCAGTTCAGATTCTGCGCCGCCTGGCTCATCGGACTCAACTAACGCTCCTGCTGGTGAGTGGGATCGACGGTGCCGTGGGTGCCGGTGGTCGACGTCCCGGCCTGCCGGCCCTGCTGGATACCCCGACGCAGATTGGTCAGCCGGCCGCGCACATCGCTGGGCGCGCGCGAGACCTGAGGACCGCTCTGGTGGGACTGCTGCTGCTGCGCGGTGCCCGCGACGAGGTTCGCACGCGGGACCCGCCGGGGCAGCCCGGAGGTGGTGACACCGCCCGAGGCGGGCTGGCGGATCTGCTCCGCCTGCCGCCAGGTCTCGTCGTTCGGCGAGGAGCGCCACTGCGCGGCGGGGTCGGCCGGCGCTTCCTCGCGCCCGGCGTCGACCGGTGCCTCACGTCGGGCACCGGCGTCCTGCGCGGACCCGCGGCGCGGCAGCGGCGCCGCGTCGGCGGTGTCGGCGCCCTGCTGCGGCACACCCGCGGCGGCGGCCGCCGGGTGGCTGAACCAGTTGGACTCGATCGTGTCGAAGATCGGCGTACGGCCGTCCCCGGGACCGGCGTCCGCGCCGCCGAGCACATCGCCGTCCAGCGCACCGCGGTCCTGCGGCTGCCGGGGCTGCTGCGGCTGCGGGAACTGGCCGGTGTTCTGCCGCTCCTCGGCGTACGGGGCGGGCTCGGCGTCCGGCCGCTGGAACTGGCGGGCGTCGAGCTGTCCGGTCTCGTACGGGTCGGGCTCGGCGGGCTGCGGGAACTCACCGGTCGCGTACTGGCCGGTGTCGCTGTCCGGGCGCGCGTACTGGCCGGTGTCGCCGTCCGGACGCGCGAACTGGCCGGTCGTACCGGAACCGTTCGCCGCCGGGCCACGGCCGGCCGGGCGACCGCCCTGCGGGGCGTCCGTGGCGGGCGGCGGGCCGGAGAAGTCGGGCCGGGCGAACGCGGCGGTGTCGCCGGGGCCGCCGCTCGGCGCGGGCCGCTCGAAGCTGCCGGTGCTCTCCGGCTCCTCGTGGCCGCGCGGCTGGTCCTGCGTCTGGCGGGGCGCCAGCGGCCAGTCGTCGGAGCCGCCGCGCTCACGGCGCGCACCCCAGCTCGTACCGCCCGGCTGCTGACCGCCGCGGCCGTCCTGGCCGCCCTGACCGCCGGCCGGCGAGGCGCCCGGCAGCTCGGCCGCGGCGCTGCGCGGCGGCAGCTGCGGACGCTCCTCGCGGCGCGGCGCGCCGGTCGGCGGCGCCACGGTGGACGCCGGGCCGCCGTCGGCACCACGGGTGGGCAGCGGGCGTGCGCCACCGGGGCGGGCGCCGGTCGGCGCGGAGGCGTTCGGGCCGCCCGCGCCGGGAGCACCACTACGGCCGCCGGGCGCCGGCGAACCGAACGCACCGGGTGCGCCGCCGGGACCCCCGCGAGCGGGCAGCGCGGGGCGCTGGCCGGCCGCCGGACCCGCCCCGACCTGACCGCGCGGCTGGAGCCCCGCGAGCCGGCTGGAGGGCGCGCCGCCGGCGTCGGAACCGCTCTTGGCGTTGCTGGGCGCAGGCTTCTTGCCGCCCTGGGCGACATCGACCGGCAGCATGACCAGGGCGGTGGTGCCGCCGGAGTCGGAGGGCCGCAGCTGGATGCGGATGCCGTGCCGCAGGGACAGGCGGCCGACCACGAACAGACCCATCCGTCGGGACACCGAGACGTCCACGGTCGGCGGGCTGGCCAGCCGCTCGTTGATCGCCGACAGGTCCTCGGGGGACAGGCCGATGCCGGTGTCGTGGATCTCGACCAGCACCCGGCCGTCGGGCAGCGCGTGACCGGTGACCTTGACCTTGGTCTGCGGGGAGGAGAACGAGGTGGCGTTCTCCAGCAGCTCGGCGAGCAGGTGCACGAGGTCGTTGACGACCCGGCCGGCGACCTCGGTCTGCGGAACGGCGTTGAGCTCGATCCGCTCGTACTGCTCCACCTCGGAGGCCGCGGCGCGCAGCACGTCGACCAGCGGAACCGGCCGCGTCCACCGGCGCCCCGGCTCCTCACCCGCGAGGACCAGGAGGTTCTCGCCGTTACGGCGCATACGCGTGGCGAGGTGGTCGAGCTTGAAGAGCGAGGACAGCTGGTCGGGGTCGGCCTCGCGCGACTCCAGCTCGGAGATCAGCGAGAGCTGGCGCTGGATCAGACCCTGGCTGCGGCGCGAGAGGTTGGTGAACATCGCGTTGACGTTGCCTCGCAGCAGCGCCTGCTCGGAGGCGAGGCGGACCGCCTCGCGGTGCACGTCGTCGAAGGCCGCGGCCACCCGGCCGATCTCGTCCCGGCTGTGCACACCGACCGACTCGACGGAGGTGTCCACGTCCTGCGGGTCGGACTCCGACAGCTGCTTGACCAGCTCGGGCAGCCGGTCCTGGGCGACCTTCTGCGCGGTGTCCTGGAGCCGGCGCAGCGAGCGGACCATGGACCGCGCCACGACGAACGCGCCGACCAGCGAGACGCCGAGGACGAGCAGGATCACCGCACCGTTGATGATCGCGTCCTGCGTGGCCTCGTTGCGCAGCTCGCGGGACTTCTGCTCCATCTCGGACAGCAGCGTGGTCTCGATCCGCGACATCTCGTCGATCTTGACGGTGTCGGAGTCGTACCAGTCGAGGTAGCGGTAGTCCTGGCTGCGGATGCCGGAGCCGCTGGCGAAGGCGCGGTGCGCGAAGGCGACCGCGGCCTTGATCTCGTCGTTGTTGCCGTCGAGACCGCGGGTGAGCGCGTTGGCCTTGCCCGCGCCGGCGACGCTGTCGTAGATCGGCTGGAAGCGGTCGCCGAAGGACCTCTCACTGTCCTCGGCGTTGCGGCCGGCAAGCCGGTCGTTGGAGGACAGCTCGGGGCCGCCGGGGTGCGCGAGGCCGGCGCTGATCAGGGCGCGCTGCATCGACGCGTACTCCTTGGCCGACGAGAACGCCGCCAGAGCACGCGTGGAGCCGATCATCTCCGGGTTGCTGGTCGCCTGCGCCATGTCCTGGGAGAGCGACAGCAGCGAGGTGATCAGCTGGTTGTAGCTGGTGACGGTCCGCGCCGCGTTGCCCTCGTCCTGGTAGGCGTTGGCGCGGATCTCGTTGAGGGTGTTGAGCTGGCGGGTGATCTCCAGGACGGTCGCACGGACACCGGCCATCGTGGCGTCCTGGCCCCGGATGTCGTCGGTGGCCTGGTTGAACGACAGCTTGGCGCGGTCGGTCGCCTCGCGGGGCGCGACGACGTTGGCGTCGTCCTTGACGTTGCCGCTGCCGGCCAGGGGACCGGCCGACTTGTCCCGCTCCACCTGCAGCGCGTCGGCGAGCTCGGTCGCCTGCCGGGTCATCTCGGTGAGCAGCTGCATCTTGTCCAGCTGGTCGATGTTCTCCAGCTGGGTGCCGATACGCATGCCGCCCAGCGTGGTCGCGGCGACGACGGGAAGCGCGAGCAGGGAGACCAGGCGGGTACTGATGCGCCAGTTGCGCAGCGCTATTCGCGAGCCGGGGCCGCTGGGGCCGCCCTTCGAGCCGGTGGGCTTGCCGCTGTCCGCGGCGTCGCCGCCCGGCGCCTGGCTGCCTCCGTCGACGGGCAGTGTGCCCCCGACGGAACCGTTGCTCTGGGCGCGCTGGGGCGAGGAGCCGCGGTCGGTCCCGCCGCGGAGCTCCGGGTCCGCCGCAGCGCTGCCATCCCTCTTGAAACGTCCCTGCACTAGCGTCGCAACCTCTGGACCAGGCGTCCCACCTCGGCGGGACGGTGTCGAGTCGTAATAGGGGACCGCTTAAGTCCCCCAAGGCGGTCGTGAGTGACCGGCGGGCTGCCCCCTCTGGCCGAGAGAGCGGCACCACCGCGCGGCGCCACTTTGCGCCCTGCGCGCCGGCTGAAACGTGCGGCGGTCCGTGGAATTCCAGCACAGTGCAGGATCTCCAACAAGAGCGGAGGCGCTCGCTGTGACATGGGTGACGCAATGTACGGACCACGTCACGACTTGTAGAGGTTTCGGTGGTAGATAACGGACTTTTGTCCGCGAGTCGATCGCCCTCACCTGCTGTCCCAGGTGCGGTGATCGGGAGCGGAACGTGCGGTTCAATCCGCCATTGTCCGATTCGCCCAAGGATGTTGATCAAGTGGAATGCGGCATTTGTCACACAGTTCGTGAGCAAACTCACAGGAAGATCGTCGAGTTCTCCATCACTTCGCAGGGAATAGCGCGCATAGCCTGACGCTTTACACGGTTGCCGGAAACGACAAGACGGCTTTCCGCAACCCCTTTCCGACCCTTTGACAATCGCGAGGCGTGCAGCAGTGAAGACGACGATGATGTTCCGCAACATAGCCAATCCGCGGCGCACCACCCTGGCCCACCTCACGGACGCCGACGAGCTCGGCGCCGCCCCCGAGGTCCCCGAGCACACCGTCGAGCTGCCCCAGCAGACCGCCAACCCCCGCCGCACGGTCCTGATGGTCGCGCCCGAGCAGGGCGTCCCGGCGTAATCGCGCAGCGGACGGGCCGCGGCCCCGCGATAGCCTGGAGTGTCAACTCCGGCCAGTGATCAATGAGGGGCAGCGGCAACCCGTGCGCATCGCCAGATTCTCCATCGACGGCAACGTCGGCTTCGGCGTCGTCGAGGGCGACGAACTCGACGTCATCAAGGGGCACCCCTTCGCGGAATTCGAGCGCTCGGGGCAGAAGGTCCCCCTAGAGAAGGTCCGGCTGCTGCCGCCCGTCCTGCCCAACAAGGTCGTGGCCATCGGCCGCAACTACGCCGAACACGCCGCCGAGCTGGGCAACGACGTCCCGGACGTGCCGGTCACCTTCTTCAAGCCGTCCACCTCGGTGATCGGCCCCGGCGACCCCATCGCCTACCCCTCCTTCTCCGAGGAGGTGCACCACGAAGCGGAGCTCGCCGTCGTCATCGGCCGGATGTGCCGCGAGGTGCCCCGCGAGCGCGCCAAGGACGTGATCCTCGGCTACACCTGCGCCAACGACGTCACCGCGCGCGACGTCCAGCGGCGCGAGAAGCAGTGGGCCCGGGCCAAGGGCTTCGACAGCTCCTGCCCGCTCGGCCCCTGGGTCGAGACCGGGCTCACCCCCGAGGACGTCGCCGCGGGCCTCGCGGTCCAGTGCACGGTCAACGGCGAACAGCGCCAGCTCGGCCGCACCAGCGACATGGTCCGCCCGATCGAGGACCTCATCGTCCACATCACCGAGGCGATGACCCTGCTTCCCGGCGACGTCATCCTCACGGGCACCCCGGCCGGGGTCGGCCCCCTCAACGTCGGCGACGAGGTCGCCGTCACCATCGAAGGCATCGGCACTCTCACCAACAAGGTGATCAAGCGTGGCTAACGCGACCCCCGTCCGCGTCCGTTTCAGTCCCTCCCCGACCGGAAACCCCCATGTCGGCCTGATCCGTACGGCCCTGTTCAACTGGGCCTACGCACGGCACAACAAGGGCACCCTGGTCTTCCGCATCGAGGACACCGACGCGTCCCGCGACTCCGAGGAGTCCTATAACCAGCTGCTGGACTCCTTCCACTGGCTCGGCTTCGACTGGGACGAGGGCCCCGAGGTCGGCGGCCCGCACGCGCCGTACCGCCAGTCCCAGCGGATGGACATCTACCGGGACATCGCCGACCGGCTCCTGGCCGCCGGCCACGCCTACCACTGCTACTGCACCACCGAGGAGCTCGACGAGCGCCGCGACGCCGCCCGCAAGGCCGGCCGGCCCTCCGGCTACGACGGCACGTGCCGCGAGGTGAGCGCCGAGCAGAAGGCCGCGTACGACGCCGAGGGCCGCACCTCGATCATCCGCTTCCGGATGCCCGACGAGCCGATCACCTTCACCGACCTGGTGCGCGGCGAGCTGACCTTCACCCCGGAGAACGTTCCGGACTACGGCATCGTGCGCGCCAACGGCGCCCCGCTGTACACCCTGGTCAACCCCCTCGACGACGCCCTGATGGGGATCACCCACGTCCTGCGCGGCGAGGACCTGCTCTCCTCCACCCCCCGCCAGATCGCCCTCTACCGGGCCCTGATCGAACTGGGCGTGGCGAAGGAGATCCCGGCCTTCGGCCACCTGCCCTACGTCATGGGCGAGGGCAACAAGAAGCTCTCCAAGCGCGACCCGCAGGCCTCCCTCAACCTCTACCGCGACCGCGGCTTCCTCCCCGAGGGCCTGCTGAACTACCTTGCGCTGCTCGGCTGGTCCTTCTCCGCCGACCAGGACATCTTCTCGGTGTCGGAGCTGATCGAGAAGTTCGACATCGCGGACGTCAACGCCAACCCGGCCCGCTTCGACCTGAAGAAGGCCGAGGCGATCAACGCCGACCACATCCGGCAGCTGGACGTCAAGGACTTCGTCAAGGCCTGTGAGCCCTGGCTGAAGGCCCCGTTCGCCAACTGGGCCCCGGAGGACTTCGACGAGGCCGCCTGGCAGTCCATCGCCCCGCACGCCCAGACCCGCCTGACGGTGCTCTCCGACATCACCGCCAACGTCGACTTCCTCTTCCGCAAGGAGCCGGTCGAGGACGAGGCGTCCTGGACGAAGGCGATGAAGGGCGACCCGGTCGCCCTGCTGACCACCGCCCGCGCCAAGCTCGACGCCGCCGACTGGAGCGCCGGCCCCGAGCCCCTCAAGGAGGCCGTACTCGCCGCCGGCGAGGAGCACGGACTCAAGCTCGGCAAGGCGCAGGCCCCCGTCCGGGTGGCCGTCACCGGCCGCACGGTCGGCCTGCCCCTCTTCGAGTCCCTTGAGGTCCTCGGCAAGGAGCGCACCCTCCAGCGCATCGACGCGGCCCTGGCCAAGCTGGCCGGCTGACCTCACAGGCACCCCTCGGGCCCGGACGCCGCACGGCGTTTCCGGGCCCGAGGCGTACCCGGACCGCTCCGCTAGATTGCCGGTATGCCCCTTCGCGCCGTCCTGTGGGACATCGACGACACGCTCTTCGACTACACCGGGTCGGACCGCGCCGGTGCGCTGCGCCACCTCCGGGCGGAGGGGCTGCTGGCCGCGTACGGCGGCGAGGAGGCGGCGCTGGCGCGCTGGCGCGCCGCCATGGAGACCGAGTTCGCCCGCTTCCTCGCGGGTGAGGTGGGGTTCCTCGACCATCGCAGGGGGCGCGCCCGGACTTTTTTGGGCACCGAGCTGACCGACGACGAGGCGGACGCCTGGTTCGCCCGGTACGTCGCGCACTACGAAGCGTCCTGGGTGCTCTTCCCGGACTCCGCGCCCGCCCTGGAGGCGCTGGCGCCGCTGGTCCGCCAGGCGGTGCTGTCCAATTCCTCCTCCGCCAACCAGGAGCGCAAGCTGGCCGCCCTGGGGATCCGCGCCCGCTTCGAGGCCGTGCTGTGCGCCGACGAGCTGGGGCACGCCAAGCCCGCCCCCGAGGCCTTCACGGGCGCCTGCGAGGCGCTCGGCCTGGCACCCGAGGAGGTCGTCTACGTCGGCGACCGGCTCGACATCGACGCGCTCGGCGCTCGGGACGCCGGGCTGACCGCCGTATGGCTGGACCGTACGGACAGCGGCGAGGAGCTGCCACCCGGCATCCGGCGCATCGCGAGCCTGGCGGAGCTCCCCGAGCTGTTGCGCGGAGTTATCGGTTTTGGAGCCCCGTCCACGATCAGGTAATGTTCTTCCTGCGCCGCCCGAGAGGGCCGAAAGGTCCGGCCGGGAGGCGCAGATCAAATCAGACCCCCCGAGGGGGGTTGCGCTTTGATGGCCTATGGTGTAATTGGCAGCACGACTGATTCTGGTTCAGTTAGTCTAGGTTCGAGTCCTGGTAGGCCAGCTCGCAGAGCTCATCTGCAAAGCCCCCGTTGTGTAGCGGCCTAGCACGCTGCCCTCTCAAGGCAGTAGCGCCGGTTCGAATCCGGTCGGGGGTACAGATCCTTCCCAGGGAGACAGTCCGGGTCGCACCCACTGTCACTCATGCAGGATCGCTAGGGCCCCCGTTGTGTAGCGGCCTAGCACGCCGCCCTCTCAAGGCGGTAGCGCCGGTTCGAATCCGGTCGGGGGTACTGGTCTAAACCACCATGGGCTATGGTGTAATTGGCAGCACGAGTGATTCTGGTTCATTTAGTCTAGGTTCGAGTCCTGGTAGCCCAGCGCAGCGTGTCCTCGGACAGGCTCAACTGCAAGAAAACTTGCCCCCGTTGTGTAGCGGCCTAGCACGCCGCCCTCTCAAGGCGGTAGCGCCGGTTCGAATCCGGTCGGGGGTACAGAAGAGGAAGGCCCTCCGCGTCATGCGGGGGGCCTTTCCGCGTCAAGGGCCGTCGCCGAAGCGCTTGTTGGACTCCTCGGCCTCCGCCAGCCGGCGCAGGCTGAGCAGCACCGGCTCGTAGAGCACGGTCAGGGCCACCGCCGCCTCCACCCGCTCCGTCGGGGTCCCGTACTCCTCGACCAGGTCCAGGTCGCTCACCGCGAGCCCGGCCGCCGAGTGGGCGTAGGGCAGCAGATCCGAGACGTCGCACGGGTAGCCGAGGCGGTGCAGCGCGGCGATGGCGGCGACCAGTGTCCGGAAGGCCCCGGCGCGGCCGGCGATCGCCAGCCCGAAGCGCCAGCCGACGCGTTCGAGCAGTTCGGTGGCGGTGCGCCGGGCGAGGTCCGTCGCGGGATCGCGCTCGTCGGGCTCCGGGCCGTGCGGAAGCGCCTCGACGGCCGTTCCCAGGCGGGAGAGCTGGTCGCGGGAGTCGTCCTCGACGGCGGCCACCACCTCGCGGGCGGTGCTGACCGGCACCCGGCCGATCTGGATCAGGGCCCGGACGAGCCGCAGCCGCCGCAGATGCTCCTCGTCGTACTCGGACTGGGTGGCGGTGATCCGGCGGCCCGGAGGCAGCAGCTCCTCGCGCAGGTAGTACTTGATCGTGGCGGTGGACACCCCGCTGCGCTCGCTGAGCTCTGCCAGTCGCATGACCCTTGCGCCCTTCATTAGAGAGTGGCACTATCCAAGCATGGATAGCGACGCTATCCAACGTCGAGCGGCGTGACGAAGGGGGTTGTCATGGGTGGTAAGCCGGTGCAGGGGCGGATGACGGCGGACGGCACCGACGAGGTGGTGGTCTTCCTCATCGGGATGCGGATCAACAACTGGCGGGCGGTGCGCAGTTGGCTGCCGGTGTTCCGGGCGATGCCGCGCATGATCAAGGAGCTGGCGAAGGATCCGGCGCGGGGGCTGCTCGGCTTCCGCGTCCTGCCGGGGCTGCGGAACTTCTCGGTCCTGCAGTACTGGGAGTCGAAGGAGAAGCTGCTGGCGTACGCGAGCGACCAGGGCGGCGAGCACCGGCCGGCCTGGGCCGCCTTCAACCGACGGGCGCGGGCCGGTCGGGGCGAGGTCGGCATCTGGCACGAGACCTACGTCGTGCCGGCGGGCTCCTACGAGACCATCTACGCCCATATGCCGCCGCACGGGCTGGGGCGGGCCCGCGGTGTGGTGCCGGTGGGCCGCCGCGGGGAGCGGGCGGCGGAGCGGCTGGGGGCCTGAGGCGCGGCGGTAGAGCCCGAAAGGGGCGGCCCGTACGGATCATCCGTACGGGCCGCCCCTTTCGGCGTCGTGACCGCAACCGACAGCGGCCCCTGCCCCGGTGCATGCCGACGCGGGGCGCCTCAGCCGCTGCGCCGCAGGCCCTCGGAGAGGCGGGCCGCCGCGTCGATGACCGCCTGGGCGTGCATCCGGCCCGGGTGGCGGGTCAGCCGCTCGATCGGTCCGGAGACCGAGACGGCGGCTACCACGCGGTTGGAGGGGCCGCGCACGGGCGCGGAGACGGAGGCCACGCCCGGCTCGCGCTCACCGATCGACTGGGCCCAGCCGCGGCGCCGTACGCCGGACAGGGCGGTGGCCGTGAAGCGCGCGCCCTGCAGGCCGCGGTGCAGCCGCTCCGGCTCCTCCCAGGCCATCAGGATCTGGGCGGCCGAGCCCGCCTTCATGGGGAGCGTGGAGCCGACCGGGACGGTGTCCCGAAGTCCGGACAGCCGTTCCGCCGCCGCCACGCAGATGCGCATGTCGCCCTGCCGCCGATAGAGCTGGGCGCTTTCGCCCGTCACATCGCGCAGGTGGGTGAGTACCGGTCCGGCCGTGGCCAGCAGCCGGTCCTCGCCGGCCGCCGCGGCCAGCTCGGAGAGCCGCGGGCCCAGGATGAACCGGCCCTGCATGTCCCTCGCCACCATCCGGTGGTGTTCCAGAGCCACGGCCAGCCTGTGGGCCGTGGGTCGTGCAAGCCCTGTCGCCGCGACCAGCCCGGCGAGGGTGGCCGGACCGGACTCCAGGGCGCTCAAAACCAGAGCTGCCTTGTCGAGAACGCCGACGCCGCTAGAGTTGTCCATGCAACGATACTCACGTCTCACAGTGTGAAACGCAAGTTCAATTTTCCAGGGAAGTCGTCAGTCTGTAGGTGTGGCCCTCGACCAGGGCCCGGCGTAAGGCCCGGCAGGGGGACTTCTGCGGGCACCCGCGCATGGACGAGCAAGGCCGGCACAGCGGCCGGCCGGAGGGAAAGCGATGGGACGGACACTCGCGGAGAAGGTCTGGGACGACCATGTCGTCCGGCGCGCGGAAGGCGAGCCCGACCTCCTCTTCATTGATCTGCACCTGCTGCACGAGGTCACCAGCCCGCAGGCGTTCGACGGCCTCCGCAAGGCCGGCCGCCAGGTGCGCCGGACGGACCTGACCATCGCCACCGAGGATCACAACACCCCGACCCTCGACATCGACAAGCCGATCGCCGACCCGGTCTCGCGCACGCAGCTGGAGACGCTGCGCAAGAACTGCGCGGAGTTCGGCGTCCGGCTGCACCCGCTGGGCGATGTCGAGCAGGGCGTCGTCCACGTCGTGGGACCGCAGTTGGGCCTGACCCAGCCCGGCACCACGGTGGTCTGCGGTGACAGCCACACCTCCACCCACGGAGCCTTCGGCGCCCTGGCGTTCGGCATCGGCACCAGCCAGGTCGAGCACGTCCTGGCCACCCAGACCCTGCCGCTGGCCCCCTTCAAGACCATGGCGATCACCGTCGACGGCGAGCTGCCCGAGGGCGTCACCGCCAAGGACCTGATCCTGGCGATCATCGCCAAGATCGGCACCGGCGGCGGCCAGGGCTACGTCCTGGAATACCGCGGCTCGGCCATCGAGAAGCTGTCGATGGAAGCCCGGATGACCATCTGCAACATGTCGATCGAGGCGGGCGCGCGGGCCGGCATGATCGCCCCCGACCGGACCACCTTCGATTACCTGCAGGGCCGCGACCACGCCCCCCGGGGCGAGGACTGGGACGCCGCGGTCGCGTACTGGAAGACGCTGCGCACCGACGACGACGCGGTCTTCGACGCCGAGGTGCACATCGACGCCGCTTCGCTGTCGCCGTTCGTCACCTGGGGCACCAACCCCGGCCAGGGCGCGCCGCTTTCGGCGAGCGTCCCCGACCCGGCTTCGTACGAGGACGCCTCGGAGCGACTGGCCGCCGAAAAGGCCCTGGAGTACATGGGGTTGACGGCGGGTCAGCCGCTGCGCGAGATCACCGTGGACACCGTCTTCGTAGGTTCGTGCACCAACGGCCGCATCGAGGACCTGCGCTCCGCGGCCGCGATCCTGGAAGGCCGCAAGGTCGCCGACGGCGTACGGATGCTGATCGTTCCCGGCTCGGTCCGGGTCTCCCTGGAGGCCGTCGCCGAGGGCCTGGACAAGGTGTTCACCGCGGCGGGCGCCGAATGGCGGCACGCGGGCTGCTCGATGTGCCTGGGCATGAACCCCGACCAGCTGGCGCCCGGTGAGCGCTCCGCGTCCACCTCCAACCGCAACTTCGAGGGCCGTCAGGGCAAGGGCGGCCGCACCCACCTGGTCTCTCCGCAGGTCGCCGCCGCGACGGCGGTTCTCGGCCATCTGGCCTCACCGGCCGACCTGTCCGACGTCGCCGTCGCCACGCCCGCGGGAGTCTGAACCATGGAAGCTTTCACCACGCACACCGGTCGGGCCGTCCCGCTGCGCCGCAGCAACGTCGACACCGACCAGATCATCCCGGCCCACTGGCTGAAGAAGGTCACCCGCGACGGCTTCGAGGACGGGCTGTTCGAGGCCTGGCGCAAGGACCCGGAGTTCGTCCTCAACCAGGAGGCGTACAAGGGCGCCACGGTGCTGGTCGCCGGCCCCGACTTCGGCACCGGCTCCTCGCGCGAGCACGCCGTCTGGGCGCTGCAGAACTACGGTTTCAAGGCCGTCATCTCCTCGCGTTTCGCGGATATCTTCCGCGGCAACTCCCTCAAGAACGGCCTGCTGACGGTGGTCCTGCCGCAGGAGACCGTGGACCGGCTGCAGCAGCTGGTGGAGGCCGACCCGACCGCCGAGGTGACCGTCGACCTGGTCGACCGGCAGGTCCGCGCGCAGGGCGTCACCGCCGACTTCGAGCTGGACGAGAACGCGCGTTGGCGTCTGCTGGAGGGGCTGGACGACATCAGCCTCACCCTTCGGGAGGAGCCGTCCATCGTGGCGTACGAGGCGAACCGGCCGTCGTTCAAGCCGCGTACGATGGAGGTCTGACCTCGGGTTTTATGGCTCAAAGCCATATTGCGTACGATGCGCCCCCTGTGCAGTTGGCAGGGGGCGCATCTGCTTGTCCAGGCCGGCGTTGAGGCCCCGTGAAGCGACAACTCGCCGCAGATGGCACAATTAGCGCATGGAACGCGACGACCAACTCAAGCTCTACGGTCTCGTCGCCGACCGTCTCAAGGACGCACACGCAAGAGTGCGGACACTGCAAGTCCCGGAGGGCGTACGGATGGCGCTGAACCGGAAGCTGCTCGTCATCACGGCCGCGGCTAAACACGATCTTGCGGACGCGGCAAGGCGTCTGGAGTGGTTCATGGAAGACCTCGACGAAGGTCGTTATCCCGAAGATGTGCACGCCGACGGAAGTCCGTGAAGGTCGAGTTCGTTGCGGCACAAGGGTGATTAGCCCGTTTCGTGTTTGATTTGCGGTATATATCTGCCTAACGTGCGAAAAAGCTTGGAAACTTTCGTTCCAGCAATGTCTCCGAAGGGGAAGACGTGAACAAGGCGCAGCTCGTAGAAGCCATTGCCGACAAGCTCGGCGGCCGCCAGAACGCCGCGGACGCGGTCGACGCGGTACTGGACGCAATCGTCCGCGCAGTTGTCACCGGCGACCGTGTTTCGGTCACCGGATTCGGCTCGTTCGAGAAGGTCGACCGTCCGGCCCGTTACGCCCGTAACCCGCAGACGGGTGAGCGCGTGCGGGTCAAGAAGACCTCGGTGCCGCGTTTCCGCGCCGGTCAGGGCTTCAAGGACCTGGTGAGCGGCTCGAAGAAGCTCCCCAAGGGTGGCGAGGTCGCCGTCAAGAAGGCCCCCAAGGGCAGCCTGACCGGCGGCGCGGCCATCAAGAAGGCCGCCGCGAAGAAGGCCACCGCCAAGAAGGCCGCCGCGAAGAAGGCCACCACCGCCAAGAAGGCGGCGGCGAAGAAGACCACTACGGCGAAGAAGGTCACCGCCAAGAAGACCACGGCGAAGAAGGCCACCACCGCCAAGAAGGCGACCACCGCCAAGAAGGCCACCACCGCCAAGAAGGCCACCACGGCCAAGAAGGCGACGGCGAAGAAGACCGCCCCCGCCAAGAAGGCGACGGCGAAGAAGGCCCCCGCCAAGAAGGCCACCGCCCGCAAGACCACCGCGAAGAAGGCCACCGCCCGCAAGCGGTGATCAGCAGCGGCGACGCCATGCGTCGGGCCGGTCTCCCTCCGGGGAGCCCGGCCCGCGGTGCGTTCGGGCGCCGTCTAGGCTCTGTGTCATGCAGGCCACCGCGTACACGTACGACTCCGACACCCGCTCCGGCAGCGTGCTGCTCGACGACGGGACCCCGCTGCCCTTCGACGCGGCGGCCTTCGACGCCGGCGGTCTGCTGCTGCTGCGGCCCGGTCAGCGGGTCCGCATCGAGGTCACCGGGGAGGGCGACGCCCGGCGCATCGACCTGATCACGCTCCAGACGCTCTGACCGGCGGCGACAGACGCGGCGCCTGGCGGGCCGTGTGCGGGCCCACGCCCAGTGCCAGCGCGGCCAGCAGATCCTCGCCGGTGTCCACGTCCCGGCGTACCGACACCACGTCCGGCGTGGTGATCTCCCGTGCTCCGGATGCCAGGTGACGGGCCCGCGAGGCACCGCCGAATGCCGGTGCCAATTCCACTCCGGAAGTCGCGGTCAGAAGTGTTGTCCCGATATCCGCCGCATCCGCGAGAAATGCACGAGGAAATAGCGAAGCGGAATGGAGCACCAGTTCCAGTTCGGTCGGGCGCAGTGCCGGAAGGTCGGCGTTCAACGCGGCGACCGGCGCGGCCGGGCGGTGGGCCCGCACCGCGTTCGCCCCATGGGCCAGTGCCGCGTTGAGCCCCCGCGCCGGTGTGTCGGGCACGATCCGCGCGCCCAGGGCCGCCAGACGCTCCCCGGCGAGCGGATCATCCGTGACAACCACCACATCCCGCACGTCTTCGCAGGCCAGCGCCGCTGTCACGGTGTCCAGGGCGAAGGCGAGGGCCAAGCGGGGCCGAAACTCCTCGCCGGCCGCCCCCGAGAGCCTGCTCTTGGCCCGCACCAGCGGCTTCAGCGGCACGACCAGGCTCCAGCCCACATCCGCTCCGTCTCTTCGCATCGGCGCCATTCTCACCCGCCGCCGCCGCTCCCCGGGAGCGCCGGGGTTACGGTGTTCTCGACATAGCGGGTACCTGGGGCGACACTTGTGCGGCTGCCGGCCCGCAGTAGCATCACAGGTCCCACAAGGAGGGTGTCCCAGTGTCCCGCCGCAGAATCGGCTTCTGGTACCGCTTGGCCGCGGTCATCTGCAAACCGCCGCTCTTGGTTCTGTTCAAGCGGGACTGGCGGGGAATGGAACACATTCCAGCCGACGGCGGTTTTATCACCGCGGTCAACCACAACTCGTATCTCGACCCGCTCTCGTATGCGCACTATCAGTACAACACCGGGCGGGTCCCCCGATTCCTCGCCAAGGCCGGACTCTTCAAGAGCGGCTTTGTCGGTCTGATGATGCGCGGCACCGGGCAGATCCCCGTCTACCGGGAAACCACCGACGCCGCCACCGCGTTCCGCGCCGCCGTCACCGCCATCCACAAGGGCGAATGCGTCGCCTTCTACCCCGAGGGCACCCTCACCCGCGACCCGGAGCTGTGGCCCATGCAGGGCAAGACCGGTGCGGCGCGGGTGGCCCTGCTGACGAAGGCGCCGGTCATCCCCGTCGCGCAGTGGGGTGCCAACGACGCGATGCCGCCGTACGCCAAGGAGAACAAGCTCCAGCTGCTCCCGCGCAAGACCCTGCGGGTCAAGGCGGGACCGCCGGTCGACCTGAGCGCGTACTACGACCAGGAACCGACCGCCGAGGTGCTGCGCGCCGTCACCGACCGCATCATGGCCGCGATCACCGAGCAGCTCGCCGAGCTCCGCGGCGAGCAGGCGCCGACCGAACCGTACGACTGGCGCAAGGCGATCGCCCAGGAGCGCCGCGCCGCCCGGGAGGCCGCCAAGGCCGCCCGGACCGCGGTCGCGGACCGGGCCGTCGAGCCGGCCGCCGCCACCGAGGGCGCCGCCGCCCCGCAGCAGGTCCGAAGCACCCAGCAGGCACAGGAGGATGAAGGCAAGTGACGCGCTGCGCCGTCTACGGCACGGGGTCCTGGGGCACCGCATTCGCGATGGTGCTGGCCGACGCGGGATGCGAGGTGACCCTGTGGGGGCGCCGCGCCGGCCTCGTCGACGCCATCAACAACGGCCGCACCAACCCCGACTACCTGCCGGGGGTCGAGCTCCCCGCGTCCGTACGGGCCACCACCGACCCCGCACAGGCGGCACGGGACGCGGAGTTCACCGTCCTGGCCGTCCCCTCCCAGACGCTGCGCGGCAACCTCGCCGAATGGGCGCCCCTGCTGCCCTCCGACACGATCCTGGTCTCCCTGATGAAGGGCGTCGAACTGGGTACGGCCAAGCGCATGAGCGAGGTCATCGAGGAGGTCGCCAAGGCCCCCGCCGAGCGCGTCGCCGTGCTGACCGGCCCCAACCTCGCCAAGGAGGTCGCGGCCCGGCAGCCCGCCGCCGCGGTCATCGCCTGCACCGACGAGTCGGTCGCCCGCCGGCTGCAGGGCGCCTGCCACACCTCGTACTTCCGCCCGTACACCAACACCGACGTGGTGGGCTGCGAGCTGGGCGGTGCGGTCAAGAACGTCATCGCGCTCGCGGTCGGCATCGCCACCGGCATGGGCCTGGGCGACAACGCCAAGGCGTCCCTGATCACCCGGGGACTGGCCGAGACCACCCGGCTCGGCCTGGCCATGGGCGCCGACGCGCACACCTTCGCGGGCCTGGCCGGCATGGGCGACCTCGTCGCCACCTGCTCCTCGCCGCTGTCGCGCAACAACACCTTCGGCACCAACCTCGGCCGCGGGATGACGCTTCAGGAGACCATCGCGGTCACCAAGCAGACCGCCGAGGGCGTCAAGTCCTGCGAGTCCGTACTGGATCTGGCCCGTCGGCACGGCGTCGACATGCCGCTCACCGAGACGGTCGTGGACATCGTCCACGAGGGCAAGCCGCCGATGGTGGCTCTCAAGGAGCTGATGTCGCGCACCGCGAAGTCCGAGCGGCACTAGGGCCGGGGCGGGGGCCGTTGCCGGCCCGCGGCGGCACTACCCGGCGCCGCAACACTGACGCACGCTCTACCAGCAGGTACCCTCAACGCGATATGAGCAGCCAGACCTCCTCCCACAAGCCCCGCGTCGCCGTCGTGTTCGGCGGCCGCAGCTCCGAGCACGCCATCTCCGTACTCACCGCCGGAGCCGTGCTGCGCGCCATCGACCGCGAGAAGTACGACGTGCTGCCCATCGGCATCACCACCGACGGCCGCTGGGCTCTGACCGCCGACGACCCCGACCGGATGGCCATCGCCGACCGGCAGCTGCCCAGCGTGGCCGCGCTCGCCGAGTCCGCCGACGGCTCCGTCGTGCTCCCCGTCGACCCCACCAGCCGCGAGGTCGTCTACAGCGAACCGGGCTCGGTGCCCAAGGCGCTCGGCGAGGTCGACGTGGTCTTCCCCGTCCTGCACGGCCCCTACGGCGAGGACGGCACCCTGCAGGGCCTGCTGGAGCTCTCCGGCGTGCCCTACGTCGGCTCGGGTGTGCTCGCCTCCGCCGTCGGCCAGGACAAGGACTACATGAAGCGGGTGTTCACCTCCTTCGGGCTGCCGGTCGGCCCGTACGAGGTCATCCGCCCGCGGGAGTGGGACAAGGCCGCTCCGAATGGAGAAAAGGGCGCCGCCGCCCGTAAGAAGATCGTGGACTTCGCCGCGGAACACGGCTGGCCGCTCTTCGTGAAGCCCGCCCGCGCCGGCTCGTCCATGGGCATCAGCAAGGTCGACGACCTCGCCGGCCTGGACGAGGCCATCGAGGAGGCCCGCCGGCACGACCCCAAGATCCTCGTGGAGTCGCTGCTGCGCGGCCGCGAGATCGAGTGCGGGGTGCTGGAGTTCGAGGACGGCCCGCGGGCCAGTGTCCCGGCCGAGATCCCGCCGGTGACCGCGCACGACTTCTACGACTTCGAGGCCAAGTACATCGACTCGGCCACCGGGATCGTGCCCGCGCCGCTGACCGCCGAGCAGACCGCGAAGGTCCAGGAGCTGGCCGTCGCGGCCTTCGAGGCGGCCTCCTGCGAGGGCCTGGTGCGGGCGGACTTCTTCCTGCAGGAGGACGGCGAGTTCGTGATCAACGAGATCAACACGCTGCCCGGGTTCACGCCCATCTCCATGTACCCGCGGATGTGGCAGGAGAGCGGTGTGAGCTACCCGGAGCTGATCGACCGGCTCCTGCAGGCCGCGCTCCAGCGCTCGACGGGGCTGCGCTAGACGCCCTTCGGCACGGTCCTGCGCACGGCGCCCGCGAGGTCGGTGAGCACATCGACCTCGGGGGCGTACTTCCCGGGAACGGTCACCTCGACATAGGCCTTGCGCAGCACGGTCGTGAAGCGGTACCCGTCCTCCTGCTTCTCGAAGAGCCATTCGACGCCGTCGACTTCCGCCGCGTCGGCCTTGGGGTTGTAATGTTCACTCCCGTACGTCAGGACGTCGGGCTTCGGCACCCCGCAGCGCAGTTTCACGGCAGGATCGCCCCATATGGCAGTGAAGTCGGAAACGGGCTCCGCGGCACGTCGCGCGAGCCCTTCCACGGTCTGCGGCAGTTCCCGGTGGAGCGCCCGGCAGTGCCGTGCCGCCTCACCGGGGGGTGAGGGGGCGGCCACGTCCTCGGAAGACGAACAGCTCACCGCGCCGACCAGCACGGTGAGCAACGGCAGGGCCAGGTACCGGCGACGTGCACAGATCACCCGGCCGAGCATACGGGGGAGCTACAGATGAACGACCGGACAGGTAAGGGTGCGGGTGATGCCCTCCACCTGCTGGACCTTGGCGACCACCATCCGTCCCAGTTCGTCGACGGTGTCGGCCTGGGCGCGCACGATGACGTCATAGGGACCGGTCACGTCCTCGGCCTGCAGTACACCGGAGATCTTCGAGATCACCTCCGCTACCGCCGAGGCCTTGCCGACCTCGGTCTGGATCAGGATGTAGGCCTGTACCACGGAACCTCCAGGGCGGCTTCGAGGATCATGTGGGAAGAAGGGACGCCACGGTACCGCGTCACCGCGCGGAGCGGGGAGACCCGCGCGGTGAACAGGGGAAGTGGGGCGCAGCCGTCAGCCACGTACGGACCGTCCGTACACATGGGAAGGGCAACAGCATGAAGGGCACCGTGGGGGAGCTGGGGGAGTTCGGGCTGATCAGGGAGCTCACCTCCCGGCTCACCTCCACTCCGGCGGTACGGATCGGGCCGGGCGACGACGCCGCGGTGGTCACCGCGCCGGACCGCAGGGTGGTCGCCAGCACCGACATCCTGCTGGAGGGCCGGCACTTTAGGCGCGACTGGTCCACCGCCTACGACGTCGGCCGCAAGGCCGCGGCGCAGAACCTCGCCGACATCGCGGCGATGGGCGCGGTGCCCACCGCGATCCTGCTCGGCCTGGTCGTCCCCGCCGAGCTCCCCGCGACCTGGCCGACCGAGCTGATGGACGGCCTGCGGGACGAGTGCCAGGTGGCCGGTGCCGCGGTCGTCGGCGGCGACGTCGTGCGCGGCGACACCATCACCGTCGCCATCACCGCGCTCGGCGACCTGCGCAACCAGGAGCCGGTCACCCGGGCCGGCGCCCAGCCCGGCGACGTCGTCGCGGTGACCGGCTGGCTGGGCTGGTCCGCCGCCGGGCACGCCGTCCTGACCCGCGGCTTCCGCTCACCGCGGGCCTTCGTGGAGGCGCACCGCCGCCCCGAGCCCCCGTACCACGCGGGCCCGGCGGCCGCCGGACTCGGCGCCACCGCCATGACCGACGTCAGCGACGGACTCGTCGCCGACCTGGGGCACATCGCCGAGGCCAGCAAGGTCCGGATCGATCTGCGGTCCGCCGCGATCGACATCCCCTCGCAGATGTCCGACATCGGCACGGCGGTCGGCGTGGACCCGATGCAGTGGGTCCTCAACGGCGGTGAGGACCACGCCATCGTGGCCACCTTCCCGCCCGACGTGAAGCTGCCCGCCCGGTGGAAGGTCATCGGCGAGGTGCTCAACCCGTCCGCGCTGCCGCAGGTGACGGTGGACGGCGCCCCCTGGACGAAGGCCGGCTGGGACCACTTCGGGGACAACGACGAGTAGGGGGCGGCGCGTAGCGGCGTCTTCTGGGGGTGGAGGTCGGGTGACGGGAGGGCGAGTAGATTCGGCGGCATGCGCATACCTCCACGCGTCCTGACCGTCGCCGGGTCCGACTCCGGCGGCGGCGCGGGCATCCAGGCCGACCTGAAGACGATGCTGGCGCTCGGCACCCACGGCATGAGCGTGCTGACCGCCGTCACCGCCCAGAACTCCCTGGGCGTCCAGGGCGCGTGGGAGCTGCCCGCCGAGGCCGTCCGGGCCCAGTTCCGCAGCGTCGTCGACGACATCGGCGTCCAGGCGGTCAAGACCGGGATGCTCTCCTCCGCGCAGCTCGTCGAAACCGTCGCGGAGCTGCTCGCCGAACTCACGGTCCCGGTCGTCGTCGACCCCGTCGGGGTGTCCAAGCACGGCGATGCGCTGCTGGCCGCCTCCGCACTGGACGCGGTGCGCGGCAAGCTGCTGCCGACGGCCACCGTCGCCACGCCCAACCTCGACGAGGTCGCCCAGCTCACCGGCGTACGCGTCCAGGAGGAGGCCGACATGCGGCGGGCGGCCGCCGCCGTCCTGGAGTTCGGTCCGCGCTGGGCGCTCATCAAGGGCGGCCATCTGCCGGCCGCGGAGGGCGGCGGGCCCGGCGGCGCCGGGGGCACCGCCGTCGATCTGCTCACCGACGGCACCGAGGAGCACTGGCTGCGCGCCCCCCGCCACGACAACCGGCACACCCACGGCACCGGCTGCACCCTCGCCAGCGCGCTCGCCGCACGGCTGGCCAAGGGGGACACCGTCCCGCAGGCCGCCGCGGCCGCCAAGGAGTACGTCACCGGCGCCGTTGCGGCCGGCTTCCGGCTGGGCGCGGGCATCGGCCCCGTGGACCACGGCTGGCGCCTGCGCGACGGGCGCTGAGCGCGACCCGGCGGCACTCCGGCCGGGCAGCGGCGCCCGCGGGGCGCGCGTCCTGTGCCGTTGCCGTGCCCGGCCCCGGGAACGGCAGAAGCCGGTCCACCACGGAGGTGGACCGGCTTCCCAAGCAACCGGTCGGGCTGCGCTACGGCTAAGGCGTCAGCGCGAGACCTTGCCGGCCTTGATGCACGAGGTGCAGGCGTTCAGCTTCTTCGGCGTGCGCCCGATCACTGCACGCACCGTCTGGATGTTGGGGTTCCAACGACGGTTGGTGCGGCGATGCGAGTGCGAGACACTCTTGCCGAAGCCCGGCCCCTTGCCGCAGACGTCGCAGTTGGCAGCCACGGGTCACTCCAAAGACTTCAGATGCACTTACGGTGAAATCCCGACGAGCCGAGTGCATTGCCCGGCCGGCGTCGTCAGGAGAGGAAATGGCCCGATTCGCATCGGGCAACCGGAGCAGCATACAACGACCGCTCCCGTAGAACGAAACTACCACGCACCCCAGGGCCCCCGCCCCGGCCTCCCCGGCCGGCCGCGGCTACTGTGCGGTGCATCCCGTGACCCAGGAGGACGACGTGCCGTACCCGCTCGACGCCGCCGCGGTCCGCTCCTGGTGCGGGCTGGCCCTGGAGGCGCTCGGCCGGGAACGCGAGCGGATCGACGCGATCAACGTCTACCCGGTGGCCGACGGCGACACCGGCACCAACCTTTACCTGACGCTCGAATCGGCCGCCCGCGCGGTCGAGGCGGCCTTCGACGGGCACGCCTCGGCCGGTACCGCGCCCGGCCTGGCCGACGCCATCGGCGCCATGGCCCACGGCGCCCTCATAGGGGCGCGCGGGAACTCCGGCACGATCGTGGCGCAGCTGCTGCGCGGGATGACCGAGGTGCTGGCGGCCGCGGACGACGGCACCGACGGCGGAGCGGACGCGCTGCGCAGGTCGCTGCGCCGGGCCGCCGCGGCGACCTACGAGGCCGTCGCGCACCCCGTGGAAGGCACCGTCCTGACCGTCGCGACCGCGGCCGCCGACGCCGCGGAGCGGACCGCCGGCGGGACCGGCGGCGCGGCCGAGGTCGCCCACGCCGCCCACGAGGGCGCCCGCAGCGCCCTGCGGGCGACCCCCGGGCAGCTCGCGGTCCTGGGCCGGGCCGGCGTCGTGGACGCCGGTGGCTGCGGACTCGTCGCCCTGCTGGGCGCGCTCGCCGACGCGCTCGGCGGGAAGGTCTCGGCGACCCCGGTCGCGGTACGGGCCGACGCCCCGCTGCCCGAGGCGGCCGGCTGCGAGGCCGCCGCCCGGACGGCCGCGGAGGGCTGCGGGGACCCGGACGGCCCGGCCTTCGAGGTGATCTACCTGCTGGAGGCCGACGACGCGGCCGTCGCCCGGCTGCGCACCCGCCTCGACGGCCTCGGCGACTCCCTGGTGGTGGTCGGCGGGGACGGCCTGTGGAACGTCCATGTCCACGTCGACGACGCGGGCGCGGCCGTGGAGGCCGGCATCGACGCGGGCCGGCCGTACCGGATCCGCATCACCCACTTCGGCGGCGCCGGCCGCGCCAAGGAGCCGGCGATGGCGGCCCGGGCCGTGGTGTCGGTGGTGCCGGGCGACGGACTGGCCGGACTGTGCGCGCAGGCCGGCGCCACACCGGTCTCCGTACGTCCCGGGGAGCCGCCCGCCAGCGGTGAACTGGTGCAGGCGATCCGGCAGGCGCACGCCCGCGAGGTGATGCTGCTGCCCAACGACCCCGAACTGCGGCACACCGCGGCGGCCGCCGCCGAACAGGCCCGCACCGAGGGCGTACGGGTCGCGCTGATCCCCACCCGCGCCGCCGTCCAGGGCCTCGCGGCGCTGGCCGTGCACGAGCCGGGCCGCAGCTTCGACGAGGACGTGGTCGCGATGACCTCGGCCGCGGGCGCCACCCGCTACGCCGAGCTGGCCCTCGCCGAGCGGCAGTCGTGGACGATGGCCGGGGTCTGCCAGGCCGGGGACGTCCTGGGCCTGATCGACGGCGATGTCGCGGTGATCGGCTCCGACCTCACCCGCACCGCGACGACCGTCCTGGACCGGATGCTGTCGGCCGGCGGGGAACTGGTGACCCTGGTTCTGGGCGCCGACGCACCCGACTCCCTCGCCGAGCGGCTGGAGCGGCATGTGCGCGAGCGGCATCTGGCCGTGGACACGGTCGTCTACGAGGGCGGCCAGCACGCCGCGCCGCTGCTCATCGGCGTGGAGTGAGCGCCCCGTGCCGGTGGGTGAGCCGCGATTGTCAGAGGCGTGGTGTGCAATAGACGCGTGGCTGCGCTCGACGAACCCCTGAAGAAGATCCTCGGCGGCACCACCGCGAAGGTGCTGGCCGAGCAGCTCGACCTGCATACGGTCGGCGACCTGTTGCACCACTACCCGCGCCGCTACGCCGAGCGCGGTGAGCTGACCCGCCTCGCGGACCTCCCGCTGGACGAACACGTCACGGTCGTCGCGCAGGTCGCGGATTCCCGGGTGCTGAAATTCAACGCCGGCCGGGGGCAGCGCCTCGAAGTGACGCTCACGGACGGCAGCGGCCGGCTCCAGCTGGTCTTCTTCGGAAAGGGCATCCACAAGCCGCACAAGGAGCTGCTGCCGGGGCGGCGCGCGATGTTCGCCGGCAAGGTGTCGGTCTTCAACCGCAAACTGCAGCTCGCCCACCCCGAGTACGAGCTCCTCGACCGCGACGCCGGCGACGGAGCCGACGCGGCCAGCGCCTTCGCCCATCAGCTGATGCCGATCTACCCGGCCTGCCAGCAGATGGCGTCCTGGAAGATCGCCAAGGCGGTCGACGCGGTGCTGCCCAGCGCACAGGACGCCGTCGATCCGCTGCCCGAGGTGCTGCGCGAGGGGCGCGCGCTGGTCCCGCTCACCGAGGCACTGCTCAAGATCCACCGGCCGGGGAGCAAGGCCGACATCGCCGACGCGCGGGCCCGGCTGAAGTGGGACGAGGCGTTCGTGATGCAGGTCGCCCTCGCCCGCCGCCGGCTCGCCGACACCCAACTCCCCGCGGTGGCACGCAAGATGGTCAAGGGCGGCATCCTCGACGCCTTCGACGCCAAGCTGCCGTTCACCCTCACCGACGGCCAGCAGAAGGTCAGCCGGGAGATCTTCGACGACCTGGCGACCGAACACCCCATGCACCGCCTCCTCCAGGGCGAGGTGGGCTCCGGCAAGGCGCAGCCGCTGGACGCCCTGGTGCTGACGCCGCGCGGCTTTCGGCCCATGGGGGAGATGGCCGTCGGCACGGAGGTGGTCGTGCCCAGCGGCGAGATCGCCGTGGTGGACGGCGTCTTCCCCCAGGGGAAGCGGGAGGTGTGGCGGCTGGTGCTGTCGGACGGCAGCGCCGTCGAGTGCGACGACGAGCACCTGTGGATCGTCGCGGCCCGCGGCACGCAGGAGCAGGTGCTGACGACGCGCGAGCTGCGTGCCGATCTGCTGCGCGCCGACGGGCAACCGAAGTGGTCCGTCCCGGCGGCCGTGCCGGTGGACCTGGAGAGCGGCGGGGAGCGGCCGCTCGATCCGTACGCGCTGGGCAGGTCGCTGGCCGACAACGGGGGCCGGGTCCCGGACGCCTATCGGAACGCGCCGCTCAAGGAGCGGCAGGCGGTGGTACGGGGCCTGCTGGACGCCGCCGGACGGCCCGCGGGCGCCGACATCGTCCTGCGTGCCCTGCCCGGCCCGCTGGCCGACGACCTCGCCTGGCTGGTGCGTTCCCTGGGCGGCCGTGCGCAGGTGCGCGCTGCGGGCGAGGGCGCCGGCGAGGTCCACCTGGCGCTGCCGGAAGAGGGAGCCACCGACGGCTTCCGCCGCACCATCCAGGCCATCGAGCACGTCGGCCGCAAGCCCGTCCAGTGCATCAGCGTCGCGCACCCCGACCACGCCTATGTGACCGACCACTTCACCGTCACGCACAACACCATGGTCGCGCTGCGCGCCATGCTCGGGGTGGTCGACAGCGGCGGCCAGGCCGCGATGCTCGCGCCGACCGAGGTGCTGGCCCAGCAGCACCACCGCTCCATCACCGAGATGATGGGCGAGCTGGCCGAGGGCGGCATGCTGGGCGGGGCCGAACAGGGGACGAAGGTGGTGCTGCTGACCGGCTCCATGGGGGCCGCGGCCCGCCGCCAGGCGCTGCTCGATCTGGTCACCGGCGAGGCCGGGATCGTCGTCGGCACCCATGCCCTGATCGAGGACAAGGTGCAGTTCCACGACCTGGGTCTGGTGGTCGTCGACGAACAGCACCGCTTCGGTGTCGAACAGCGCGACGCGCTGCGCGGCAAGGGCAAGCAGCCGCCGCACCTGCTGGTCATGACGGCCACTCCCATTCCGCGCACGGTCGCCATGACCGTCTTCGGTGATCTGGAGACCTCCGTCCTGGACCAACTCCCCGCCGGCCGCTCGCCGATCGCCAGCCATGTGGTGCCCGCCAAGGACAAGCCGCATTTCCTCGCCCGCGCCTGGGAGCGGGTCCGCGAGGAGGTGGCCGCCGGGCACCAGGGCTATGTGGTGTGCCCGCGGATCGGCGACGACGAGGAGGAGGCGCCCAAGGGCACCAAGAAGGCCGGGTCCGGCTCCAAGGCGGCCGCCGCCAAGGCGAGTTCACCGGAGGACGCGGAGGAGAAGCGCCCGCCGCTCGCGGTGCTCGACATCGCCGAGCAGCTCGCCGAGGGACCGCTCGACGGCCTGCGGGTGGCGGTGCTGCACGGCCGGATGGCGCCGGACGACAAGGACGAGGTGATGCGGTCCTTCGCCGCCGGCGAGCTGGACGTGCTGGTCGCGACGACGGTCATCGAGGTCGGGGTGAACGTCCCGAACGCCACCGCCATGGTGATCATGGACGCGGACCGCTTCGGCGTCTCCCAGCTGCACCAGCTGCGCGGCCGGGTCGGCCGCGGCTCGGCGCCCGGACTGTGCCTGCTGGTCAGCGAGATGCCCGAGGCCAGCCCCGCCCGGGCCCGGCTGGCCGCCGTGGCCGCCACCCTCGACGGCTTCGAACTCTCCCGCATCGACCTCGAACAGCGACGCGAGGGCGACGTCCTCGGACAGGCGCAGTCCGGCGTCCGCTCCTCGCTGCGGATGCTCACGGTCATCGACGACGAGGAGATCATCGCGTCCGCCCGCGAGGAGGCCACGGCGCTGGTCACGGCGGATCCGGAGCTGACCGGCTATCCGGAGCTGAGGATCGCGCTGTCCGCCCTGCTGGACGAGGAGCGGGAGCAGTATCTGGACAAGGGCTGAGGGGTCGCGCGACGAGCGGGGGAGCGCCGGCCGGCCCGGCGCCGGGCGCGGGACGGGGAGCTCCCGTGCCGCTCGGCCGTGAGATCGATCACGGCCCCGGGCGCTCGCGCGGCCCCTTGGACGGCCGCTCGCCGTCGGTCGACGGAATATCGTGGAGGAGCGGAGCCCGACCGGCTCCCACCAGCACTCCACACCGACCACGCGCAACGTAAGGACGGGCCCATGACCCGCGTGATCGCCGGTACGGCCGGCGGCCGCCGCCTGGCCGTACCCCCCGGCAACGGCACCCGCCCGACCTCCGACCGGGCGCGCGAGGGCATGTTCTCCACCTGGGAGTCGCTCGACGGACCGCTGGCCGGCGCCCGGGTGCTCGATCTCTACGGCGGTTCCGGGGCGGTCGGGCTGGAGGCGCTCTCCCGCGGCGCCGCCCATGTCCTGCTGGTCGAGGCCGACGCCCGCGCCGTGCGCACCATCCGCGACAACGTCCGCACGGTGGGCCTCCCGGGCGCCGAGGTCCGGGCCGGCAAGGCCGAGCAGACCGCCGCCGCACCGGCCCCGGGCGACCCGTACGACATCGTCTTCCTGGACCCGCCCTACGCGGTGACCGACCAGGAGCTGCGCGAGATCCTGCTCACACTCCGTGGTCAGGGGTGGCTGACCGAGCAGGCACTCGTCACCGTGGAACGCAGCACCCGAGGCGGCACGTTCCCATGGCCGGACGGATTCGAAGCGATCAAGGCCCGTCGCTACGGCGAGGGGACGCTTTGGTACGGTCGCGCCGCTTCGACGTCCGCCGAATCGACGTCAACAAGCGTGTCATGACCGGATCGGAGAGCGAGGAACCCGAGTTGCGCCGCGCCGTCTGTCCGGGGTCGTTCGACCCCATCACCAACGGGCACCTGGACATCATCGCCCGTGCCTCCAAGCTGTACGACGTCGTCCATGTCGCCGTGATGATCAACCAGTCCAAGAAGGGGCTGTTCACGGTCGACGAGCGGATCGACCTGATCCGCCGGGCCACCGCCGAGTACGGCAACGTCGAGGTCGAGTCCTTCCACGGCCTGCTCGTCGACTTCTGCAAGCAGCGCGACATCCCCGCGATCGTCAAGGGACTGCGCGCCGTCAGCGACTTCGACTACGAGCTGCAGATGGCCCAGATGAACAACGGCCTGTCGGGGGTGGAGACGCTCTTCGTGCCCACCAACCCCACCTACAGCTTCCTGTCCTCCAGCCTCGTCAAGGAGGTCGCCGCCTGGGGCGGTGACGTCTCCCACCTGGTCCCCTCGTTCGTCCTCGAAGCCCTCACCGAGCGGCTGCGCAACAAGGACTGACCCCGCCCCCGGAACCCGCCCGCGACGCTTGGCTGATGGACCGTCAGTTGGTGTCGGGTGCAGGCCCCGTGGACGTACAGTCGACCCGTTCCGTCGTTCCAACCCCCAGAGAGTGGCGAGTCCAAGGTGGACGTGCAGAAGAAGCTCGACGACATCGTCGCGACCGTCGCCGGCGCCCGGTCCATGCCCATGTCGGCATCGTGCGTGGTCAACCGCGCCGAGCTGCTCGCCATGCTGGAGGAGGTGCGCGCGGCGCTGCCCGGCTCCCTCGCACAGGCCCAGGAGCTGCTCGGCGGGCGCGAGCAGATGGTCGAGCAGGCGCGCGCCGAGGCGGAGCGGATCATCGAGTCCGCGCACGCCCAGCGCGGTTCGCTGATCTCCGACACCGAGGTCGCCCGGCAGTCCCAGGACGAGGCGGACCGGATCCTGGCGGAGGCCCGCCGGGAGGCGGAGGAGATCCGCGCCGAGGCCGACGACTACGTCGACAGCAAGCTCGCCAACTTCGAGGTCGTGCTCACCAAGACCATCGGATCGGTCGACCGCGGTCGCGAGAAGCTGCTCGGCCTCGGCAACGGCCTGGACGACCAGGGGTACCCGGACGAGGACGGCACCGAGGCCCCCGAGCGCAGCGCCGACCCGGAGACCCTCAGGCAGCGCGCCGACGTGTACGTGGACGCCAAGTTCGGGGCGTTCCAGGCCGTGCTGAGCAAGACGCTGGAAGCGGTGGGCCGGGGCCGCGACAAGCTCCAGGGCGCCCGGGCGATCGACGAACTGGGCGCACACCTGGCGGCGCAGGGCGACGATCCGCACTCCGCCCGGCCGCAGGCCGACGCCGAGTACCTGGCCGGGCTGGCGGGCATCGGCGCCGACCAGGACCCGCAGCCGCCCCAGCTGCCGCAGCAGCCCCAGCAGCAGCCCCAGGAGCACCAGCAGCCGCTCCAGCCCCAGCAGCAGGGCTACTACCCGGACCCGGCGGCCTACCAGCAGCAGGACGTCTACGGCTACCAGCAGCCCCATGACGTCGCCTACTCCCAGGACGCCCAGCACCCCGGCGCGTACGGCTACGACTGGCAGCAGCAGGGCTACGACCCGAACGCCTACCTCCAGCAGCAGGTGCCCCCGCAGCCCCAGCACGCCCCGCACGGCCAGGCCGCGCAGCCCGGCGCCCTGGACGAGACCAGCCTCTTCGACACCAGCATGATCAACCTCGATCAGCTGCGGCAGTACGAGGAGGGGCGCCAGTAGGCGCCCTGGCTGCCGGACCGGTCCGGCCGGGAGCGGATTGGGCCTATCGGGGCCCGTCCAGTATCCTGGCTCTTCGGTCGCGCGTATGTCCGCGATCTCGGCTGCCCGAATTCCCGCGATGGAATACGGGCGGTCCGAAAACCCCCAAGAAAGCAGGAAGCCATCAACGCCCGCCTCGACCACCGCTCCCCTCTCGTGTTCGACACACGTGAGCTGGGCCGGCGGCCCGGTGCGCTCAAGAGGGTCTCCCGCTCCGTCGAGGCCCCCCGGGACCTCGGCAACGAGGTGATCGGCGTGCCCCAGGGCGCACCGGTCGAGCTCGACCTCCGCCTGGAGTCGGTCATGGACGGGGTGCTTGTCACAGGTACCGCCCGTGCAACCGTCAAGGGGGAGTGCGTAAGG
This sequence comes from Streptomyces sp. NPDC059008, assembly GCF_042749045.1. Classification (NCBI taxonomy): domain Bacteria; kingdom Bacillati; phylum Actinomycetota; class Actinomycetes; order Kitasatosporales; family Streptomycetaceae; genus Streptomyces; species Streptomyces sp. NPDC059008. The sequence goes on along the minus strand of NZ_JBHYJC010000018.1, from coordinate 96,862 downwards.
TGTCTGGAGCCGCTGGAGCGAGAGCTCGACAGCGACTTCCAGGAGATGTTCGCCTACCCCGACGCCGATGCCAGGGTCCACGACAAGGACGCCGGCGACGACGCCGAGGACGAGGAGGACACCCTCTTCCTCGAGGACGACCTGTTCGACCTCGAACCCGTGCTGCGGGACGCGGTGGTGCTTGCACTGCCGATGCAGCCGGTGTGCCAGGACGACTGCCCGGGCCTGTGCTCCGATTGCGGAGCGCGGCTGGCGGACGACCCGGACCACCACCACGACGCCGTCGACATCCGTTGGGCGGCACTGCAGGGACTCGCCGGGACCGTCAAGGACGGCGAGAAGGACAACATGGGCGGCGCCGAAGCGGGCGTCGACGAGAAGCAGGAGAAGTAGCCGTGGCTGTTCCGAAGCGGAAGATGTCGCGCAGCAACACGCGCCACCGCCGGTCGCAGTGGAAGGCTGCGGTCCCCACCCTGGTGGCGTGCGAGCGCTGCCACGAGCCCAAGCTGCAGCACATCGCGTGCCCCGCTTGCGGCACCTACAACAAGCGCCAGGTCCTCGAGGTCTGAGCGGCTGGTGACAGGCTCTATGTCAGACGCCACATCGACATCCCGCTCACGCGGGGATGAACCGACTCCGGCGGACACGGCCTCGTCCCACACGCTTCTGGAAGGGCGGCTCGGGTACAAGCTCGAGTCCGCCCTTCTGGTGCGTGCGCTGACGCACCGCTCGTACGCATACGAGAACGGCGGTCTGCCCACCAACGAGCGGCTCGAATTCCTCGGGGATTCGGTGCTCGGCCTGGTGGTCACCGACACGCTGTACCGCATCCACCCCGACCTGCCGGAGGGCCAGCTGGCCAAGCTCCGGGCCGCGGTGGTCAACTCGCGTGCGCTTGCCGAGGTGGGCCGCGGCCTCGACCTCGGCGCCTTCATCCGCCTCGGCCGGGGCGAAGAGGGCACGGGCGGCAGGGACAAGGCGTCCATCCTCGCCGACACCCTCGAAGCGGTGATCGGCGCGGTCTATCTCGACCAGGGCCTCGACGCGGCCGGCGAGCTGGTGCACCGGCTCTTCGACCCGCTCATCGAGAAGTCCTCCAGCCTGGGCGCGGGCCTGGACTGGAAGACCAGCCTCCAGGAACTCACCGCGACCGAAGGCCTCGGCGTCCCGGAGTACCTGGTCACCGAGACCGGTCCGGACCACGAGAAGACCTTTACTGCTGCCGCCCGCGTCGGTGGTGTCTCGTACGGCACCGGCACCGGCCGCAGCAAGAAGGAGGCCGAGCAGCAGGCGGCCGAGTCCGCATGGCGCGCGATCCGCGCCGCGGCGGACGAGGCGGCCAAGGCGGCGGCTTCCGGCGACGACGTGTCGCAGGAAGCCCCCGGTGCAAGCACCGGCTCCACTGGAGCGGCCACCGCCGCACAGCCTCCTGCGGCTCCGGCCACCGGCGACAGCCCGTCGTCGGCACGCTGAACCACCGTTTCTGACCCCGTCCGGGGCGGCCGAGCGTCGCCCCGGACGGGGTCAGAAGTCTTTCCCAAGGAGCCCCCGTGCCCGAACTGCCCGAGGTCGAGGTCGTACGCCGCGGACTGGAGCGCTGGGTCAGCGGGCGCACGATCGACACCGTCGAGGTGCGCCACCCCCGCGCGATCCGCCGGCACACGGCCGGTGCGGCCGACTTCGCGGCCCGGCTTGAGGGACTGCGCACAGGCACGGCCCGCCGGCGCGGCAAGTACCTCTGGCTCCCGGTGACCGGCGGCGGCCCCGCCGCACAGACCGCCGCCGAAGGCCTCGCGCCCCACGTCACACCGTCGGTCACCCACGGCCTGGCGATCCTCGCCCACCTCGGCATGAGCGGCCAGCTGCTGGTCCAGCCGCACGACGCCCCCGACGAGAAGCACCTGCGCATCCGCGTCCGCTTCGCCGACGACCTCGGCACCGAGCTCCGCTTCGTCGACCAGCGCACCTTCGGCGGCCTCTCGCTGCACGACACCGTCCCCGGCGACGCCGAGCAGCTCCCCGACGCCATCGCCCACATCGCCCGTGACCCGCTCGACCCGGCCTTCGACGACACCGCCTTCCACGACGCGCTGCGCCGCCGCCGGACCACCATCAAGCGGGCCCTGCTGGACCAGACCCTGATCAGCGGCGTCGGCAACATCTACGCCGACGAGGCGCTGTGGCGAAGCCGCCTCCACTACGACCGGCCGACCGCCACCTTCACCCGCCCGCGCACCGCCGAGCTGCTCGGCCACGTACGGGACGTGATGAACGCCGCGCTCGCCGTCGGCGGCACCAGCTTCGACAGCCTCTATGTGAACGTCAACGGCGAGTCCGGGTACTTCGACCGCTCCCTGGACGCCTACGGCCGCGAGGACGAACCCTGCCGCCGTTGCGGCACCCCCATCCGCCGCCGCGCCTGGATGAACCGCTCCAGCTACTTCTGCCCCCGCTGCCAGCGCCCGCCGCGGGCCGGCTGAACGTAGCAGTCGGATAACTCCTGCCCGCCGTGGATGTACCGCGGCGGAGGGGGCCGGGTAAGTTCAGCGCCCATGACAGAGGACGCCGCGAGCATCGACCGGCAGCAGCTCATGCAGGAGGCGCTTGAGGAGTACGCGTCGCGCAGCGACGACCAGCTGGACTGGATCCTCGGGCTCGTCAGGCACCGCCTCGGCGCCGCTCGCCGGATGGGCGTGGCCGTACCGGACGGACTGGCCGAAAGGGTCTCGCGGCTGTCCGCGAAGCGCGGCTGGCCGATCGACCAGCCGCAGCCCTGAGCCGGTGAAGCATCCGATGATCAAGCTGTTGCCCGCGCCCTTACCCACCGGCACGGCCGTTCGAGGGACACTCCGGCCGAGCGCCCGGGAGATTCCGCGACAGCGGTGAGGACGCCCGCGCCGCGTGCGGGCGCCGGGATCAGAAGCCGAAGTCCTGGGTCCACCACGGGCCGCCCGGGCCGAAGTGGACGCCGACGCCGAGGGTCTTGTACTCGCAGTTGAGGATGTTGGCGCGGTGGCCGGGGCTGTCCATCCAGGAGTCCATGACGGACTGGGCGTTGGCCTGGCCGCGGGCGATGTTCTCGCCGCCGAGGTCGTCGATGCCGTCCGCGCGGGCGCGGTCCCAGGGCGTGTGGCCGTCCGGGTCGGTGTGGTCGAAGAACCCGCGCTCGGCCATGTCGTCACTGAACCGCTGTGCCAGCCCCGTCAATTCCTCGTCCGCGGTCACCGGCGAGCAGCCGGCCTGGGCGCGTTCCTGGTTGACCAGCGCCAGGACCTGGGCCTGGGCGGAGCTCTGCGCGTCGGGGGTCTTCGACGGGGCCGCGGTGCGCTGGGGCGCGCTGGAGGACGGGCGCTCGGTGGGCTCGGCGGAGGGCCGCGAACCGGTCTCCCGGGTGGGGGATTTGGTCGGCCGCTGCGGCGAGGGTGACGTGGACGGCGTCATGGGGGAGGAGGGGCGGTCGCTGCGCGGGGCGGTGGGCCGGGCGCCGCCGCGGCTCGCCGTGTCGGTGGCGCGGTCGGTCGGGGTCTGGGAGAGGCCGCCCATCGGCGCGGTGGTCTCCGGCAGGGTGCCGGCACGGACCCGGTCGCCCCGGCCGTCACCGCTCTCGCCGTCGAACTGGCCGCCGCCGGGGATCAGTCCGGAGGCGACCGCCACGGCTCCCATCGCCACCGCGGCGGAGGCGCCGAGCAGTCCGGTGCGTACGGGCGCCAGGCCGCGGCCGCGCGCGGCGCGGTGCGAGCGGTGCCGCGCCGCGGGGGCCGGCGCGTCGTGCCGGACAGCTGTCGGTGCGTCAACAAGCCCCGCAGCCGGGGCTTCGGGCGTATGGGGAGCAGAGCGTCGATGGCGGCCCATCCGCTGTCTTCCTTTCCCCCGGTGCAAGCACCGGCTCCACTGGGGCGGCTACCGCCGCAGAGCCTTCCTAGACGTCAAGACGACTCACCCGAACGGGTGAGTCTCGTTGTCGGGGGACTGTACGCCATGGCGCAAGGGGGCAACGTGCCCGCTGAGCAATTGGCCGGTTAACGTGCACACATGAACGAAGCTGTCCGTGTGACCGCGTGGGTGCGTGGTCAGGTCCAGGGCGTCGGGTTCCGCTGGTTCACCCGCGCCAACGCACTTCGCATCGGCGAACTCGCCGGATTCGCGGTCAATCTCGGCGACGGCCGCGTCCAGGTGGTCGCCGAGGGGCCGAAGGACCACTGCGATCAGTTGCTGGAGTGGCTGCGCACCGGAGACACGCCCGGGCGGGTCGACGGAGTCACTGAGATCTGGGACACGCCCCGGGGCGGCTACGACGGCTTCGAGATCCGCTGACAGGGCCCTCCGCGGCCCTCCGCGGGGCCCTCACAGGCGATCTTGCCGGTGTGTCTTTGTCAGCTGCTTACGGGAGATAAGGCCTGGTGGTTGCCAACTCGGCCGACCCGTGCAAGGCTGCCGCTGTACGGATGATCTCCACGCCCCCGCGGGACCTTTCTGGGGAGTCGGCGCAGAGCCCTCGCGGCCGCGCACTCTCAGGTGCCCGAGGATACGGGGCGTGATCGTGTTGACCGTCAAACCGTTTGGTGAGACTCTGGAATCCCCGCGCACCTTAGCTGTTTGGCATTGAGTACACCAGAGAATGACAAGCACCGCGGGTGCGAATCCCTCACGACCCACACCGCTTCGGTCGGTCACTCATTGTGGAGGACCATCCATCATGGCAAAGGCGCTTCTCGGTTACGTCGGCGGCTCCGACCCCCGAGTCCTCTCCGAGATGCGACGGCTTCAGCAGCGCGTTCAAGACCTCGAATCCGAGCTTATCCGGATGCAGGCCGAGAACGACATGCTGTCCGCTGCCGCACGTCGCGACGACTCGATGCTCGACATCGACGTACCCCAGGCGGAGCCCGCGCTCACCTGACCCCAACCCCAGGGCCGGTAGGGCTGCTCGCCAGCCGCTTGAGGCACCGCTCTCTTCAAGATCTGCAAGGGACGCTTCGGCGTCCCTTCGTCGTTTCCCGGCTCGTCTTCCGGCACTTCGCTCGCGTGACCAGATGCCGTTTCGGCCGTGCCGCCCCTCCCTTACCGCATGATGTGCCCTGCGCTTTCCTTGATGAAACCGAAAATGAACGGCGCGGATACCCGGGGGTCGTAGGGCGTCGGCGACCGGCTGCGGAATGTTGGGGCCGCCCGCCGAGAGGGGGCCGGTAGAGTCCAACGGCGTGCATCTCAAGAGTCTGACCCTGCGAGGCTTCAAGTCCTTCGCCTCCGCCACGACGCTCCGGTTCGAGCCGGGCATCACCTGCGTCGTGGGCCCCAACGGTTCCGGCAAGTCCAACGTCGTGGACGCGCTGTCGTGGGTCATGGGCGAGCAGGGCGCCAAGTCGCTGCGCGGCGGGAAGATGGAGGACGTCATCTTCGCCGGGACGACCGGGCGGCCGCCGCTCGGCCGCGCCGAGGTCTCGCTGACCATCGACAACTCCGACGGTGCACTGCCGATCGAGTACGCCGAAGTCACCATCACCCGGATCATGTTCCGCAACGGCGGCAGCGAGTACCAGATCAACGGGGACACCTGCCGGCTGCTCGACATCCAGGAACTGCTCTCCGATTCCGGCATCGGCCGGGAGATGCACGTCATCGTCGGACAGGGGCAGCTGGACTCGGTGCTGCACGCCGACCCGATGGGCCGGCGCGCCTTCATCGAGGAGGCGGCCGGTGTCCTCAAGCACCGCAAGCGCAAGGAGAAGGCGCTGCGGAAGCTGGACGCGATGAAGGCCAACCTCGCCCGCGTCCAGGACCTGACCGACGAGCTGCGCCGCCAGCTCAAACCGCTGGGGCGGCAGGCCGCGGTGGCCCGGCGCGCCGCCGTCATCCAGGCCGATCTGCGCGACGCGCGGCTGCGGCTGCTCGCCGACGATCTCGTCACCCTGCGCCGGGCGCTGCGCGCCGAGATCGCGGACGAGGCGGCCCTCAAGGAGCGCAAGCAGGCCGCCGAGGAGCGGCTGCGCACCGCCCAGCAGCGGGAGGCCGCGCTGGAGGAGGAGGTCCGTACGCTCAGCCCGCAGGTGCAGCGCGCGCAGCAGACCTGGTACGAGCTGTCGCAGCTCGCGGAGCGGGTGCGCGGCACGATCTCGCTGGCCGAGGCGCGGGTCAAGAGCGCCACGGCGGCCCCGCCGGAGGAGCGGCGCGGGCGCGACCCGGAGGACATGGAGCGCGAGGCGGCCCGGATCCGCGAGCAGGAGGCGGAGTTGGCGGCCGCGCTGGAGGCCGCGAGCCGGGCGCTGGAGGACACCGTCGAACACCGCGCCGGGCTGGAGCGGCAGTTGGCGGACGAGGAGCGGCGGCTGCGGGACGCGGCGCGGGCCATCGCCGACCGGCGCGAGGGCCTGGCCCGGCTGAGCGGACAGGTCACCGCCGCCCGCGGTCGGGCCGCCTCCGCGCAGGCGGAGATCGGGCGGCTGGCCGAGGCCCGGGACGGTGCCCGTGAGCGGGCGGCCGCCGCCCAGGAGGAGTACGAGCAGCTCAAGGCCGAGGTCGAGGGGCTGGACGCGGACGACGAGGAGAGCGCGGCGGGGCATGACGCGGCCCGTCGGGAGCTGGCGGAGGCGGAGGCCGCGCTGACCGCCGCACGGGAGGCGCTGACCGCCGCTGAGCGCAGGCGCGCCGCGACCGCCGCCCGGCACGACGCACTGGCTCTCGGGCTGCGCCGCAAGGACGGCACGGGGGCCCTGCTGGCCGCGGCCGACCACCTCGGGGGGCTGCTCGGCCCGGCCGCGGAGCTGCTGACCGTCACCCCCGGCTTCGAGATCCCGGTCGCGGCCGCGCTCGGAGCGGCCGCCGACGCCGTCGCCGTCGACGGACCGGCCACCGCCGCCGACGCCATCCGGCTGCTGCGCAAGCAGGACGCGGGGCGCGCGGCGATGCTGCTGGGGGACGGCGACAGCCGCGGCGGGAGCGCCACCGGGCTGGTGCCCGGGCCCGCGCGGGCCGTGGAGGAGGGGGCGCCCACGGAGGCCGTAGAGGCGGTCGAGGCCGTCGAGGCCGTGGCGGTGTCGGCGAGGGCCGGGAGCGCTGGGGCTGGTGGGGCTCATGGTGCTGGTGGTGCTGGTGGTGCCTCCGAGACTGCCGTACACCGTGTTCCCGGCCCCCGCTCCGCGCCCGTACCGGCCGGTGAACTGATCCAGGGGCCACCGGAGTTGGCCTTTGCGGTGGCCCGGCTGCTGCGGGATGTCGTGGTCGTCGGGACGCTGGAGGACGCCGAGGACCTGGTGGCCGCGCGGCCGGAAGTGGTGGCCGTGACCGGTGAGGGCGATCTGCTCGGGGCGCACTTCGCGCAGGGCGGCTCCGCCGGTGCGCCGAGTCTGCTGGAGGTGCAGGCGTCCGTCGACGAGGCGGCGGCCGAGCTGGAGGAGCTGGCGGCGCGCTGCGAGGAGCTGGCCGAGGCGCAGCGGGCGGCGGCGGAGCGTCGTACGGAGAGCGCCGCGCTGGTCGAGGAGTTGGCCGAGCGGCGGCGGGCGGCGGACCGGGAGAAGTCGAAGGTCGCCGGGGACCTGGGGCGGCTCGGCGGGCAGGCGCGGGCCGCCGCGGGCGAGGCCGAGCGCTCCGCCGCGGCGGCCGCCAGGGCGCAGGAGGCGCTGGCGCGGGCCACTGAGGAGGCCGAGGAGCTGGCCGAGCGGCTGGCGGTGGCCGAGGAGGAGCCGGGCGCCGGCGACGAGGAGCCCGACACCTCCGTACGGGACCGGCTGGCGGCCGACGGGGCCAATGCGCGGCAGACCGAGATGGAGGCCCGTCTGCAGGCGCGTACGCACGAGGAGCGGGTGAAGGCGCTGGCGGGACGCGCGGATGCGCTGGACCGGGGGGCGCGCGCCGAGCGCGAGGCGCGGGCGCGGGCCGAACGGCGGCGCGCCCGGCTGCGCCACGAGGCGGAGGTGGCCGGGGCGGTCGCCTCCGGGGCCCGGCAGCTGCTGGCGCACGTCGAGGTGTCGGTCGTACGGGCCGATGCCGAGCGGGGCGCCGCGGAGCGGGCCAAGGCCGAGCGGGAGCAGGCGCTGGTGGCCGAGCGCAACACCGCCCGGGAGCTGAAGGGCGAGCTGGACAAGCTGACGGACTCGGTGCACCGGGGCGAGGTGCTGGGCGCGGAGAAGCGGCTGCGGATCGAGCAGCTGGAGACCAGGTCGCTGGAGGAGCTGGGGGTGGAGCCGGCCGCGCTGGTGTCGGAGTACGGCCCCGACCAGCCCGTACCGCCGTCGCCGCCGGCCGAGGGCGAGGTGCTGCCGGAGGACCCCGGCCATCCCCGCAACCAGCCGGTGGCCTTCGTGCGGGCCGAGCAGGAGAAGCGGCTCAAGGCGGCTGAGCGGGCGTATCAGCAGCTCGGGAAGGTGAACCCGCTGGCGCTGGAGGAGTTCGCGGCGCTGGAGGAGCGGCATCAGTTCCTGAGCGAACAGCTTGAAGACTTGAAGAAGACCCGGGCCGACCTGCTGCAGGTGATCAAGGAGGTCGACGAGCGGGTGGAGCAGGTCTTCACCGAGGCGTACCACGACACCGCGCGGGAGTTCGAGGGCGTCTTCTCCCGGCTCTTCCCGGGCGGCGAGGGGCGGCTGGTGCTGACCGATCCCGACGACATGCTGGCGACCGGGGTGGAGGTCGAGGCGCGCCCTCCGGGCAAGAAGGTCAAGCGGCTGTCGCTGCTGTCGGGTGGGGAGCGCTCGCTGACCGCGGTGGCGCTGCTGGTGTCGATCTTCAAGGCCCGGCCCAGCCCGTTCTATGTGATGGACGAGGTCGAGGCGGCGCTGGACGACACCAATCTGCAGCGGCTGATCCGGATCATGGAGGAGCTGCAGGAGAGCTCCCAGCTGATCGTGATCACGCATCAGAAGCGGACGATGGAGGTCGCGGACGCGCTCTACGGGGTATCGATGCAAGGGGACGGCGTATCCAAGGTGATCAGCCAGCGGTTGCATTGACCACGGAGACGGGTCTCCGGTATGTCCCCTTTTATCCCCGTCCTTGATCGCGCGGAGTGTCCGACGCCCCATCAGTTCACAACTTGAACGAATGCCGTCTCAGGTAACCGAGAAACAAAATCATTACGCGGTATTGACTTCGAAACTTGAAGGCATAGTCTCTGCAACGTTGCTTTTACCTTCAAGTGGTGGGTACTCCCAACCTATGCACCACTAGAAGGGCCAGCCCCCTACGCCCGGCAGCGCAGCCGGGCCACTGGAGTTCACGTTGACCAGCACCGCGCAGCCGACGGTCCCGGAAGGCCGTAAGGCCCACCCCGAGCACCTCGGCCATGTCATCTTCATCACCGCGGCTGCCGCGATGGGCGGCTTTCTCTTCGGCTACGACAGTTCCGTCATCAACGGTGCCGTCGAGGCGATCCGCAGCCGCTACGACGTCGGGTCCGCCGTACTCGCCCAGGTGATCGCCGTCGCGCTGATCGGCTGCGCCATCGGCGCCGCCACCGCCGGCCGGATCGCGGACCGGATAGGCCGCATCCGTGTGATGCAGATCGCCTCGGTGCTGTTCACCATCAGCGCCGTCGGTTCGGCCCTGCCCTTCTCCCTCTGGGACCTCGCCTTCTGGCGGATCATCGGCGGCTTCGCGATCGGTATGGCCTCGGTCATCGGCCCGGCCTACATCGCCGAGGTCTCGCCGTCCGCCTACCGCGGCCGGCTCGGCTCGTTCCAGCAGGCCGCGATCGTCATCGGCATCGCCGTCTCCCAGCTCGTCAACTGGGGCATCCTCAACCTCGCCGACGGCAAGCAGCGCGGCACGCTCGCCGGCCTCGAGGCCTGGCAGTGGATGCTCGGCGTGATGGTCGTCCCGGCCGTCCTCTACGGTCTGCTCTCCTTCGCGATCCCCGAGTCGCCGCGCTACCTGATCTCCGTCGGCAAGGTCGAGCGCGCCAAGGAGGTGCTCGCCGAGGTCGAGGGCCACACGGTCAACCTCGACACCCGGGTCGCCGAGATCGACCAGGCGATGCGCAGCGAGCACAAGTCCACGTTCAAGGACCTGCTCGGCGGCAAGAAGGGCTTCCTGCCGATCGTCTGGGTCGGCATCGGTCTCTCGGTCTTCCAGCAGCTGGTCGGCATCAACGTCGCGTTCTACTACTCCTCGACGCTGTGGCAGTCGGTCGGCATCAACCCCGAGAGCTCGTTCTTCTACAGCTTCACCACGTCGATCATCAACATCATCGGCACCGTCATCGCGATGATCTTCGTCGACAAGATCGGCCGCCGCCCGCTGGCACTGATCGGCTCGGCCGGTATGGCGATCGCGCTCGCGCTGGAGGCCTGGGCCTTCTCCGCCAAGACCGCCGCCGGTACGCTGCCGGCCGCCGAAGGCACCGTGGCCCTGATCGCCGCCCACGTCTTCGTGCTCTTCTTCGCCCTCTCCTGGGGCGTCGTGGTCTGGGTCTTCCTCGGCGAGATGTTCCCGAACAAGATCCGCGCCGCCGCGCTGGGCGTCGCCGCCTCCGCGCAGTGGATCGCCAACTGGGCCATCACCGCCAGCTTCCCGAGCCTGGCCGACTGGAACCTGTCGGGTACGTACGTGATCTACACATTCTTCGCCCTGCTCTCGATCCCCTTCGTGCTGAAGTTCGTGAAGGAGACCAAGGGCAAGGCGTTGGAGGAGATGGGCTAACCCCCCGCCAGTCCTTCTCCTCAGTACTGGCTGCTGCCCCGGGTCCCAAGGCGACCCGGGGCAGCAGTCTTTGTACCGGGACCGGGACCCTGGCCCGGGCCGGCGCCGGTCGTACGGAACGCCCTGCGGTACGCCGCCGGCGTGGTGTGCAGGGCCTGCTGGAAGCGGCGGCGGAGGTTGGTCGCCGAGGACAGCCCGACCCGTACGGCGATCGCCTCGACGGGCAGATCGGTCTCCTCCAGCAGGGTGCGGGCCGCGTTGATCCGGCGGCCCAGCAGCCACTGCCCGGGGCTGGTACCGAGCTGTTCGGCGAACCGGCGGGCCAGGGTGCGCGAGGAAACCCGCAGCCGACCGGCCATGTCCTCGACCGAGAGCGGCTCGGGCAGCCGGCCGGCCACCCAGTCCAGCAGCGGGGCCAGCGACCGGTCCATGGCGAGCGCCGGATCGATCCGGTCGCCCGGGGAGGGGGCCGCGTACTGGGCCTGACCGCCCTCGCGGTGCGGCGGCATGACCATGTGCCGGGCGATCCGTGCGGCATGGGCGGCGCCGTGGTCGCTGCGTACGAGATGCAGACACAGGTCGACGCCGGCCGCGGCTCCGGCACTGGTGGCCACGTCGCCGTGGTCGATGTAGAGCACCCCCGGGTCGACCCGCACCCGGGGGAAGCGGGCCGCCAGCTCGGCCGCGCGGGCCCAGTGCGTGGTCGCCCGGCGGCCGTCGAGCAGACCGGTCTGGGCCAGGGCGAAGACGCCGGAGCAGATGGTGACCAGACGGGCCCCGTTGCGCCGCGCGCCGAGCAGGGCCTCGCGCACGGCGGGCGTCAGCGGCTCGTCCTGCGGAATCCAGCCCGCGATGACGACCGTGTCGGCGGTCTCCAGGGCGCCCAGCCCCTCGGTGACGAGCATGTCGTAGCCGGCCGTCGTCCGCACCGGACCGGGCACCTCCGTGCACACCGTGAAGTCGTAGTGGACGGGCAGCCCGGCGCGGCGGGTGCCGAAGACCTCGGCGGCGCAGCCGAGTTCGAAGGGCCCCTGGGGCGCATGGACCAGGACCACCACACGGTGCGGCGCCGTGCCGCTGCGGTCGTCCTCGGGGGCATCGGCGGGGCGATCATGGAGCATGGCAGGAAAGTACCCGAGGACGTCTTTTCTGACACTGGGGGACCAGGGGCCCGGCACGCGAGGCTGACGGCATGACACAGCACAGCACGCGGCACGACGAGGCGATCAGCGGTCGGGAGATGGCCGGTTATGTGTGGTCGGCGGTGGCCGACGCACCGGTGGAGGAGCTGTTCCCGGGGGTCCGGATCCGTCCCCTGTGGACGGGGGACAACGGGGCCAGGGCCCAGGTACTTCAGATCGATCCGGGAGCGGCCTGGGAACGGATCGATGTGCACGAGCCGGGGCCGGAGGAGGTCTTCGTCGTCTCGGGCACGTTCAACGACGGCTTCGGCGACCATGAGGCGGGGTCGTTCCTCCACGCGCCCGCGGGCTCCTGGCACATTCCGCGCTCGGAGACCGGCTGCACGATCTTCGTCTTCTACCCCGAGGGCTGAGGCGCGCCCGCCCCGCCTCACGCGAGGCGGGGCAGCACCTGCTCGGCGAACAGGTGCAGCGAGCGCCAGCCCTCGTCGACGGGCATCCCGCCGCACAGCGGGTGCAGGATCAACGAGCCCTGGGCGCCCGTCTCCTGGGCCAGTTTCACGCACTCGTCAGGGGTGAGGACGCGGTAGACGCCCTCCTGGCGCAGCGCTTCGGCGTCCCGCGCGGTCGAGCGCACCGCGGAGCGGGTGCCGGCCGACTGCCAGGAGGCGTACGTCCGCGCCTCGTGCAGCAGATGGCCGCCGTACTCGGCCCACGTGCGGTCCGGGTCCTCGGACAGGTGCAGCAGCGAGGTGTCCACCGGCGGCTGCAGCACCCAGCCGTCGGTGCCGAAGGCCGCGCGCTGCTGGTGGTAGTAGGCCGCCAGCTCGGGGAGGTGGGCGCTGGGGAAGAGCGGAAGCCCCAGGCGGGCGGCGCGCCGGGCCGCGGCGCGGGAGCTGCCGCCGATCAGCAGCGTCGGGTGCGGGCGGGTGTACGGGCGCGGGGTCACCTGGACCGTACGCCCCTGATAGGTGAACGGTTCGCCGGTCCAGGCGGACAGCAGCGTCGCCAGTACCTCGTCCTGGAGCGCGCCCCGGCGCCGCCAGTCCTTGCCGTGCGCCGCGTACTCCTCGGGCCGGTAGCCGAGGCCGGCGACGGTGGTCAGCCGGCCGCCGCTGAGCAGGTCGAGCGAGGCGAGGTCCTCGGCCAGCCGCAGCGGGTCGTGCAGCGGGGTGATCAGCGCGGAGACGGTCACGCCGATGCGGCGGGTGGCGCCGAAGACGGCGCCCGCGAAGGTGAGCGGCGAGGGCATCCAGCCGTTGGTGGTGGCGTGGTGCTCCTCGGTCTGGACCATCGTCAGACCGCGGTCGTCGGCGAAGGCGGCCATCTCGACGGCGGCGCGGTAGCGGGCCGAGAGCGCGGTGGGTGTGGGGGAGGGGTCGACGAGGTTGAAGCGGACGACCGTGACGGGTACAGCGGACATGGCTGACGTCCCCTTCGCCAAGAACGGTTGGCGAAGGGGACGTTAGCTGACGTGGCGTCAGTTCACTAGGGGTGTGATCCGACCGCCGCGTCGGCGCAGGGCCCGGTGGCGGCGGGGTCAGCCCACCTCGACCGGCTGCCGGGCCTCGGAGCGCGGTGCGTCGGCGTCCGCCGGGTCGGTCTCCTTCGGCGCCGGCAGTACGGCGAAGACCAGCGCGGCGATGGCGATCGTGGCCGCCCAGCCCAGGCCGTTCTCGCCGATCCAGGTGGTGGCCAGCGGGCCGGTGAACCACTGGACCTTGGTGAAGCACAGGCCCGCGACGAGCGCGACCGACCAGGCGGTCATGGCCTGCCAGCAGAAGCCGCCGACGTACCAGTAGCGGCTGGTGCGGCCGGTGTTCATCAGGCTCTCGGCGTCATAGCGCACGGCCAGCTTGCGGCGCCGCGCCATGTCGATGCCGTAGACGCCGATCCAGGCGGAGAAGGAGACCGCGAGCAGCGTCAGGAAGGCGATGAACTGGCCGATGAAGTCCTTGGCCACCAGCATCATGAACAGGCCGCCGACCAGGCTGATGAGGGCGTTGATGCTGACCGCCATGGCGCGCGGCAGCTTGACGCCCATGGTCTGGGCGGTGAAGCCCGCGGAGTACATCGACAGGCTGTTGATCAGCATCATGCCGATCAGCGCGGTGATCAGGTACGGAATCGCGATCCAGGTCGGCAGGACCTGGCCGAGGAACGACATCGGGTCGGTGTTCTGGTTGGCCAGCGACGGGTTGCCGACAGCCATCACGCCACCCATGATCACCATCGGGATCAGCACCAGGGCCGCGCCGGAGATGGTGGTGCCGACGATCTTCTTGCCCGAGGCGGAGTGCGGCAGGTAGCGCGCGAAGTCCGGGCCGGTGGGGACCCAGCTGATGCCGCCGGCGGCGATGGTGCCGATGCCCGCGATCATCAGGGTGGCGCTGCCCGGCGACTTGGAGAGGATGTCGCTCCACGGCATCTTGACGATCAGGTGGACCAGGACGACCACGCTGATCGCGCTGAACAGGTACGTCGAGTACTTGTTGCACAGGTTCAGCGCCTTGCGGCCCAGACCGCTCACCAGGAAGGTGCAGGCGACGAAGCCGAGCAGCGTGACGACGATCAGGACGTTGTTCGGCTTGATGCCGAACACCAGGTTCAGCACGGTCAGGATGGCGTAGGCGCCGGTGACCGCGTTGATCGTCTCCCAGCCGAAGCGGGCGACCCACAGGATCGCGCCCGGGAAGTAGTTGCCCCGCACGCCGAAGGCGGCACGGGAGAGCATCGCGCCCGGGGCACCGCCCCACTTACCGGAGACCGACAGCAGGCCGACCATGCCGAAGGAGACGGCGGAGGCGATGGCGGCCACGATCAGGACCTGCCAGAAGTTCAGCCCGTTGTTGATCACCAGGGAGGCACCCATGGTGAGCAACAGCACGCTGATGTTGGCGGCGACCCAGGTGGGGAAGAGCTCGCGGACCCGACCCCGGCGCTCGTGGTCGGGAACGGGCTCGATGCCGCGGGTCTCGACGGCGCCCTCGGTCTCGGGAGTGGACGCGGACGTGGTGCTGGTGTCCATGGGTGCAGGTATCTCCGTGCGGGGATCTGGGGGCACCCCCGAATCAGGAGGTGCAGGCAGCGGCTGTGATGCCCGGCCAGAATTCAATTGCCAGGACTCTACGCGCGTTGCGCGGCCGTCCACCATCGTACTTTGATCCAACTTCTGCCACTGTGCACTGTTGGACCCCTTGACGAGGACGAGTGTGACCCATGCTCGTCAAAGGGTCCAGTCCGACCCCTTTGACCAGGTTTGATCAGCCGGAAACCGGGAGGGCCTGCCGCTGACCGACCCGGTGGTCGGCCCGCCGCAGCAGCTCCCGCGCATCGTCGACCGGCGGTGAGATCCATGACTCGTTGATGGCGCGCTTGAGGTCCTTGGCGAAGCCCTCGGGCCCCTCGCGCAGCGTCCGCTCCCAGCCGCTGGTGGCCACCGCGCCGGCCTCGCCGAGATCCAGGCAGGTCGCGTACGGGTCGGGGGCGAAGTCCACCGGCGGCAGGCCGAGCAGCTCGGCCGCGGCGTTGTGGCCGGCCACCTTGCCGAGCGGGGTGGCGTGCTGGCAGCTCTGCGGCAGCGGATGGCCGCCCTGGTCGGTGGCCGCCGCGGTGTCCCCGGCCGCGTAGACGCCCGCGACACCGCGCACCCGCAGGGCGCCGTCCACGGCGAGCCGCCCCAGGGCGTCCCGGGGCGCGGGGATCTGCGCGGTCAGCGCGCTCGCCCGCATGCCCGCGGTCCACACGGCCGTACGGGCCGGCAGGGTGCTGCCGTCCGACAGCCGCACCGAGCGCGCGTCCAGGCCGGTGACCGTGGTGCCTAGGCGGCGCTCGACGCCCAGCTCGTCCAGCGCCCGGGTGATCACCGGCCGGGCCGCCGCGCCCAGGTGCTCGCCGACCACCGCGGCCCGCTCGACCAGCACCACCCGCACCTCGTGCGCCGCGCCGTGCGGCGCCGCCAGGGCGCGCAGCCGGCCGACCAGCTCGGTGGCGAGCTCCAGCCCGGTGAAGCCGGCGCCGGCCACCACCGCGGTCCAGCGGCCCGGCCCGTCCGGCGCCTCGGGCAGCGCCCGCAGATGCTCCGCCAGCCGTACGGCCGCCGGGAGGGTGTCGATGTCGTGCAGCAGCGCGGCGCCGGGCAGCTCGGGCCGGACGAGTGCGCTGCCGGTGGCGAGGACGAGGCGCCGGTAGGCCACCTCGGTGCGGCCGCCGTCGGCCGCGGTGGCGGTGACCCGGCGCCGGGCGGTGTCGACCGCGACGGCGCGGGCGGCGATCCGCCGCACCCCGACCGGGCCCAGCACCCGGTCCAGCGGCACCCGCATCCGGGCCGGATCGGCCTGGTAGAGGCGGGGGCGCAGCACCAGATCCGGGTCCGGGGCGAGCAGCGCCACGGTGCGCGCCGCGGGCCCGGTGGCGTGCGCGCGCAGCAGCCGGGTCGCCGCGGCGGCGCTCCACAGGCCGGCGAAACCGCCGCCCAAAACCAGGACATCAAACATCCGGATTCCCTCCCATTGCTCCGCGGGGCGGTCCCGGGGAGTGAATCAGGATGCTACACATCCAGATTCAATCCGGATGTCGATGATCCAGGTTCGGCGCGTGCGGTCCCCCTCGGCAAGGCGTGACTGATACTGGAAGGGTTATGGAATTCGTCATCCTTGCTGTAGTCATCGCCGTGGTCGTGCTCGGCGCGATCAGCGGGCTCGTCGTCAGCGGCCGCAAGAAGAAGCAGCTGCCGCCGCCCCCGCCGGCTGCCCCCAAGCCCTCCGTCACCGCGCCCCCCGCCGAACCGCAGGTCGGCGAGGAGGCCGAGACCCCCCGCGACGAAGACCGTCGCACCATCGAAGAAGTCGCCCTGCCCACCGCCGAGGCCCCCGAGGCCGAGGTCGAGGCGCCGGTCGCCGAGCCCGAGGCGCCCGTCGCGCCCGCGATCGAGGTGCCCGAGCCCACCGCCGGGCGGCTGGTCCGGCTGCGGGCCCGGCTCTCCCGCTCCCAGAACACCCTCGGCAAGGGCCTGCTGACCCTGCTGTCCCGCGAGCACCTCGACGAGGAGACCTGGGAGGAGATCGAGGACACCCTGCTCACCGCAGACGTCGGCGTCGCCCCCACCCAGGAGCTGGTCGACCGGCTGCGCGAGCGGGTCAAGGTCCTGGGCACCCGCACCCCCGAGGACCTGCGCGAACTGCTCCGTGAGGAGCTGCTCACCCTGATCGGCCCGGACTTCGACCGCACCGTGCACACCGCCAACGGCATCGGCAACGGCGGCGACGAGATCCCCGGCGTCGTCATGGTCGTCGGCGTCAACGGCACCGGCAAGACCACCACCACCGGCAAGCTCGCCCGCGTCCTGGTCGCCGACGGCAAGTCCGTCGTCCTCGGCGCCGCCGACACCTTCCGCGCCGCCGCCGCCGACCAGCTGCAGACCTGGGGCGAGCGGGTCGGCGCCCGCACGGTCCGCGGACCCGAGGGCGGCGACCCGGCCTCCATCGCCTTCGACGCCGTGAAGGAGGGCATCGCCGAATCCGCCGACGTCGTCCTGATCGACACCGCCGGCCGGCTGCACACCAAGACCGGTCTGATGGACGAGCTCGGCAAGGTCAAGCGGGTCGTCGAGAAGCACGGCCCGGTCGGCGAGGTGCTCCTCGTCCTGGACGCCACCACCGGCCAGAACGGCCTGGTGCAGGCCCGGGTCTTCGCCGAGGTCGTGGACATCACCGGCGTGGTGCTCACCAAGCTCGACGGCACCGCCAAGGGCGGCATCATCGTCGCCGTCCAGCGTGAACTGGGCGTCCCGGTCAAGCTCGTCGGGCTGGGCGAGGGCGCGGACGACCTGGCGCCGTTCGAGCCGAAGGCGTTCGTTGACGCCCTTATCGACTGATCGCGCCTCCAGGGCACCCCGCCCCGGCTGCCGTCGGCCTTCGTACCCGCACCTGTCGGGTACGGAGGCCGATGCCGTCTCCGGGCCGTGCGGCACCCTTGGATCACGACGCCACGCATCGCCGCCCCGGCGCGCACCGGCACCGAACGACTCCCCGACGGACGGCTGCTGGGCTGGGCGGAGTGGGGCCCGGTGGACGGCACACCGGTACTGCTCTCACCGGGCGCGGCCACCGGCCGGCGGCTGGGATTCGGCGCCGAGGCCGCCCCGGCGCTCGGGGTCCGGCTGATCGGCCTGGACCGGCCCGGCCTGGGAGCCTCCACACCCGAGCCCCGCCGCACCTTCGCCGGCTTCGCCGCCGACATCCGGGAGTTCGCCGCCCGGCGCGGCCTGCACCGGCCCGCCATGGTCGGCAGCTCACAGGGCGCGCCGTTCGCCCTGGCCTGCGCCGCACACGACGTCATCGGCGCGCCGGCGGTGGTCTCCGGGGCCGACGAGGTCGCCGACCCGCGGTTCGCCGGCCGGCTCCCGGACGAACTGGCCCGGCTCGTCCGCCTCGCCGTACACGACCCGGACGCCGCGGAGCGGCTCTTGGCGAAGTTCACCCCTCAGGACATGTGGACCCATGGTGCGGGCCGGCAGCCCGGACTGCGATCGCGCGGTCTACGAGGAGCCCGCCTTCGCCGCCGCCTACCAGGAGGCGCTACGGGAGGCCTTCGCGCCCGGCCCGCAGGGCTACGCCCGGGACACCGTGCCGGCCATGGGCCGGTGGGGCATCCCCTACGACGCGACCACGATCCCGGTGGACCTGTGGTACGGCGCCGAGGACACCGGCCACTCACCGGACCAGGGAGCCGGGCTCGCACTGCGGATCCCCGGAGCCGTCCGGCACCTCGTGCCGGGCATCGGGGGCGCGGTGCTGTGGACCCACGCCGAGGCCGTGCTGCGTACGCTCCTCGACCGCGCCCGGCGGACGGCGGTGCCCGGCGTGCGCTGAGGCGCCGCCGGGGCCCGCGACAACCCGTCGCTCCCCTCGCGATGCGCGGGAGCAGCGCCGGCTCACGCGCACAGACGGGCGCAGACGTACGCCAGCGTGCCCAGCAGCAGCCGCGCCTGCGGCGGACGGTCGGCGGTGTCCAGGGCCGGCGGGCGCAGCCAGCGCATCGGGCCCCGCCCGCCGTGGTCGGACGGGGGAGCGGTGATGTGGTCGCCGGGGCCCAGCGGGCGCAGGTCGAGGGCCGCGTCGTCCCAGCCCGTCCGGTAGAGCAGATCGGGCAGTTCGGCGGCCGCGCCCGGCGCGACGAAGAACAGCGCACGGCCCGTCGGGGTCGCGGCCACCGGACCGAGCGGCAGACCCATCCGCTCCAGGCGCGCCAGCGTGACCCGGCCCGCGACCTCCGGCACGTCGAGGATGTCGAAGGAGCGGCCCACCGGCAGGAGGATGGCGGCGCCCGGCGTCTCCGCCCACGCCGCGGCGGCCTTCTCCAGGGTGGCGCCCGCCGCCAGCTCCTCGCCCAAGGCCAGCGGATGGGCACCGGGGGAAGGGCACTCGGCTTCGCCGCACGAACAGTCCGTACGGCCGCCTCCGGCGCGGACCGCACGGGCACCGGGGGCGACGTCCCAGCCCCACAGCCCGGTGTACTCCGCCACCGCCGTGATCTCGGTCGAGCGGACGCGGCGCCGGGAGGCGGAACGAATCTCCCGGATGCCGCCGATCGTGAAGCCCATGCCTCCTCCAACGGGTGGTGCGTGTCAGTGGTTACGAGTCGGCGGGTTGACGTCGGGGCGCCGTGCACGCTCCGTCGACGGCCCGAAGTGGCGGTGGCGCGACGTGGCGCGCCGGGTGGTGCGGGGCGAGCCGCGAGCCCTCGCGCGCTTCGTTCCGCCCGGCCCTACGCGACCTGTGTCAAGTCAATCGTGAGAGCCGGGCGGGGAGTTCATTCGAAGGGGTGGCGAATGGTGGCGTTTCCGCAATCGCCCTCGCGGGGGGCGTGATCGTAGGATTACTTTCAGTGCACGAACCCCCGAGAGGCATCATTCGCACGGGTATGCCGGTGGCAACGCACCGGTAGAGCGCAGGCCAAAAGGTGTGGCCGGAATCCGTGATCGGGTAGATGTACCCCGGACAGGCGTCGCAACGGGCGGCAGCCTGCGGGTGGTTCGCAGTGAGCACCAGGCACGCACCAGGCACCAGACACGCACCAGGTGCCGAGGCACCAGGCACCAAGGCAGCTATCGGGAGGGGCTTCCAGTGGGCGGCAACGGCGGCACGGGCGGCACCGACGCCGTCAAACAGCCCAACGCGCAGTTGGGTTCGTGGTTCATGCGCAGCGGCTGGTCCAAGGGCGAGCTGGCCCGACAGGTCAACCGCCGGGCGCGCCAGATGGGCGCCCATCACATCAGCACCGACACCTCGCGGGTGCGCCGCTGGCTCGACGGCGAGCAGCCGCGCGAACCCATCCCCCGGATCCTGTCCGAGCTGTTCTCCGAACGCTTCGGCTGCGTGGTCGGCGTCGAGGAACTGGGGCTGCGCTCCGCGCACCAGTCCCCGTCCGTCTCCGGCGTGGACCTGCCGTGGGCCGGCGCCCAAACGGTCGGCCTCATCAGCGAGTTCTCCCGCAGCGACCTGATGCTGGCGCGCCGCGGCTTCCTCGGCACCTCCCTGGCGCTCGCCGCCGGCCCCAGCCTCATCGAGCCGATGCAGCGCTGGCTGGTGCCCGTCCCCGCGAGCCAGGTCGGCGCGGAGGAGCCCGAGCGGGCCAAGCGGCCCGCGCGGCTGTCCAAGCCCGAGCTGGACCTCCTGGAGTCGACCACCGCGATGTTCCGCCAATGGGACGCGCAGTGCGGCGGCGGGCTCCGGCGCAAGGCGGTCGTCGGCCAGCTCCACGAGGTCACCGACCTCCTCCAGGAGCCGCAGCCGGCACCGGTCGCCAAGCGGCTCTTCAAGGTCGCCGCCGAGCTCGCCGAGCTGGCCGGGTGGATGAGCTACGACATCGGGCTCCAGCCGACCGCGCAGAAGTACTTCGTGCTGGCGCTGCACGCCTCCAAGGAGGCCGGCGACCGCCCCCTGGGCTCGTACATCCTCTCCAGCATGAGCCGGCAGATGATCCACCTCGGCCGGCCCGACGACGCGCTGGAGCTGATCCACCTCGCCCAGTACGGCAGCCGGGAGACGGCGACCCCGCGCACCCAGGCGATGTTGTATGCGATGGAGGCCCGCGCCTACGCCGGAATGGGCCAGCCCAGCAAGGTCAAGCGGGCCGTCCGGATGGCCGAGGACACCTTCTCCGACGTCGCGCCCGGCGAGCCCGAGCCCGACTGGATCCGCTTCTTCTCCGAGGCCGAGCTGAACGCCGAGAACGCCCACTCCTACCGCGATCTGGCCTATGTGGCCGGCCGCAGCCCCACCTACGCCTCGCTCGCCGAGCCCGTCATGGAGCGGGCCGTCGAACTGTTCGGCAAGGACGCCGAGCACCAGCGTTCGTACGCGCTCAACCTGATCGGCATGGCCACCGTCCGGCTGCTGCAGAAGGAGCCGGAGGCCTGCGCGGAGATGGCGCAGCGGGCCATCCCGTTCGCCAGGCAGGTCCGCTCGGAGCGGGTCAACACCCGGCTGCGCAAGACCGTGGACACCGCCGCCCGGGAGTTCGGCGGCGTCGCCGAGGTCATCCAGCTCACCGACGAGCTCGCCCGCCAGCTCCCGGAAACCGCGGAGGCCGTCGGCTGACGGCATCCCCCACCACTCCGGCCGCGGCCGCCGCCCCGTACAGCCCGACTCGGCTCCCCCCTGCCAGTCATGCGGGCGGCGTCCGCGGCCGGGCTTCCCTTTGCGCCTAAACCGGCGCCGCTCTCGCGTAGGGGGTTGCTCGCCGTTGGGGTGGCTCAATTGATGGCTTGGGTGGGGAAGGGGGCGACCCGGGTGAACAATTCTGCGGGCGAACGGGTGAATCGGGACTTACCAGGGCTGATCGTGGAGTTCATCGGGGCGTAACACAGACGCCGCCTTCGTCACGGTGGCGAAACACCCGCAAGGTTTGGCCGAAACCACCCTGCGACAACCTCATCGCGAAGTCGGCCCACCAGAAACACGCCCGCACGGGCCGCATCGACGACGAGGAGACGCCGATGCCCCCAGGCATCCTGACGCTTGCAGCAGACAAGGTGACGCTCAGCCCGGCGAACACCGGCTTCATGCTGATCTGCTCCGCACTGGTGATGGTCATGACCCCCGGACTCGCCTTCTTCTACGGAGGCATGGTCCGGGTCAAGAGCGTGCTCAACATGCTGATGATGAGCTTCATCAGCCTGGGCATCGTCACCATCCTTTGGGTCCTGTACGGATTCGGACTCGCCTTCGGCACCGACAAGGGCAGCATCATCGGCTGGGACGGCAACTTCGCCGGCCTGAGCGGCATCGGACTGACCGAGCTGTGGGGCGCGACCACCATCCCGGTCTACGTCTTCGCGGTGTTCCAGCTGATGTTCGCGATCATCACGCCCGCCCTGATCAGCGGTGCCCTCGCGGACCGGGTCAAGTTCACCGCCTGGGCCCTGTTCATCGCCCTGTGGGTCACCATCGTCTACTTCCCCGTCGCCCACTGGGTGTGGGCCGAGGGCGGCTGGCTGTTCGACCTGGGCGTCATCGACTTCGCGGGCGGCACGGCCGTGCACATCAACGCCGGTGCCGCGGCGCTCGGCGCGATCCTGGTCGTCGGCAAGCGCATCGGCTTCAAGAAGGACCCGATGCGTCCGCACAGCCTGCCCCTGGTGATGCTCGGCGCCGGCCTGCTGTGGTTCGGCTGGTTCGGCTTCAACGCCGGCTCCTGGCTCGGCAACGACGACGGCATCGGCGCGGTCGCCTTCGTCAACACCCAGGTCGCCACCGCCGCCGCGATGCTCGGCTGGCTGGCGTACGAAAAGCTCCGGCACGGCTCGTTCACCACGCTCGGCGCGGCCTCCGGCGCGGTCGCCGGACTCGTCGCGATCACCCCGGCGTGCGGCTCGGTCAGCCCGCTGGGCTCCATCGCCATCGGCGTGATCGCCGGTGTGCTGTGCGCCATGGCCGTCAACCTCAAGTACAAGCTCGGCTACGACGACTCCCTCGACGTGATCGGCGTCCACCTGGTCGGCGGCATCGCCGGATCGCTGCTGATCGGCCTGTTCGCCACCGGCGGTGTGCAGAGCAAGGCCAAGGGCCTGTTCTACGGCGGCGGCTTCGAGCAGCTGGGCAAGCAGGCGATCGGTGTGGTCTGCGTGCTGCTGTACTCCCTGGTCGTCTCCTACGTCCTTGCCAAGGTCATCGACCTGGTGATGGGCTTCCGGGTCGGCGAGGACGAGGAGATCGCCGGCGTCGACCAGGCCGAGCACGCCGAGACGGCGTACGACTTCGCCGGCGCCGGCGGTGGCTCCGCGCCCCGCACCGGACCCGCCCTGGGCCAGGCACTGAACAAGAAGGTGGACGCGTGAAGCTCATCACGGCAGTAATCAAGCCGCACCGGCTGGACGAGGTGAAGAACGCCCTGCACGCCTTCGGTGTGCACGGCCTGACCGTCACCGAGGCCAGCGGCTACGGCAGACAGCGCGGGCACACGGAGGTGTACCGCGGCGCCGAGTACACCGTCGACCTGGTGCCGAAGATCCGCATCGAGGTGCTGGTCGAGGACGCGGACGCCGAGGAACTGGTGGACATCGTCGTCAAGGCGGCCCGCACCGGAAAGATCGGCGACGGGAAGGTGTGGACCGTCCCCGTCGACGACGCGGTACGGGTGCGCACCGGCGAACGAGGGCCGGACGCCCTGTAACCGGCTCGTGGTCCGGCCCCGGCCCCCGCGGCGGCATCCGCCGCGCGGGCCGGAGCCGGACCGGTGCCGCCCGTGCGGCGGATGGCCGCGCGGCCGGGCACCGGACCAGACTGGCTATGCGCGACGGCCAGGCCGCACGGCGACGTTCGGTAGCAGACCGCCCGGAACTAATTACTCTCCGTAATCGTTGCCGGAATATAAGGAGGCGTCACAAGGCACGCAAGGAGGCGCCGCGAGGCAGCTCCAGCCCCGGATGAACCCAGGGGCCACCACTGACCGCAGGGGACAATACGACCAAGGAGCACGGGAGTTGACGGAGAGCGTCGAGGAAACGGCAGGACCGGCCGGAGCACCCACGGAAAGCGGGCCCGCCCCCGAAGGCGGCTACCCCGCGGCCAGACTGCGCCTCCTCCAGGCCAAGGAGCCCACCGGCCCCGAGCGCCGCGCCGCCCTCGCCCGGCTGACCGACGAATGGCTCGCCGGCCTGCTGACCCGGCACGCCACCGCCGCCGGCCTCTCCGGTACCGCCCTGGTCGCCGTCGGCGGCTACGGGCGCGGCGAACTCTCCCCGCGCAGCGACCTGGACCTGCTCCTGCTGCACGACGGCCGCGCCGACCCCGGCGCCCTCGCCGCGCTCGCCGACCACCTCTGGTACCCCGTCTGGGACCTCGGCCTCGCCCTCGACCACTCCGTACGCACCCCCGCCGAGGCCCGCAAGGCGGCCCGCGAGGACCTCAAGGTGCAGCTGGGCCTGCTCGACGCCCGCCACCTGGCCGGCGACGCGGAACTGAGCGCCGGACTGCGCACCGCGGCGTACGCCGACTGGCGCGAGAGCGCCCCCAAGCGCCTGCCGGAGCTGCACGCCCTGTGCCAGGAGCGCGCCGAGCGGCAGGGCGAACTGCAGTACCTCCTCGAACCGGACCTCAAGGAGGCCAGGGGCGGGCTGCGGGACGCCACCGCGCTCCGGGCGGTGGCCGCCTCCTGGCTCGCCGACGCCCCGCGCGGTGGCCTGGAAGCCGCCCGCACCCGCCTGCTCGACACCCGCGACGCGCTGCACCTGACCACCGGGCGGGCCACCGACCGGCTCTCGCTCCAGGAGCACGACCAGGTCGCCGAGGCCCTCGGCATGCTGGACTCCGACGCCCTGCTGCGGCAGACCTACGAATCGGCCCGCACGATCTCCTACGCGGCCGATGTGACCTGGCGCGAGGTCGGCCGGGTGCTGCGCGCCCGCTCCGTCAAACCCGTGCTGCGCGGCCTGCTGCCGGGCCGCGGCGCCGGCAAGGGGGAGCGCTCGCCGCTCGCCGAGGGCGTGGTCGAGCTCGACGGCGAAGCGGTACTGGCCCGCACCGCCCGCCCCGAGCGGGACCCGGTGCTGGTGCTGCGCGCCGCCGCCGCGGCCGCCCAGGCCGGGCTGCCGCTGGCCACCCACGCCATCCGCCGCTGCGCCACGGCGACCGCCGCCCACCCGCTGCCCGTACCGTGGCCCGCCGAGGCCCGTGAGCAACTGGTCACCCTCCTGGGAGCCGGCGCCCCCACCGTGCCCGTATGGGAGGCCCTGGAGGCCGAGGGCATCGTCACCCGGCTGCTGCCGGACTGGGAGCGGGTCCGCTGCCGCCCGCAGCGCAACCCCGTCCACACCTGGACCGTGGACCGCCATCTGGTCGAGACCGCCGTACGGGCCTCCGCACTGACCCGCCGGGTGCACCGCCCCGACCTGCTGCTGGTCGCCGCGCTGCTGCACGACATCGGCAAGGGCTGGCCCGGCGACCACTCGGTGGCCGGCGAGACCATCGCCCGCGACGTGGCCGGCCGGCTCGGCTTCGACGCCCGCGACACCGCGGTGATCGCCACCCTCGTACGGCACCATCTGCTGCTCGTCGAGACCGCCACCCGGCGCGATCTGGACGACCCGGAGACCGTCGGGGCGGTCGCCGACGCGGTCGGCGGCACCCAGACCCTCGAACTGCTGCACGCCCTGACCGAGGCCGACGCGCTGGCCACCGGCCCCGCCGCCTGGAGCGCCTGGCGCGGCGGACTCGTCGCCGACCTGGTCAAGAGGGTCGCCGCCCGGCTCGCGGGGGAGCCCGAGCCGGAGGTACGCGGCGCGGACGAGCCGACCGCGGAGCAGGAGCGGCTGGCCATAGAGGCCGGACGCACCGGCGGTCCCGTCCTGTCCCTGCGCACCCGCGCCGAGCCGCCGCCCACCGAGGCCACGGACGAGGCGCCCGCACAGGAGCCGGTCGGCGTCGAACTGCTCATGGCCGTACCGGACCAGCCGGGGGTACTGCCCGCCGCGGCCGGCGTACTGGCCCTGCACCGGCTCACCGTGCGCGCCGCCGACCTGCTCTTCGTCGACCCCATCGGCCAGGGCCCGGTCCTGCTGCTGAGCTGGCGGGTGGCGGCCGAATACGGGTCGCTGCCCGAGGCCGACCGGCTCCGCGCCGACCTCGTCCGCGCCCTGGACGGCTCCCTCGACATCCCCGCCCGCCTCGCCGAGCGCGAACGCGCCTACGCCCGCCGCTCCCGCGCCGTACTCGCCCCGCCACCCCGGGTCACCGTCGCCACCGGCAGCTCCCGCACCGCGACCGTCATCGAGGTCCGCGCCCAGGACGCACACGGCCTGCTGCACCGCATCGGCCGCGCCCTGGACACCGCCGGTGTCGCCGTCCGCAGCGCGCACATCAGCACGCTGGGGGCGAACGCGGTGGACGCCTTCTACGTCACGGGGACGGACGGGGCGCCGCTCGCGGTGGGAGAGGCCCAGAAGGTCGCGGCGGCCGTGGAGGCCGCGCTCCAGTAGCCGTACGCACGGACGTCGGCCCTACGGGCGAGGGCGGGCCGGTGCGCCGTCCCGGCCCTGCGGGAAACCGGGCCGGAACGGTTCGCTTGCCAGGGCGGATACCCTAGAACCCGACTGGACCCCGCCCCCGACCCCGAGGATCGACGACCGCCGTGTTCGATACGCTTTCCGACCGCTTGGCGAGTACTTTCAAAAACCTCCGGGGCAAGGGCCGCCTGAGCGAGGCGGACATCGACGCCACGGCGCGCGAGATCCGCATCGCGCTGCTCGAGGCCGATGTCGCCCTCCCCGTCGTCCGGGCCTTCATCAAGCAGGTCAAGGAGCGGGCCACCGGCTCCGAGGTCTCCCAGGCGCTGAACCCCGCCCAGCAGGTCATCAAGATCGTCAACGAGGAGCTCATCGGCATCCTCGGCGGCGAGACCCGCCGGCTGCGCTTCGCCAAGCAGCCGCCGACCGTGATCATGCTCGCGGGCCTCCAGGGCGCAGGTAAGACCACCCTGGCCGGAAAGCTCGGCCGCTGGCTCAAGGGGCAGGGTCACGCCCCGCTGCTGGTCGCCTGCGACCTCCAGCGCCCCAACGCGGTCAACCAGCTCCAGGTCGTCTCCGAGCGCGCGGGCGTCGCCTTCTACGGCCCCCAGCCGGGCAACGGCGTCGGCGACCCCGTCCAGGTGGCCAAGGACTCGATCGAGCACGCGCGGACCAAGCAGTACGACGTCGTCATCGTCGACACCGCCGGCCGCCTCGGCATCGACGCCGAGATGATGCAGCAGGCCGCGGACATCCGGGACGCGGTCAGCCCCGACGAGATCCTCTTCATCGTCGACGCGATGATCGGCCAGGACGCGGTCAACACCGCCGAGGCCTTCCGCGACGGCGTCGGCTTCGACGGCGTGGTGCTCTCCAAGCTCGACGGCGACGCCCGCGGTGGTGCCGCGCTCTCCATCGCGCACGTCACCGGCAAGCAGATCATGTTCGCCTCCAACGGCGAGAAGCTGGACGACTTCGACGCGTTCCACCCGGACCGCATGGCGTCCCGCATCCTCGGCATGGGCGACATGCTCAGCCTGATCGAGAAGGCCGAGCAGACCTTCAGCCAGCAAGAGGCCGAGAAGATGGCGGCCAAGCTGGCGAAGGGCCCCAAGGAGTTCACCCTCGACGACTTCCTGGCCCAGATGGAGCAGGTCCGCAAGATGGGCTCCATCTCCAAGCTGCTCGGCATGCTGCCCGGCATGGGCCAGATGAAGGACCAGATCAACAACCTCGACGAGCGCGAGGTCGACCGCACCGCCGCCATCATCAAGTCGATGACCCCGGGCGAGCGCCAGGACCCGACGATCATCAACGGCTCGCGGCGCGCCCGTATCGCCAAGGGCTCCGGCGTCGACGTCAGCACCGTCAAGGGCCTCGTCGAGCGGTTCTTCGACGCCCGCAAGATGATGTCGAAGATGGCCCAGGGCGGCGGCATGCCCGGGATGCCGGGGATGCCGGGCATGGGCGGTGGCGCCGCCCGGAAGAAGAAGCAGGTCAAGCAGGCCAAGGGCAAGCGCAAGAGCGGCAACCCGATGAAGCGCAAGGCCGAGGAGCAGGCCGCGGCCGCCCGCCGCGAGGCCGCCCAGTCCGGCAACCCCCTGGGCCTGCCGCAGGGCGGCCAGGACCCGCAGAACTTCGAACTGCCCGAGGAATTCAAGAAGTTCATGGGCTGATCCGGCCCTCACTCCGGCTCACGAGCCCCTGGCCACCATGGTGCGGCCGGGGGCTCGCGCGTTCCGCGGCCGGCGCGCTACCGGGTCCGCGCGATCAGATACCGGAACACGTTCGGCATCCAGACCGCCCCGTCCTCCCGCTGATACGGATGCAGCGCCTCCGCCAGTTCCTTCTCCACCTGGCGCTGCTCGGTCACCTCCAGCGCCGGGTCGAACAGCCCCGTGGACAGCAGCCCGCGCACCGCGCTGGACATGTCCGCGTACCCGAACGGGCAGGCCACTCGCCCCGAACCGTCGGGCCGCAGCCCGGCCCGCTCCGCCAGCTCCTCCAGGTCGTCCCGTCCGCTAGGACGCCAGCCGCCCGCCGTACGCAGCGGATCGGCCAGCCGCTGCGCCACCCGCAGCACCCCCGCCGTCGCACAGCGCTCCACCGGGCCCCAGCCGCCCAGCACCACCGCGCTGCCGCGCTCCGCCAGCCCGGCCGCCGCCTTCAGCGAAGCCGTCAGCCCCTCGACGGAGCTCACGCAGCCCACCGGATGGAAGGCGGTGACCACGTTGAAGGCGGCGTTCCCGGACGCCGCCTCCTCCAGCCCGCCACTGACCACCCGGGTGTGCTCCGGTGTGCCGTCCGCCGTGAGCCGCTCGCGCGCCAGCTCCAGCCGGGACTCGTCCGCATCCACGCCGCTGACCTGCGCCCCCCGCCCCGCCGCGAGCAGCAGCGCGAGACCGGAGCCGCAGCCGAGCCCCAGCAGGCGGGTGCCGGGGCCGACCCCCAGACGGTCGTAGGCGGCTTCGTAGAGCGGCACCAGCATCCGCTCCTGGATCTCGGCCCAGTCGCGGGTGCGCGTCCGCGCCCCGGCCGGCGGGGGCGGGTCGTCGCCGTGCACGGACCCGGAGTTCGGAAGCTGGTGCCGTACGAGCGTGGGTGACATCGATAGCGCCCCTATTCGCCGAGAACCGAAGCTGTTCCGTACCGATCGCCCCCGTGTTCGCGCGCTGTGCGCCCCCGCAATCCAGACAACTGCGCATCCGTCCGGGCGTCCAGGGTGTGCGCCGGGATTGTCTCCCGCGCGCCCCTGTATGCGCCGGGCCCGCACCCCGGAGCGCCGTTCCAGAGTGCCCCGGCCCCGGCGGATCCGCCACGGCAACGCCCGCCACCTGGATGCTCCGCGCGCCCCCCGGCTTCCCCGCCCCGGTGCCGCCCGACGGCCCTACGGTGGGGTACGGCCCGGTGCCGACGGGCACAGGTTCCCCCCGTACCATCGCCGCGGTGATCGTCGAGGTGGCAGACGACCGGCTACGCCATGCGGCGTACATGGTGGTACGTACCGGCTTGCGGCGCGGTGGGCGCCTTCTGCGCAGATCGACGCACCCGGCCCTCCCCACGGCCCATGACCGGAAACTGACTGGTACGTGCAAATTATTTGGGATGGCCCGGAATCGGAACACTCGGCGACCCCGGCTCGTTGTCACGACGTGAGCACGACACCGCCTGTTCTCGCCGCCGAGCTGGCGCTCGCCTGGGCCGATATTCAACGGCACCACCCCGAGCTGCCGGACCTGGCCGCGCCCGAGTCCCTGATCGGAGAGTCCTCGTCCGCCTGTGGCGCCGAGCTCTCCTTCGAACGGCTGCTCCATGAGGCAGTCCACGGCATCGCCGCCGCCCGCGGCGTCCGCGACACCTCCCGGGCTGGCCGCTACCACAACCGCCGATTCCTGGCGATCGCCGAGGAGCTGGGCCTGGACCATGCCGACGAGCCGCACCCCAGCAGTGGCTTCTCGCTGGTCACGCTCAACCCCGAAGCCAGGAGGCGCTACCGCCCCACCATCGAACGGCTCTCCAGAGCCCTCAAGGCGCACACGGCCGCGACCGCGACCGACACCGCCCGCAGCTTCCGGGGCCCGGCCGCCCGGCACGGCTCCTCGGGAGGCGGCGTACGCGTCAAGGCCGTCTGCGACTGCGGGCGCAATGTCCGTGTCGTGCCCTCCGTGCTGGCCCAGGCACCGATCGTCTGCGGCGGCTGCGGCAAGCCCTTCCGGATCCCCGAGGTGGCCGCGGTCGGCTGACCCGGGGGCGTGTGGCACAATGGCTAGCTGTACTCGACAGTCGCACAGGACCCCTCTCTCCTCCGGCTGACGCGTCCATCGGGCACCCGAGTACCGCAACCCCACGTGGCATCTCGTTGTGCCCCACCACGTCAAGACCAGGAGACACCACTCCCGTGGCAGTCAAGATCAAGCTGAAGCGTCTGGGCAAGATCCGTTCGCCTCACTACCGCATCGTCGTCGCCGACTCCCGCACCCGCCGTGACGGCCGGGCCATCGAGGAGATCGGTCTGTACCACCCGGTGCAGAACCCCTCCCGCATCGAGGTCGACTCCGAGCGTGCCCAGTACTGGCTGAGCGTCGGCGCGCAGCCGACCGAGCCCGTTCTGGCCATCCTCAAGGTCACCGGCGACTGGCAGAAGTTCAAGGGCCTCCCGGCCCCGGCGCCGATGAAGGTCGCCGAGCCGAAGGCCGACAAGCGCGCCCTCTTCGAGGCCGCCGCCAAGGCTTCCGGTGACGAGCCGAAGGGTGAGGCCATCACCCCGAAGGCGAAGAAGGCTGACAAGAAGGCGGACGAGGCTGCGGCCGAGTCCACCTCTGAGTCGACCGAGGCCTGAGCATGCTCGAGGAAGCCCTCGAGCACCTCGTCAAGGGCATCGTCGACAACCCCGACGACGTGCAGGTAGCCTCGCGCACCCTGCGTCGCGGGCGCGTGCTGGAGGTCCGGGTCCACCCCGACGACCTCGGCAAGGTGATCGGCCGCAACGGCCGTACCGCCCGTGCGCTGCGGACCGTCGTGGGCGCCATCGGCGGCCGCGGCATCCGCGTCGACCTCGTCGACGTGGACCAGGTCCGCTGACAAGTTGAACACCGGCTCGGGCCGGGGAGGGCTTCGGGCCTCCCCGGCCCGCAGTCGTCTACGGACTCCTGCCGTAGGCACACGTAAGGGAGAGACAAGCGTGCAGTTGGTAGTGGCACGGATCGGCCGAGCCCACGGCATCAAGGGCGAGGTCACCGTCGAGGTACGCACCGACGAGCCCGAACTGCGGCTCGCTCCGGGCGCCGTCCTCACCACCGACCCGTCCTCCGTCGGGCCGCTGACCATCGCGACCGGCCGGGTGCACAGCGGCCGGCTGCTGCTGCGCTTCGAGGGCGTCGCGGACCGCACCGCCGCCGAGGCGCTGCGCAACACGCTGCTGATCGCGGAGGTCGACCCCGAGGAGGTCCCCGAGGACCCCGAGGAGTTCTACGACCACCAGCTGATCGACCTCGACGTCGTCACCCGCGACGGCACCGTCGTCGGCCGGATCTCCGAGATCTCCCACCTGCCCTACCAGGACCTGCTGATCGTCGGGCGTCCCGACGGCAGCGAGGTCATGGTCCCCTTCGTCGCCGAGATCGTCCCCGAGATCGACCTGGAGGCGCAGCGCGCGGTGATCGAGCCGCCGCCCGGCCTGCTCGACGACAGCCAGGCGGAGATCGCCTCCAGCCGCGAGGACAGCTGATGCGGCTCGACGTCGTCACGATCTTCCCCGAGTACCTCGAGCCGCTGAACGTCTCCCTCGTCGGCAAGGCCCGGGCCCGCGGACAGCTCGATGTGCGCGTCCACGACCTGCGCGCATGGGCGCACGACAAGCACAACACCGTCGACGACACCCCCTACGGGGGCGGCCCCGGCATGGTCATGAAGCCCGAGCCGTGGGGCGAGGCGCTCGATACGATCCTGGCCTCCGGCGAGGGCGCGCCGGTCATCATCGTCCCCACCCCCAGCGGTGAGCCCTTCACCCAGCAGCTCGCCGTCGAACTGTCCGCCAAGCCCTGGCTGGTGTTCACCCCGGCCCGCTACGAGGGCATCGACCGCCGCGTCATCGAGGAGTACGGCGACCGCCTCGACGTGCGCGAGGTCTCCATCGGCGACTACGTACTCGCCGGCGGTGAGGCCCCGGTGCTGGTCATGGTCGAGGCCATCGCCCGGCTGCTGCCCGGCGTCCTCGGCAACGCCGCCTCCCACCAGGACGACTCCTTCGCGCCCGGCGCGATGGCCGACCTCCTGGAGGGCCCCGTCTACACCAAGCCTCCCGAGTGGCGCGGCCGCACCATCCCCGAGGTGCTGCTCAGCGGCCACCACGGCAAGATCGCCCGCTGGCGCCGCGACGAGGCCTTCCGCCGCACCGACCGCAACCGGCCCGATCTGATCGAGCGCGCCGACCCCGCCGCGTTCGACAAGCACGACCGCGCGATCCTCGCCGCGCTGGGCTGGTCGGCGCGCGAGGACGGCCGATTTGGGCGTACGAGCGAGGCCGTGGAAGAATAGGCCGCTGCTGTGTGCGTCCGGCGCGCGCCCCTGCCACAGGGGGAACGACGCCCGCCCGACGGAACGGCAACCGAAACATCCTTTCCGACATCCCGTTGATGACCTGTGGCATCAACGAAGAAAGCAGTAGGTCATGCACCTTCTCGACTCCGTCGACGCCTCGTCGCTGCGCAGCGACATCCCGGCCTTCCGCCCGGGTGACACCGTCAACGTCCACGTCCGCGTCATCGAGGGCAACCGCTCCCGTGTGCAGCAGTTCAAGGGCGTAGTCATCCGCCGCCAGGGTTCCGGCGTGCGCGAGACCTTCACGGTCCGCAAGGTCAGCTTCTCCGTCGGCGTCGAGCGCACCTTCCCGGTGCACACCCCGATCGTCGAGAAGATCGAGGTCGTGACCCGCGGTGACGTCCGTCGCGCCAAGCTGTACTACCTGCGCGAGCTGCGCGGCAAGGCCGCCAAGATCAAGGAGAAGCGCGAGAGCTGAGCCGCGCCGCCCGGAGCGCGATTTTTTGCGCCGGGGCAACGCAAAGCGCCTCTCGCGTCCGATGTCCGGACGTGGCCGGATAGGCTCGGGCCCCGATGGACATCGACGCACAACGCACGGAGCGCGGCTCCTCTCCCACCCCTGACAAGGGGGCGGGGCAGGGGTCGCGCTTCGCGCGTTTCCTCGCCCGTGCGGCCCGCCTGCGCCATCGGCCGGTCACCCTGTTCGCGCTGTGCCTGACGTCCGCCCTGCTGCTCAGCGCGGTGGTCGCACAGCCCTTTCTGATCCCCAGCTCCTCCATGGAGAACACCCTGCAGATCGGGGACCGGGTGCTGGTCAACAAGCTGGCGTACCGTTTCGGCAGCGAGCCCGCGCGGGGCGACGTGGTGGTGTTCGACGGCACCGGGTCTTTCGTTCACAGGGAGCAGGGGGAGAATCCCGTCACGGGGCTGCTGCGCGGAGCCGGCGCGGCGCTGGGACTGGCCCGGCCCGCCGAGACCGACTACGTCAAGCGCGTGATCGGCGTCGGTGGTGACCATGTGACCTGCTGCGACAGACGGGGGCGGATCGAAGTGAACGGCGAGCCCGTGAGCGAGGGCTACCTCCACCCCGGGGACGCGCCGTCCTCGGTGGAGTTCGACATCGTGGTGCCCGAGGGCAGGCTGTGGGTCATGGGGGACCACCGTGCCAAGTCGAGCGACTCCCGCGACCACCTCGGCCAACCGGGCGGCGGCACGGTCCCCGTCGACGAGGTCATCGGCCGCGCGGAGCTGATCAGTTGGCCGGTCGGCCGCTGGCGCACCATCGACGCCCCAGGGTCCTTCGACCGGATACCCGCCGCGGCAGGCCCCCATGGGTAACCGCGGACGCCCCCGCCACGGGCGGCGGAGCACCGGCCGGCCCGCACGCGGAGCCGACGGCCCCAGCAGCAGTTCCGTGGGCGGGTACGGCGATCCAGGGGGCGGGTATGGCGACTCTCCGGCGCCCGGTGAACCCCAGGGGGCCGGCGAGCCCCAGGGAGCCGGCGAGGGCGGCCGGCAGCCACGCCGGCCCGCCACCGGCGGACGGGCCGAGCGGCGGCGCCAGGCCAAGCGCATCAAACGCCGCAGGCAGCGCTCGTACCTCAAGGAAATCCCCATCCTCATCGGCGTGGCGCTGGCCATCGCCCTGGTCCTGAAGACCTTCCTCGTCCAGGCGTTCGTCATCCCGTCGGGCTCCATGGAGCAGACGATCAAGATCGGCGACCGGGTCCTGGTCGACAAGCTCACCCCCTGGTTCGGCTCCAAGCCGGAGCGCGGCGACGTCGTCGTCTTCAAGGACCCCGGCAAATGGCTCAAGGGGGAGCAGGTCAAGCCCGCCGACGACGGGGGCGCCTTCCAGCCGGTCAAGGACGCCATGACCTTCATCGGGCTGCTGCCGTCGGCCGATGAGCAGGACCTGATCAAGCGGGTGGTGGCGGTCGGCGGCGACACCGTCAAGTGCTGCGACAAGCAGGGCCGGGTCACCGTCAACGGCACCCCGCTGACCGAGCCGTACGTCCATCCGGGGAACCCGCCCTCCCAGATCAAGTTCACCGTGAACGTCCCCACCGGACGCATCTTCGTGATGGGCGACCACCGTTCGGACTCCGCGGATTCGCGCTTCCACCTGAGCGAGCCGTACCGTGGCACGGTCTCCGAGGACAACGTCGTGGGCCGGGCCGTGGTGATCGCCTGGCCGTTCAGCCATTGGCGGCGCCTCGAAGAGCCGGACACCTTCGCAACCGTGCGCGACGCGCCGGGCGCCAGGGCGTCCGCGGCGGACGTGCCGCATAGGGTGTCACCTGACAGTTTGACCGTACTCCCGACCCCTGCGGAACTCCCGCTCGTTATGGGAGTGGTGGGCCTGCACCGGCTGACGGGCGGGCGAGTGCGTGGAGTAAGGAGCAGATGTGGGGGACTTGGCGGTCGGCGCGCGGTCCGGAACCGAAGAGCCCGAAGAGCCGGCAAGGCGCGGTGAGACCCCGCAGCCGGCGGCGAGTTCCGTGCATCAGTCACGATCACAGTCACAGTCGGAGCCGCAGCGCGGGGTGCCGTTGGGCAAGCCGGACACTTCGGAGACGCCCGATACGTTGGACCAGGCAGCGGACGAGGAGGCGGGCGGCAGCATGAAGAAGGCCAAGAAGCCGCGCGCCTTCTGGAAAGAGCTGCCGATCCTCATCGGCATCGCCCTGCTCCTGGCGCTGCTGATCAAGACGTTCCTGGTGCAGGCGTTCTCCATCCCGTCCGACTCGATGCAGGACACCCTGCAGCGCGGGGACCGGGTCCTGGTCGACAAGCTGACGCCGTGGTTCGGCTCCAAGCCGCAGCGCGGAGAGGTCGTCGTCTTCCACGACCCGGGCGGCTGGCTGAACGAAACCCCGACGCCCGAGCCCAACCCCGTCCAAAAGGTCCTCAGCTTCATCGGCCTGATGCCCTCGGCCGAGGAGAAGGACCTGATCAAGCGGGTCATCGCGGTCGGCGGCGACACGGTCGAGTGCCACGGCAGCGGCCCGGTCAAGGTCAACGGCAAGGCGCTCAAGGAAGACTCGTACATCTTCCCCGGTGCCACCCCCTGCGGTGACCGCGCCTTCGGCCCGATCCACGTCCCCGAGGGGCGGATCTGGGTGATGGGCGACCACCGCGACGACTCCCTCGACTCCCGCTACCACCAGAACCTCAAGGGCAACGGCACGGTGTCGGAGGAAGAGGTCGTCGGCCGGGCGTTCACCATCGCCTGGCCCATCAACCGCTGGGCGACCCTGCCGGTGCCGGACACCTTCGACCAGCCCGGGGTCGACAAGGCGATGGCGGCGGCCCCGGCCGCTCTGGGCCTGGCCGGCGCGGTGCCGCTTGTCATGTGGCGCCGCCGGAGGCTGACCGGAGAGCGTAACCCCAGGTAAGGTGCCGTCCCGGATCTTCGACGCGGACCGGTCCGCGGGGTGGGAGCTGGGATGAGCAGCAGTACGGAACGCAGGACCGACGGCCGCGGCCGGACCACGGGCAGTGTGCTGTCCGGTCTGGCCGTGGCCGTCGGCTGTGTGCTGTTCCTGGGCGGCTTCGTATGGGGGGCGCTGACCTACCGCCCGTACACGGTGCCGACCGATTCGATGTCCCCGACGATCGCGGCCGGGGCCAGGGTCATGGCCGAGCGGGTGGCCGGCGCCGAGATACGCCGCGGCGACATCGTCGTCTTCAAGGACTCCGCGTGGGGCGATCTGCCGATGGTCAAGCGCGTCGTCGGCACCGGCGGTGACAAGGTCTCCTGCTGCACCAAGCAGGGCCGGCTCACCGTCAACGGGATCCCCATCGAGGAACCGTATCTGCAGGGCAGCGGCCCCGCCTCACCTGTCGGCTTCAAGGCCACGGTGCCCGCCGGCCAGCTCTTCCTCCTCGGCGACCACCGCAGCGACTCCCTCGACTCCCGCGTGCACCTCACCGACGGCGACCACGGCTCGGTGCCGCGCAGCGCCGTCCAGGCCCGGGTCGACGCCCGCGCCTGGCCCCTGGGCAGCATCGGGATGATGCAGCGCCCGGCCGGCTTCTCCGCGCTCCCCGGTGGCACCTCCCAGCCCGGACCTCTGCAGCCCATCACCCTCGCCGTGGTCGCCGGCGCGGTCCTCATCCTCGGCGGTGCGGCCTACGGGCCGATCGCCCGGCGCAGGGCGCGTCGGCGTGGGTGAGCGGGGCGACGGGAGGCCGGCCGAGGGCAGCGGGCCCGCGGTCCCAGGGAAGCCGGACCCGGCCGGCGTACGACAGGTCTCCCGCGTCGTGCTGCTCGACCCCGATGACCGGATCCTGCTGCTCCACGGCTTCGAACCGGACCGGCCCACCGAGACCTGGTGGTTCACCCCGGGCGGCGGCCTGGAGGGCGACGAGAGCCGTGAAGAGGCTGCACGGCGCGAACTCGCCGAGGAGACCGGGATCACCGACATCGTCCTCGGTCCGGTCCTGTGGAAGCGGCATTGCGCCTTTCCCTTCGACGGGCGGCGCTGGGAGCAGGACGAGTGGTATTACCTGGGCAGGACCGCCCGTACCGCCACCGACACCGGCGGGCACACGGACCTGGAACGGCGCAGCGTCTCGGGGCTCAGGTGGTGGACTTCGGAGGAACTGTCCGCGTCCCATGAGACGGTGTATCCGACCAGACTCGCCGAGCTGCTGCGCACACTGCTCGACGAAGGGCCCCCCAATGCGCCGGTGCAGCTGGAGACCGAGAGGGTCTGACGCACAATAGGGGGACGCACGGCTGAAGGGGATCTGCCATGAGCGCCGAGGACCTCGAAAAGTACGAGACCGAGATGGAGCTGAAGCTCTACCGGGAGTACCGCGACGTCGTCGGTCTGTTCAAATATGTGATCGAGACCGAGCGGCGCTTCTACCTCACCAACGACTACGAGATGCAGGTGCACTCGGTACAGGGCGAGGTCTTCTTCGAGGTCTCGATGGCTGACGCCTGGGTCTGGGATATGTATCGCCCAGCGCGCTTCGTCAAGCAGGTGCGCGTCCTCACGTTCAAGGACGTGAACATCGAGGAGCTCAACAAGAGCGATCTGGACCTGCCGGGGAGCTGAGCCGGCCGCGGGCTGCGGGCTGCGGGCTGCGGGGACAGCCGGGCATGTAGGCGCGCCCTCCGTCGGTTGATGGCGCGTCCTGGGTGGCACGTGTGGGTGAGCGAGTTATCCACAATCGGCTCGTTGTCCACCAAGATCCAAAAGATCGTAGCGAGGGCGTCACAGTCGGTGCCGGAGGTGGTACCGCATGAACGCCACGAAGGCCGGCCGCACGGCCGGGGGAGACGCGCCGACCCGGGACGACGTACGGACCAGGAATGACGTACGGACCAGGAATGACGTACGGACCAGGAATGACGTACGGACCGGGGACGACGTACAGACCAGGAATGACGTACGGACCGGGGACGACGTACAGACCAGGGATGACGTACGGACCGGGGGCGGCTTACAGGCCAGGGACGGCGCACAGGCCAGGAGCGACCCGCCGACCAGGGGCCCGCGGGACGGGGCACGGGGGAGGCGGCGCGAAAGGTCTCGTGCGGCCCACCGGCCCGCGACAGGCCGGCGCCCGGCCACCATGCCACCGGCGACCAAGCCCACCGACATCCGCAGACGGGCTCTCGGTCGCTACGGCGAGGACCTGGCCGCCCGGCAGCTCGTCGAAGCCGGGATGCGGATCCTGTACCGCAACTGGCGCTGCCGCGAAGGCGAGATCGACATCGTCGCCTCCGACGGCGACGCCCTGGTGGTCTGTGAGGTCAAAACCCGTCGCGCAGGCCGCTACGAACACCCCATGGCGGCCGTACGCCCCGAGAAGACCGCCCGCCTGCGCCTGCTGGCCGAACGCTGGCTGGAGCGGCACGGCGGCCCACCACCCGGCGGCGTCCGGATCGACGTCATCGGCGTGCTCCTGCCGCCGCGCGGCGCCCCCGTCGTCCAGCACGCCCGGGGGGTGGCGTAAATGGGATTCGCCCGCACCTGCTCCGTCGCCCTGGTCGGGGTCGAAGGCGTCGTCGTCGAGGTCCAGGCCGACCTGGAACCCGGCGTCGCGGCCTTCACCCTCGTCGGGCTCCCCGACAAGAGCCTGGTCGAGTCCAGGGACCGAGTGCGCGCCGCCGTCGTGAACTCCGGCGCCGAATGGCCGCAGAAGAAGCTCACCGTCGGCCTCAGCCCGGCCTCGGTACCCAAGAGCGGCAGCGGATTCGACCTCGCCGTGGCCTGCGCGGTCCTCGGCGCCGCCGAGCGCCTCGACCCCCGCGAACTCACCGACCTGATGATGATCGGCGAACTGGGCCTGGACGGCCGCGTCCGCCCCGTACGCGGCGTGCTGCCCGCCGTACTCGCCGCCGCCGACGCCGGATACCGCCAGGTCGTCGTCCCGGAACGCACCGTCGCCGAGGCCTCACTCGTGCCCGGCATCTCCGTCCTCGGCGTCCGCAGCCTGCGCCAGCTGATCGCCGTCCTCGCCGACGAGCCGGTGCCCGAGGAGGAGGACCGGCCGGAAGAAGGCCGCCCCGACCCGCTGCTGGCCGGACTGGCCGTGCCCGGCACCGGCGCCGGCGCGGGCCTGCCACGCGGCGACCACACCCCCGACCTCGCGGATGTCGCAGGCCAGCACGGCGCCCGCAGAGCACTGGAGGTGGCCGCCGCCGGACGCCACCACATCTTCTTCAAAGGCCCGCCCGGCGCAGGCAAGACCATGCTCGCCGAACGCCTCCCAGGGCTGCTGCCACCGCTGGGCCCCAAGGAATCCCTGGAAGTCACCGCCGTCCACTCGGTAGCGGGCACCCTCCCGCCGGGACAGCCGCTGGTCCACCGGCCGCCCTACTGCGCCCCGCACCACTCCGCGACGATGGCCTCCCTCGTGGGCGGCGGCACCGGCCTGCCCCGCCCCGGAGCCGTATCCCTCGCCCATCATGGCGTGCTGTTCGTGGACGAGGCCGCCGAGTGCAGCCCCCGCGTCCTGGACGCCTTACGCCAGCCCCTGGAATCCGGGCACGTCGTCGTCGCCCGGGCCGCCGGCATGATGCGGATGCCCGCCCGTTTCCTCCTCGCCCTCGCCGCCAACCCCTGCCCCTGCGGGCGGCACGGCACCGTCGGCGGCGGCTGCGAATGCCGCCCGTCCTCCGTCCGCCGCTACCGCGCCCGCCTCTCCGGGCCGCTGATGGACCGGGTGGACCTGCGGATCTGCGTGGAACCGGTCGCCCGCTCCGAACTGATCTCGCTCGGCCGCCGCGCCGAATCCACCGACACCGTGGCCGAACGCGTACGGGCGGCCCGCGAACGCGCCGAGGCCCGCCTCACCGGCACCCCCTGGCGGACCAACAGCGAGATCCCCGGCCATGAACTCCGAACCCGCTGGCAGGTCCACCCCGGCGCCCTGGCCCAGGCGGAACGCGATCTCGAATGCGGCCTGCTCACCGCCCGCGGACTCGACCGCGTCCTCCGCGTCGCCTGGACCGCCGCCGACCTCGCCGGCCGCGACCGCCCGACCCGGGAGGACGTCGACTGGGCACTGGAACTACGGACCGGCGTCCGCCGCGGGGCCCCGATGACGGCCGGCGTGGGCGGTGGCAGGGGCGCAGGCGGAGCCGCAGGTGCCGGTGAACGGGAGACCGCGGCCGTCCGGCCGCCGGACGAGCAGGGGTGAGCCATGAACGGACCCGACGACCACAAGATCGACGCGTGGGGCTTCGCCACCCGTGGGCCGCACAGCGCGACGGACGACACGAGCCGCGCGCCCGATCCGACGACCGCCCCGGACCACCCACCGCCGGCCGCCGCCGCGCCACGCCCCGCACCGCGCCCGGCGCCCGCCCGGCCTCCCGCTCCCCACCAGGACCACGATCCGCAGCGCACGGCCCGCGCCGCCCTCACCCGGATCCTCGAACCAGGCGACGAGACCGCCGGCCGCTGGCTACGACAGATGGGCCCCGTGGCCCTGTGGCAGGCGCTGTCCGACGACGATGCCCACCCGCCCCCAGGCGCAAGCCCGACGAAGATCGCGGGCCTGAGGCTGCGCGCCTCCCGGGCACGTCCCGAAGAGGACCTCGCCGCCGTCACCGCACTCGGCGGACGCTTCATCTGCCCCAACGACGACGAGTGGCCCGGCCAGCTGGACGACCTCGGAGACGCCCGCCCCATCGGCCTGTGGGTGCGTGGGAGAACCAACCTTCGGATGTGGGCGCTGCGCTCCGTGGCCGTCGTCGGCGCACGCGCCTGTACCGAATACGGCGCCCACCTGGCCACCGCCCTCAGCGCCGGGCTCGCCGACCGCGGCTGGACCGTGGTCTCCGGAGCCGCCTACGGCGTCGACGGCGCAGCCCATCGTGGTGCGTTGGCCGCGGACGGCGCCACCGTCGCCGTACTCGCCTCCGGCGTCGACTACATCTACCCGCGCGGCCACACCGAGTTGATCGGACGGATCATCGAACAGGGCCTGGTGGTCGCCGAGTTACCGCCCGGCGACCACCCCACCCGCAGCCGCTTCATCCAACGCAACAGAGTGATCGCCGCACTGACCAGAGGCACCGTCGTCGTGGAGGCCGAACTCCGCAGCGGCTCACTGGTCACCGCCCGACGGGCGACGAGCCTGGGACGGTTCACGATGGGCATGCCGGGGCCCGTCACCAGCGGCCTGTCCGCCGGCGTCCACCAACTCCTGCGCGGCGAGGCCACGGTGGTCACCGACGCGGACGAGGTCATCGAACTCGTCGGTGCCATCGGCGACCTCGCCCCCGAGAGGCGCGGGCCGACACTCGTCCGCGACCTCCTGGACCCGGTCGCGGCCCGCCTGTGGGAGGCGCTGCCGGCCCGCGGCAGCGCGGATGCCGGCCACCTCGGCCGGGAAGCGGGCATTCCCCGCGACGTCGCCCACGGAAAACTCCTCGAGCTGCAGTCCCTGGGATTCGTGCAAAGGTGCGGCGACCGCTGGGAGTTGACGCGACGCGCCGAGACGACCGACGGTTCCCGGCGAGGCGGTACTTGACCTGGGGCGAACGGGTGAAAGGGTGAGGGGAATGACCGCAGAATCCAGGTTTGCCATGCTTCGGCGTATGAGTCCGACCCGTGGGGTGACCCCCATGCGGCCCCACGCGGCCCCGGCCTCCCGCGCGCCGCGTCACCGCGCCCGTCCGCACGACCCCCCGAACGCGTGCACCCGGCACCGTTTCCGGGTGTCGACACGCCGTACGAGGTAACCCTGAGGTGCGGGCAGCGGAACGTATCTGCGCACCCCCGAACCTGGCTTCCTCGCGTACCGCGACACTCCGGTCACGCTACGCTCACAGGCAAATTCAACCCTCATGCATCCATCCACCCGCGTCTCGGCAG
This sequence comes from Streptomyces sp. NPDC059008, assembly GCF_042749045.1. Lineage (NCBI taxonomy): Bacteria > Bacillati > Actinomycetota > Actinomycetes > Kitasatosporales > Streptomycetaceae > Streptomyces > Streptomyces sp. NPDC059008. The sequence goes on along the minus strand of NZ_JBHYJC010000018.1, from coordinate 55,199 downwards.
AACGGCTCAAGGCGACGAATGCCCCAGCACACCTCCGGGTCTGATCGTGCGGCAGTACCACCCGCCGCACGCGGCAGCGTGCGCCCCGCCCCACCCAGCTCGCTCGACGAGCTGTGGCGCTCCTACAAGGCATCTGGCGACGGGCGACTACGGGAGCAGCTGATCCTGCACTACTCCCCGCTGGTCAAGTACGTCGCCGGCCGCGTCAGCGTCGGACTGCCACCCAACGTCGAGCAGGCCGACTTCGTCTCCTCCGGAGTCTTCGGGCTGATCGACGCCATCGAGAAATTCGACCCCGAACGCTCCATCAAGTTCGAGACCTACGCCATCACCCGCATCCGCGGCGCGATGATCGACGAGCTGCGCGCGCTGGACTGGATCCCACGCTCCGTACGCCAGAAGGCCCGCGCCGTCGAACGCGCCTACGCCACCCTCGAAGCCCAGCTGCGCCGCACCCCGTCCGAGGCGGAGGTCGCCGACGAGATGGGCATCGCGCTGGAGGAACTCCACAGCGTGTTCAGCCAGCTGTCCCTGGCGAACGTGGTCGCACTGGAAGAGCTGCTGCACGTCGGCGGCGAGGGCGGCGAACGGCTCAGCCTCATGGACACCCTCGAGGACACGGCCGCCGAGAACCCGGTCGAGATCGCCGAGGACCGCGAGCTGCGCCGGCTGCTCGCCCGGGCCATCAACACCCTGCCCGAACGTGAGAAGACCGTGGTCACGCTCTACTACTACGAGGGACTCACGCTTGCCGAGATCGGCAATGTCCTCGGCGTCACGGAGAGCAGGGTCAGCCAGATCCACACCAAGTCTGTGCTGCAGCTCAGGGCGAAGCTCGCCGACGTCGGACGCTGAGTCAGCTCGCGGGGCCACGCTTCCCGAGCCGCCGTTCCGAGCCCGTCTTCCCGAGCCGTGTCGCCGGGCGGAGTGCCACGGCGGGCGCGCCATCCGTAGAGTGGTGACGTGCCCAGGATTCGAGCGGCCTCTGTGGCCGAGCACCGGACCATGCAGCGCGGCGCCCTCTTGGACGCCGCCCGCTCCCTGCTGTCCGAAGGCGGAACGGAAGCGCTGACCTTCCCCGCCCTCGCCGAGCGCACGGGACTCGCGCGCTCCTCCGTGTACGAGTACTTCCGCTCGCGCGCGGCCGTCGTCGAAGAGCTGTGTGCAGTCGACTTCCCCGTATGGGCGGCCGAGGTCGAAGCGGCGATGCAGGGCGTCGACACGCCCGAGGAGAAGATCGAGGCGTATGTGCGCCGACAGCTGGCGCTGGTCGGCGACCGGCGCCACCGAGCCGTCGTCGCCATCTCGGCGGGCGAGCTGGACGCGGGCGCACGCGAGAAGATCCGCGCCGCACACGGCGGACTCATCGCCATGATCGTCGAAGCGCTCGCCGACCTCGGCCACGAACAACCGCGACTCGCGGCGATGCTCCTGCAGGGCGTCGTGGACGCCGCGGTCCGCCGCATCGAGCTCGGCGCCGCGGAAGACCCGAACGAGATCACGGAGGCAGCGGTCTCCATGGCCCTCCACGGCGTCGCCCGCACCTGATCCGGGCGGCCGGGGCCGTCCTGGCCCCCGGCTCACCCTCACCGCCGTGCGGCGTCGGCGGGGCGTGGCCCGAGGAAAGATCTTGCCGCGGTGAGGGCGGGCCGCGAGGCTGGCCCCATGCCGGGACAAAGGAAGCGGAAACGGCGGCAGCTGGAGGCCGGACAGCGGGATTCCGCCCGCTTCAGCGCAGACACGGGACGCTGGGAAGTGGTCGTCGAGAGCCAGGACCCGTCAGAGTGGCGTGCCCAGGTTCGTCGCCTACGGGCGGAGCACGGGCAGATCGACTGGTCCATGACCCGGGTCGACACCCTCTGCGGGCGCCTGGCCCACCCGACCACGTATCGGTTGAGCCGGTTCGTACCGAACACCGAGGGCGCTCCTGCCGAGGAGCGGCCCGATGGTTGATCTTGTGCTTGGGGCCGCCGCGGTGATCTGACGGGCACGGCCTGGGGGGCTCCCCCCGCCCCCGCCCCGCCCCCTCCCCGCCCCTCCCCCTCTCGCCCGTCCTTTGCCCCACGGCTCTCAGGCCCGCGTGGCCTGTGGTCTCCCGAGCCCTGGCGCCCGTCCCCGTCCCCGGCCCTCTGGCCCTGGCTCCTGGGTGTGGCTCCCTCTGGCCCTGGCACCCGCGCCCAGCCCTCTGGTCCTGGCCTCTGGGTGTGGCCCTCAAGCCCTGGCTCCGGGGCGTGCCACCAGGCCCCTGGGCCTGGTGCCTCGCCTCCCGTCGTCACCGGCAGGCGCGATTACTCACCACCGGAGGCATTGCCTGTATCAGCCCCGCTCTCGGCCCTGCTCTCGGCTCTGCTCCTCGTACGGCCTTCCCTCCCGGCGAACGGCGAGGCGCGAGTCGGCCGAGCGCCCAAAGCGCTGCGACGGCGAGTGCGACCGCTCCCATGAGGCCGGCCACCGGCGGGTTCTGTCTCCCTTCCTGGGCTGTTGGCTCCGGCGCCTCTGGTCCGCGGGGCACGGCACTGCCGCCCGGCGGCAACGGAACTCCGAAGACCGGGAGCAGGCGCGACGGGCGGCTACTGCGCATGCCCTTGGGGAGGAGCGACAGCGGGTCCAGGTAGGTCTTGCCGCGGCGCAGGCCCCAATGGAGGCACGGGGCGCGGCAGTGGAACGGGCCGCGCTGCAGGACGGCGACCGGTTGGCCCGCTGTGACGCGCTGGCCCTTTCGGACCGTGGGGCGCACCGGCTCGTACGTGGTGCGTAAGGGAGGCCGGCCCGAGCGGGAGACCTCGATGGTCAGCACGCCACGGCCGGCGACGGCTCCCGCGTACGCCACCTTGCCGGGCGCGGCGGACCGTACCGTCGCGCCGGCGCGGGAGGCGAGGTCCACGCCGCGGTGCCCGGCCGCCCACGGCGAAGGGGGCGGTTCCCATCCACGTACCACCGTGGGCCGTATGCCTGCCGGCCCCTCCACCGGCCAGGCCCGTTCCGCACCTGGCTGCTCCGCAGCGCCCCCGGCCTCATCCCGCTTGCTGGCCTTGCCATGAGCCGGAGCCTTGGTGCGTTCTGCCCTCTGGGCGCCTCCCGTCTCCTTGGCGTGCCCCGTGTCCCCAGGCCCAGCCGCCGGCTCCGCGGTCCGGGCCGAGGGCCTCGTCCGGGCAGCCCCGGCAGTCCGAAGCCCGGCCAGCTTCTGATGGCCACCCGTCGTCCGCTGATGCCCTTGCGTCGTTGTCACGTGCCCTATCCCCACCAGCTCCACGCCGCGTTCCGCCACCGCGGCCATGGCCGGCACTGCGGTGTGCGCGAGCGGGATGCCCAGGAGCAGCGACGGGAAGGCGAGCAGTGCGGCCGTGGGCGGGGCCAGGAGTACGCCCAGCGCGCGGGCGGGAAAGAAGCAGCTCGGCCCGTATCCGTACTGCTTGTCGGGTCGTGTCGGCGGCGAGGGCGCCGGTGGCAGGAGGTCGGACCGAGGGGGGTGAGGGAGGAGCGGTCGGTGTCGTCGTCGGCTGCGGATGCCGCACCATCGACGTCCTTCCGTCCCGGTCGCGGGGCCCCCGCGGAGCCCGCGGCGGCCCCGGAGGCCAGGGGCGTCATCGCGTCCGCTGAGAGTTCGCCGGCTTCCTAACCCACCGAACCCACTGGAGCTACCGAACCCACGGGACCCACCGAACCCTCCGGGCCCGCCGACCCCACCAGTGTCGCCGAACCCGCCGCTCGCCCCGGGATTCCGCCGAAGCTCGTGATGAGCGTCTTGTCGGATGCCCTGCCGCATGCCGTGTCGTGTGTCTTGCTGCTTGTCATGTCGCATGTGTCGACCGTGACGTAGTCCGCCGCGGCGTGGGGATCTTGGTTCGGATCTGTGGATGAGGGGCGGGTTGTGGACAACGGTGTCACTCGTCCGGGGGTCTCGCCTCACTCGCGCGGGCTTCGAAATGATGCGTGTCGCCCGGTGCATCGGCAGTCCCGTACACTTCTGGTGGCGATCCGGGTCACCGGGTCGACTTCGCACGCCCCGCCGTCAGTGCACCAGTCCCATTCGGGCAGCACGACGGCCGCGCTCCTCGGTCCTCGGACGGCTCCGCAAGGTGTCTTCCTCGGCAGGCGCGTCGGGGCGTCAGGCACCGCGGCCGACCGGTCGCAGTGGAACCGAGAACAACAAGGAGTACGGCCATGGCCGTCGTCACGATGCGGGAGCTGCTGGAGAGCGGCGTCCACTTCGGGCACCAGACCCGCCGTTGGAACCCGAAGATGAAGCGCTTCATCTTCACCGAGCGCAACGGCATCTACATCATCGACCTGCTCCAGTCGCTGTCGTACATCGACCGCGCCTACGAGTTCGTCAAGGAGACCGTCGCCCACGGCGGCTCCGTCATGTTCGTCGGCACGAAGAAGCAGGCCCAGGAGGCCATTGCCGAGCAGGCGACCCGCGTGGGCATGCCCTACGTGAACCAGCGCTGGCTCGGCGGCATGCTGACCAACTTCTCGACCGTCTACAAGCGCCTGCAGCGCCTGAAGGAGCTCGAGCAGATCGACTTCGAGGATGTGGCCGCCTCCGGCCTCACCAAGAAGGAGCTCCTGGTCCTCTCCCGCGAGAAGGCCAAGCTGGAGAAGACCCTGGGCGGTATCCGCGAGATGCAGAAGGTGCCCAGCGCCGTCTGGATCGTGGACACCAAGAAGGAGCACATCGCCGTCGGTGAGGCGCGCAAGCTCAACATCCCGGTCGTCGCGATCCTCGACACCAACTGCGACCCGGACGAGGTCGACTACAAGATCCCGGGCAACGACGACGCGATCCGCTCCGTCACCCTGCTCACCCGCGTGATCGCCGACGCCGTCGCCGAGGGCCTCATCGCCCGCTCCGGTGCCGCCACCGGCGACCAGAAGCCCGGCGAGAAGGCCGCTGCCGCCGAGCCGCTGGCCGAGTGGGAGCGCGACCTGCTCGAGGGTGAGAAGAAGGCCGACGCCGAGCCCGCCGCCGAGGCCCCGGCCGCCGCCGAGGCCCCGGCCGCCGCCGAGGCCGAGAAGCCGGCCGCGGACGCCGAGCAGGCCTGACTCCGGACCGGATGATGACGGCGGGGGAGGGCGCCACAAGCGCCGCCCCCGCCGTTCACCCGTAGATCTTTCGATTCGAGACTTCGAGAAGAGATTCACAGACCATGGCGAACTACACCGCCGCCGACGTCAAGAAGCTCCGTGAGCTCACCGGCGCAGGCATGATGGACTGCAAGAAGGCCCTGGACGAGGCCGAGGGCAACGTCGACAAGGCCGTCGAGGCGCTGCGCATCAAGGGCCAGAAGGGCGTCGCCAAGCGCGAGGGCCGCTCCGCCGAGAACGGCGCCGTGGTCTCCCTGATCGCCGGCGACAACACCTCCGGCGTCATCGTCGAGCTGAAGTGCGAGACGGACTTCGTCGCCAAGGGCGAGAAGTTCCAGGCCGTCGCCAACCAGATCGCCGAGCACGTCGCCAAGACCGCTCCGGCCGACGTCGAGGCCCTGCTCGCCTCCGAGATCGAGGCCGGCAAGACCGTCCAGGCGTTCGTCGACGAGGCCAACGCCAACCTGGGCGAGAAGATCGTCCTGGACCGCTTCGCGCAGTTCACCGACGGCTACGTGACGGCGTACATGCACCGCACCATGCCCGACCTGCCGCCGCAGATCGGTGTCCTCGTCGAGCTCGACAAGGAGAACGCCGAGGTCGCCAAGGGCGTCGCGCAGCACATCGCCGCGTTCGCCCCGAAGTACCTCGCCAAGGACGACGTCCCGGCCGAGGTCGTCGAGGCCGAGCGCCGCGTCGCCGAGGAGACCACTCGCGCGGAGGGCAAGCCCGAGGCTGCCCTGCCGAAGATCGTCGAGGGTCGCCTCAACGGCTTCTTCAAGGACGCGACGCTGCTCGGCCAGCCGTACGCGCTCGACAACAAGAAGTCCGTCGAGAAGGTCCTCCAGGAGGCCGGTGTCACCCTGAAGCGCTTCTCGCGCATCAAGGTCGGCATCTGAGCCTGCCGCGAAGGCAGCGAATGACCTACGACCCCGCTAGGGTCGTACGCAGTCGGCCGCTCAACGGCCGACCGCAGATGTGACGAGGAGGCCATTGCCGCAGAGGGATCTGGACCAGACCCACGGCAATGGCCTTCTTCGTATGTGCACGAGGAGAGCTCAATGAATCACGGTGCCGACGGCGCGCACACAGACCATGCCGGTAACGGTGGCAGGCGACGCTTCCTGCTGAAGCTGTCGGGCGAGGCGTTCGCCGGCGGCGGCGGGCTGGGCGTCGACCCCGATATCGTGCACGCGATGGCCCGCGAGATCGCCGCCGTGGTACGCGACGGCTACGAGATCGCCATCGTGATCGGCGGCGGCAACTTCTTCCGCGGCGCCGAACTCCAGCAGCGCGGCATGGACCGGGCCCGCTCCGACTACATGGGCATGCTGGGCACGGTCATGAACTGTCTGGCCCTCCAGGACTTCCTGGAGAAGGAGGGCATCGACTCCCGCGTCCAGACGGCCATCACCATGGGCCAGGTTGCGGAGCCGTACATTCCGCTGCGCGCGGTGCGCCACCTGGAGAAGGGCCGGGTCGTCATCTTCGGCGCCGGTATGGGCATGCCGTACTTCTCCACCGACACCACCGCCGCCCAGCGCGCCCTGGAGATCGACGCCGAGGCCATGCTGATGGGCAAGAACGGGGTCGACGGGGTCTACGACTCCGACCCCAAGAAGAACCCGGACGCGGTCAAGTTCGACGCCCTCGAATACGGTGAGGTCATCACCCGCGACCTGAAGGTCGCCGATGCCACGGCCATCACGCTGTGCCGGGACAACAAACTCCCGATCCTCGTGTTCGAGCTGCTCGCCGAGGGCAACATCGCGCGCGCGGTGAAGGGTGAGAAGATCGGCACGCTCGTCAGCGATCAGGACACCCGGGCCTGACGGCCCCAACTGCCGCGATTCCGTACGGGCATCGGCCCGTACGGGCGGCAACTCCCGGCCGGGGCACAACCCTCGGTACGGGGATGGACAACCGCCTGCCGGTCGGACACCGTGCAGGAGAAGACGCGCGGCAGGGGCGAGGCTCTGCTTCTTACCGAAAAGACCAGGAGCAAGTGGTGATCGAAGAGATCCTCCTCGAGGCCGAGGAGAAGATGGAGAAGGCCGTCGTGGTCGCCAAGGAGGACTTCGCCGCGATCCGCACGGGGCGTGCGCACCCGGCGATGTTCAACAAGATCGTGGCGGACTACTACGGTGCGATGACGCCGATCAACCAGCTGGCGTCGTTCTCGGTTCCCGAGCCGCGGATGGCCGTGGTCACCCCGTTCGACAAGAGCGCGCTGCGCAACATCGAGCAGGCCATCCGCGACTCCGACCTCGGTGTCAACCCGAGCAACGACGGCAGCATCATCCGGGTGACCTTCCCGGAGCTGACCGAGGAGCGCCGCAAGGAGTTCATCAAGGTCGCCAAGAACAAGGGCGAGGACGCGAAGATCTCGATCCGCAGCGTCCGCCGCAAGTCCAAGGAAGCCCTCGACAAGCTCGTCAAGGACAAGGAGAGCGGCGAGGACGAGGTGCGCCGCGCCGAGAAGGAGCTCGACGACACCACCGCGAAGTACGTCGCGCAGGTGGACGAGCTGCTCAAGCACAAGGAATCCGAGCTCCTCGAGGTCTGATGAACGAGTCATCCTGGGGGGCCCCGCCCGGCGCCGGTCGATGGGGACCGCCCGACAACGGACCGGCCTCCTCGCTTCGCGGGGTGGCGCCCCCCGTCTCGGCGGGTCCCGTGCACGACTGGGGCAACGCGGCGCAGACTCGGCCCATGCCCATCGTGCCCGAGCCAGGCGGCCACCAGGACGACGACCGGGAACAACGGGACATCCGGGATAACCGGGATCACCCGGACGACCGGGGGGCTGCTCGACGGAGCGGCCCCCTGTTCCGCGACGAAAAGCCGCAGGAGCCCATGCCCACTGCTTTCCCCGATTCCTCCGGGTCCGACCGCTCGCCGGACTCGGAGCGGCCGAAGAAGAAGAGCGCGGGCCGCAATCTGCGTGCCGCGATAGGGGTCGGCGTCGGCCTCGGCGCGGTGATCCTCGCTTCGCTCTTCGTCTACAAGCCCGTCTTCATCGGCGTGATCGCGATCGCCGTCGTGGTGGGGCTGTGGGAGCTGACCTCGCGGCTGGCGGAGCGCAAGGACATCAAGGTGCCGCTGGTGCCGCTCGCGGTCGGTGGCACCGCCATGGTGGTCGCCGGATACGTCCGCGGCGCCGAGGGCGCGTGGGTGGCGATGGCGCTCACCGCGCTGGCCGTCCTGGTGTGGCGCATGACCGAGGCGCCGGAGAACTACCTGCGGGACGTCACCGCCGGCGTGTTCGCGGCGATCTATGTGCCCTTCCTCGCGACGTTCGTGGCGCTGATGCTCGCCGCCGAGGCCGACGGACCGCAGCGGGTGCTGACGTTCCTGCTGCTGACGGTCGTCAGCGACACCGGTGCCTACGCGGTCGGCTGGCGGTTCGGCAAGCGCAAGCTCGCACCCCGGATCAGCCCCGGCAAGACCCGTGAGGGGCTCGTCGGCGCTGTGCTCTTCGCGATGGTGGCCGGCGCGCTGTGCATGGAGTTCCTCATCCAGCACGGCGCCTGGTGGCAGGGCCTGCTGCTCGGCCTCGCGGTCGCGGCCAGCGCCACCCTCGGCGACCTCGGCGAATCCATGATCAAGCGGGACCTGGGCATCAAGGACATGGGCACCCTGCTCCCCGGCCACGGCGGCATCATGGACCGTCTCGACTCGCTGCTGCCGACCGCCCCGGTCGTCTGGCTGCTGTTCGTGGTCTTCGTGGGGTCGGGCTGAGCCCGACACCCCGGGCCATCTGGCCCCGCAGGTGACGCCAAAGCCCCCTGCCAGCGGATTTCCGCTGGTGGGGGGCTTTTGGCTGCTCGGTGATGTACGGATCGGGGATCGCCGGGCGACGGCGGGCGGCCGCCTCGGGCGCCGGGCTCGGTCAGGCCGAACATCATGACTCCCGGCCCCGTCAGTCCGTCGCTCATGGCTCCTGGCCCGTCAGCCCGTCAGCCCGTCAGCCCGTCAGCCCGTCAGCCCGTCGGCCCGTCGCTCGTGACCCCTGCCCCGTTCAGCCCGTCCCCGTCCCCCATGGCTCCTGGCCCGGCCAGTCCGCTCCTCACGGCTCCTGGCGCCCCGCACCACCCCGGCTTGCTTCCTGCCGCACGGTCGTCCGTCCCCCGCGGCCCGGCGTTCCGCCGTCCCGCGTCGTCCACGCCACGACCCGCTCGCCGCCAGATCACCGTCATCCCGGCCGCCAGGACGATCAGGGCCACGATGACGATGAGGGCCTTGGCCGCGTAGTCCAGCAGCAGATGGTGGGCGAGGTCGGACGCGTCGACGGCGAGGCCGTTCACCGTCGGCCGTCCCGCTGCCGGGTACGGGTGGGGCCGTCCTCCAGGCGGCGGAGGGTGGCTCGCAGCGCCGCGCGCAGGGCGGGGTCCGCGTACCGGCGGGCCTGATCGAGCCTGCCCCTGCGCTTCAGTGCCACGGCCACGGCGAAGACCACCAGGGTCAGCACCACCAGGCCACCCGCGATGACGCCGAACCTGATCAGCATGAGGTCGAGATGCCGCTCCACGAGTCCTCCCGTTTTTGTATCACGCCTGTGATAAAAAACAATGTATCACGGCTGTGATACAAAGGCCCCATGCCGAAGGTCGTGGATCCGGACGCCCGCCGCCGCGAGGTCGTCGCCGCCCTGTACCGAGTCGTCGTACGGGACGGCCTGCAGCGCACCTCGCTGCGCGCCGTCGCCGACGAGGCCGCACTCAACATCGGCTCGCTGCGCCACTACTTCGGCAGCCAGCAGGAGCTGATGGACTTCGCGATGCAGTCGATGCTCGACGCCCTCTCCGAACGGCTGCTCCAGCACGTCGAGCGCATCGGAGACCTCAGCCGGTACCCGCGCGCCGAACGGCTCCACCTGGTGACCGACCTCCTGGCCGAACTGCTGCCGCTCGACGAACGCCGCCGCGCGGAGGTCACCGTCTTCCTCGACTTCAACGCCGCGGCCCGCACCCATCCGGCCTTCCAGGACCTCGCGCACCAGGCCGCCGCCGGCACCAGAAAGCTGACGCACCGCGTCCTGACCCGGCTCGACGAGTCCGGCACCCTGCGCCCCGGATGCGACCTCGACATCGAGACCGAGCGCCTGGCATCCCTCCTGGACGGCCTCTCCCTCAGCGCCGTGCACCACCCCGGCATCCTCGACGGGCAGCGATGCCGCCGCGTACTGGCCGCTCACCTGGAGGATCTGTCGCGCACCGCCTGACTGGGCCGATCCACGGCAGATGGCCCGCTGGATCGCGACTGGGGCGGAGCGGCCGAGCAAAGCGGTGGAGACTTTCCAGGCATGGATTGCTGTTGCCAGTGAGGCCCCAGAGTTCAGGGATGCCGTTGCTTCTGTCGCCACGGAGCAGAATGCGCGAGAGCGAGTGATGGGGCTCCTTCAGGGCCTCATGGCGCAAGCGGGAACGCACTTCGCTGTGGGGATCAGCCCGGGCACCCGTGTCGCTGTACTGAGGACAGCTGCCGAGCGGATCCGCAGTTGGGACGAGAATGGAAGGTCAGATGGCTGACGAGCTCGTGCAGGACTGGGATGACGAGGCTGAGTATCACGCGGCAGTCGGCCGTTCCTGGCTCATGATCGTCGTCGCGCTGGTGTGCGTCGGGGTGGTGATCGGTGTCGCGCTCGTTGGCGTGTTCGGAGTCTTCGGGGTGTCCGAGGTGTTGTCGATCATCTCCGGCTGACATCTGTGGCTGCCATCAACAGTGCCGGACTCCGGGAGACCCGAGCGGTTCACCAGTGGCCCCGGGGCCGTACGGCACACAGACCCCGGCAGGTGGCCGGGTGAACTTGCGAGGCAGTGGTCGCCCGCCATCCCGGCCGCGGCCGACCTCATACCCGGGCGGTGAGGGTCAGGAACGACCGTCGCTCGATGAAGCGGTGAAAGGCCGGCTGTACCTCACCGTTCACGAGATCGGTGCCGCACATATAGAGCTCGGGTCGGTTGGAGAGCAGCTCGAAGTCCCGCATGGCGTCCTCGAAGCGGCACAGCACCCCTGGCTCCGTAGCCGAGTCGATGACGAGGACATGGGCGTGCAAGGCCAAGGGCGTCTGACGGGCCCAATGCACAACCTCGTCGTCCGAGATGCCGTCCAGCGCCAGCGAGCGGTGCGGCAGGTTCCGCCAGTCGATCCCGCTGCCTGCCCACGGGAGCGCGCTGAGGTACGCATCGAACTGGGCCGATAGGAGCACGGTCTGCGGGGCCGCATCATGCTCGTGGAGCCAGGGGGCCATCTGATCTATGCGCATCCTCAAGAGGCTAGGTCAGCTGATTCGTACCGCACGTTGCCTTTCGTGCCGGGCCCCAGTGGGATGCCAGACTCGTATAGGGGCGGACGCGCAGCCGTCGTGCGGCAGGGTCGCAGTCGCTGGAACAGGGAGCCGCTGGGCCGTCCCTGGGCCTGCGAGGTGGGCCGACGATGACGGATGACGACGGAGGGTGACCGTCCCCACCCCGCCGTCACCTGGGGCGCCTCAGATGATCTGCGACACTGGACCCACCATGCCTGCACCCGGAGAACTCACTTTCGTCGCGCCGCGCGGGGCCAAGAAGCCCCCTCGGCACCTTGCCGATCTCACCCCCGTCGAGCGCCGTGAAGCGGTGGCCGCGATCGGCGAGAAGCCGTTTCGCGCCAAGCAGCTGTCGCAGCACTACTTCGCCCGTTACGCGCACGACCCGGCGCAGTGGACCGACATCCCGGCGGCGGCGCGCGAGAAGCTGGCGAGCGAGCTGCTGCCGGACCTGATGAACGTCGTACGGCACATCTCGTGCGACAACGACACCACCCGCAAGACCCTGTGGAAGCTGCACGACGGCACGCTCGTCGAGTCGGTGCTGATGCGCTACCCGGACCGGGTCACCATGTGCATCTCCTCGCAGGCCGGCTGCGGAATGAACTGCCCGTTCTGCGCCACGGGCCAGGCGGGGCTGGACCGCAACCTGTCCACCGCCGAGATCGTGCACCAGATCGTGGACGGGATGCGCGCGCTGCGCGACGGCGAGGTGCCGGGCGGACCGGCGCGGCTGTCCAACATCGTCTTCATGGGGATGGGCGAACCGCTCGCCAACTACAACCGGGTGGTCGGCGCCATCCGGCGGCTGACCGACCCCGAGCCGGACGGCCTGGGCCTGTCCCAGCGCGGGATCACGGTCTCCACGGTCGGCCTGGTCCCGGCGATGCTGCGGTTCGCCGACGAGGGCTTCAAGTGCCGGCTCGCGGTGTCGCTGCACGCGCCGGACGACGAGCTGCGCGACACCCTCGTCCCCGTCAACACGCGCTGGAAGGTGCGTGAGGTGCTGGACGCGGCCTGGGAGTACGCGGAGAAGTCCGGGCGGCGCATCTCGATCGAATACGCCCTGATCCGGGACATCAACGACCAGGCATGGCGCGGTGACCTGCTGGGACGGCTGCTCAAGGGCAAGCGGGTCCATGTGAACCTGATTCCGCTGAACCCGACGCCCGGCTCGAAGTGGACCGCCTCGCGCCCTGAGGACGAGCGGGCGTTCGTCCAGGCCATCGAGGCGCACGGCGTGCCGGTGACCGTCCGCGACACCCGCGGTCAGGAGATCGACGGGGCCTGCGGGCAGCTCGCCGCCTCGGAGCGCTGAGCGCCCGCTGGTACGGTGTCGTCGAACAAATGCACATTCCGACAGGGGAGCGCCACAGCGCTGAGAGTGCGGAAGCGTCGTAGTCCTACGGTGCCCGCAGACCCTTGAACCTCGCCCGGGTCATTCCGGGTAGGAAGTTCGGTCGTCACTCATGCTGTTGCGCCCTGCCCGGATGTCCTTCGCGCGCGTCTTCGGACGCCGTGAGCTGCGGACACCGGGCGGGGCCGCGTCTCTTCCTGGCCAGCCAGGAGGAAATCAGTGAGAACCACCAGCAGGATCACCGCGAGCGCCCTCACCGCCGCGCTCGGCATGACCGCGCTCGCCGCATGCGGCACCTCGGGCGGCGACGCGGACGCCAAGACCGTCACGCTCGTCAGCCACGACTCCTTCCCCAAGCCGCTGCTCAAGGCCTTCGAGAAGGAGAGCGGCTACAAGGTCACGCTCCTCAAGAGCGGAGACGCCGGCAAGGCCGTCAACCAGGCGATCCTCTCCAAGGACAACCCCCAGGGCGATGTGTTCTTCGGCATCGACAACACCCTGCTCTCACGCGGCCTGAACGAGGACCTCTTCAGCCCGTACCAGGCCAAGGGGCTGGACAGCGTCCCGGCCGCGCTGCAGCTCGACAAGGGCAGGCACCGCGTCACCCCGCTCGACTACGGCGACATCTGCGTCAACTACGACCGGGCCTACTTCGACCGGCACAAGATCGCGCCGCCGAAGACCTTCGACGATCTGATCAAGCCCCGGTACAAGGGGCTGCTCGTCACGGAGAACGCCGCGACCTCCTCCCCGGGGCTCGCCTTCCAGCTCGCCACCGTCGCCACCTACGGCGATGGGGGCACCTCCCGCTCGAGCGAAGCCGAGAGTGGGGGAGGCTGGCAGGACTACTGGAAGAAGCTCAAGGCCAACGGCGTCGAGGTCGTCGACGGCTGGGAGCAGGCCTACAACGAGCGGTTCTCGGGCTCCGGGGCCGGCAAGGGCAAGGGCGACAAGCCGCTGGTGGTCTCCTACGCCTCCAGCCCGCCCGTCGAGGTGCTCGGCAAGAAGCCGGCGCCCGAGCAGGCCCCGACCGGCGTCGCGACCGGCACCTGCTTCCGCCAGATCGAGTTCGGCGGCCTCCTGAAGGGCGCGAAGAACGAGAAGGGCGGCAAGGCGCTGCTGGACTTCCTGCTGAGCAAGAAGTTCCAGGAGGACGTGCCGCTGCAGATGTTCGTCAACCCGGCGCGCAAGGACGCCAAGCTGCCGGAGCTGTTCACCACCTACGGCGCGAAGATCGACAAGCCGGCGACGCTGGCCCCGAAGGACATCGCCGAGAACCGCGAACAGTGGATCAAGCAGTGGTCCTCGCTCGTCCTGAAGTAGCCGGCGCCCGCAGCAGACGGCCCGCACGGGGAACGGCGGTGCGGCTCGGCCTGATGGCCGTGCCGCTCGCCTTCTTCGCGCTGTTCTTCGCCTACCCGGTCGTGGCGATCGTCGGGCGCGGACTCAAGGACGGCGGGCAGTGGCAACTGAGCCGGTTCGGCGCCGTGCTGAGCGACCCGGATGTCGTGCACGTGCTGTGGTTCACCCTCTGGCAGGCGGCCGCCTCGACCGGGCTGACGCTGCTGATCGCGCTGCCCGGCGCCTATGTCTTCGCGCGCTTCGACTTCCCCGGCAAACAGCTGCTGCGGGCGGTGGTGGCGGTGCCGTTCGTGCTGCCGACCGTCGTCGTCGGCTCGGCCTTCCTGGCGCTGGTCGGGCGCGGCGGGCTGCTCGACGACCTGTGGGGGCTGCGCCTGGACACCTCGGTCTGGGCGATTCTGCTGGCGCACGTCTTCTTCAACTACGCCGTGGTCGTACGGACCGTCGGCGGACTGTGGGGGCAGCTCGACCCGCGCCAGGAGGAGGCGGCGCGGGTACTGGGCGCCGGACGGTTCGCGGCCTGGCGGCGGGTGACGCTGCCCGCACTGGGACCGGCCGTCGCGGCCGCCGCCCTGATGGTCTTCCTGTTCACCTTCACCTCCTTCGGGGTGGTGCAGATTCTCGGCGGCCCCACCTTCTCGACGCTGGAAGTGGAGATCTACCGGCAGACCGCCGACTTCCTGGACCTGCCGACGGCCGCCGTCCTCACCATGATCCAGTTCGTTGCGGTGCTCGGCGTGCTGGCGCTGCACGCCTGGACCGTGCGCCGCAGGGAGTCCGCCCTCCGGCTCGTCGCCGCCTCGCAGACCGCGCAGCGGCCACGCGGCCGCGGCCAGTGGGCGCTGCTGTGGGCGACACTCCTGATCATCGCCGTCCTGCTGATCACCCCGCTGGTCGTGCTCGTGGAGCGGTCGTTCGCCGGGCCGGACGGCTACGGAGCGGTCTTCTACGAGTCGCTGCGCTCCTCCGGGGCCGGTGACGGCACCTTCGTCGTCGCCCCCCTGGAAGCCCTGTGGAACTCCCTCGCCTACGGGGCGGCCGCCACCGTCATCGCGCTGGTGGTGGGCGGGCTGGCGGCCGCCGCTCTGACCCTCCCCGGATCGAGCCGGGGCCCGTCCGGGCGGATCCCCCTGGCCGGCAGGTTCGTCCGCGGATTCGACGCACTGCTGATGCTGCCCCTCGGCGTCTCCGCGGTCACCGTCGGCTTCGGATTCCTGATCACCCTCGACGAACCACCACTGGACCTGCGCACCTCCTGGTGGCTGGTCCCGCTCGCCCAGGCACTGGTGGGGGTGCCGTTCGTGGTCCGCACCATGCTGCCCGTCCTACGGGCCGTCGACGGACGGCTGCGGGAGGCGGCGGCCGTGCTCGGTGCCTCGCCGTGGCGGGTGTGGCGCGAGGTCGACCTGCCGATGGTGCGGCGGGCACTGCTGATCGCCGCGGGCTTCGCCTTCGCCGTGTCGCTCGGCGAGTTCGGCGCGACGGTCTTCATCGCACGGCCCGACCAGCCGACGCTCCCGGTGGCCGTGGCACGGCTGCTGGGGCGCGCGGGAGAGCTCAACTACGGGCAGGCGATGGCCCTGTCCACCATCTTGATGGTGGTGTGCGCCGGCGCCCTGCTGATCCTGGAGCGCGCGCGAACCGACCAGTCCGGGGAGTTCTAGATGACGGCACGCAACGAGAGCACCGCACGCGAACTGCTGCGACTGGACGGGGTGACCGTCCGCTTCGGCACGTCCGGGCGGGCCGCGCTGGACGCGGTGGACCTGGAGGTCGCCGCGCACGAGATCGTCTGCGTACTGGGGCCGAGCGGCAGCGGCAAGTCCACCCTGCTGCGGGTGGTCGCCGGCCTCCAACACGCCGATGCGGGACAGGTGTTGCTGGAGGGGGGCGACCAGTCGGGAGTGCCCACACACCGGCGCGGGGTCGGGCTGATGTTCCAGGACCACCAGCTCTTCCCGCAGCGCGACGTCGCCGGCAACGTCTCCTTCGGGCTGCGGATGCGGCGCGCCTCGCGCGCCGACCAGGACCGCACGGTCGCCGAACTGCTGGACCTCGTCGGGCTGCCGGGCGCCCAGCGGCGCGCCGTGGCCTCCCTGTCCGGCGGCGAACAGCAGCGGGTCGCCCTGGCCCGTGCGCTCGCCCCGCGCCCCCGGCTGCTGATGCTGGACGAGCCGCTCGGCCAGCTCGACCGCGGGCTGCGCGAACGGCTCGTCGTCGAACTGCGCCGCCTCTTCCGCGACCTGGGCACCACGGTGCTGGCCGTCACCCACGACCAGCAGGAGGCCTTCGCGCTCGCCGACCGGGTCGTGGTGATGCAGGACGGCCGGATCGCGCAGACCGGCACACCGCTGGAGGTCTGGCGGCGGCCGGCCACGGAGTTCGTCGCCCGCTTCCTCGGCTTCGACAACGTGGTCGAGGCGACGGTGCAGGGCGAGGCCGCCGCCACGCCCTGGGGCAAGGTCCCGGTCCCGGACGGCACCCGGAACGGCCCGTGCCGGCTGCTCGTACGCCCCGCCGGGGTGCGGCTGACCCCCGCCGCCGAGGGACTGCCCGCCACCGTCGCGGCCCGGACGTTCCGCGGCACCCATGTCACCGTGCTGCTCCAGCCGTCCGGCGGACCTCAGCTGGAGGCGGCCTGCGCGCTGCGGGACGCGCCCGCGGTGGGCGAGCGGGTGGGCCTCGCCTTCGCCGCACAGGACGTCGTGGTGCTGGACGGCGAGCCCGGCGCGTAGCCGGGCGTCAGCGTTCGGGTGCGGTCGTCACAGGGTGCGCGGCCCGCTCCCCGTGCGCGCTCCCACCCGCCGGCGCCGCGCCGCCTGCGGCCTGGGCCGGCACCTCCGCGCCCGTAGGGGCGTCTGCCGCCGGTACGCCCTCCCCCTCCGGCTCACCGAACCAGGCGACCGCTACGGCACCCGCCACGGCGACCACGAAGCCCAGGACGGCGACCCAGGCGAAGCCCGGACGCGAGGAGTCGCCCAGCCACATCACCCCGAGGATGCCGGGGACCACGGTCTCGCCCACCACCAGCGCCGCGGTGGCGCCGTTCACCGAACCGATCTGCAGGGCGACGGTGTGCAGATACATCCCGCCGATGCCCGCGACGAGAATCGCGTACAGGGCCGGGTCGCCGAGCAGCGAGGGCAGATGGAACGGGTCCACGCCGTTCAGCACCCGTACGCCGACGCCGAGCGCGCCGAAGCCCAGACCGGAGAGCAGACCGGCGAGGATCGCGGCCCGCGCGCCCAGCAGGCGCACGATCAGGGTGCCGCCGCCGATCAGCACGAGGGACGCGACCAGCAGCCACCAGTGGGTCGCGATCGGCGTATGGCCGCTGCCCTCCGGGCCCGCGGCCGTGGCGAGCAGCACCAGCGCCGAACAGACCACGGCGATCGAGCCCCACTCCGCCCGGCTGAGCCGGATGCCCAGGAGCTTGATGCTCAGTACGGCGGTGATCACCAGGTTGGCGCTGATCACGGTCTGGGACAGGAACAGCGGCAGCAGCCTGGCCGCCAGCGCGCCGAGCCCGAAGCCGATGAAGTCCAGCACCGTGCCCACCATGAATTCCCAGGTCACGGCGGCTTTCGCGGTGGAGGAGAGGCTGGGGCCGCCGTGCTGGGTGACGCCGGTGTCAAAGGACGCGGAGGACTTGGCCGCCTCCCGGCGGGCGGACTTGCGCGACCCCACCGCCTGTAGGACGGAACCCGTGCCGTAGCAGGCCGACGCCGCTACGGCCGTCAGAAGGCCGATGATCACCAGGAGCTCCGTTCACACGCACTTGGCATTACCTGTTCATTACCTGGCCTGGCAGACGCTCATTTCGGGACGGGAGTTGCCTCGGCCGGGCAAACAGATCGCGCGGCCGGCCGGCGGCGACCGGCGGCGGAGCGGGCGAGGGCGCCGGGAGCGGGACCCGGCCGGGTCAGGAAGCCGCCCCCGCCCCGAGGCGGGCGAGCGCCCGGGGAACCTCGTCGACCGAGTCGACCAGGGCGATCCGGGCCGCCATCGGGCGATCGGCCGCCAGCGCCTGGAGCAACGGCCAGGTGGGCAGCCGCTCGGTCCAGTGCGCACGGTCGACCAGCACCATCGGGGTCGGCTCGCCCCGCGACCGGTAGTAGTTCGGGGTCGCGTTGTCGAAGATCTCCTGTACGGTCCCGGCCGCGCCCGGCAGGAAGACGACGCCGGCGTTGCAGCGCGCCAGCAGGCCGTCCTCGCGGACCGCGTTGACGAAGTACTTGGCGACATGGGTGGCGAAGGCGTTGGGCGGCTCGTGCCCGTAGAACCAGGTGGGTATGCCGACCGAGGCGCCGCCGCCGGGATGGCCCCGGCGCACGTCGAAGGCGGCCCGGGCCCAGTCGGTGACCGAGGGGGCGAAGTGCGGTGCCTTGGCGAGGAGTTCCAGCGCCGCGTCGAGCATGTCGTCCTCGAACGGCGCGGCGTACGCCCCGAGGTTCGCCGCCTCCATCGCACCGGGGCCGCCGCCCGTGGCCACGGTCAGGCCGTCGCGGGCGAGCCGGCGGCCGAGCCGGGACGCGCCCGCATAGGCGACGGAGCCGCGCTCCAGGGCGTGCCCGCCCATGACACCCACCACCCGGGCGCCGGCGAGGTGCTCGTCCAGGGCGTCGGAGACGGCGTCGTCGTGGATGCTGCGCAGCATCGAGGCGAAGATGTCGCCGTCCGACTTGGTCTCCTGGTACCAGTGGTACGTGCGGGCGTCCGGGGTGGAGTCGTAGCCGGCGTCGACCAGCCCGACGAAGAGCTCGTCCGGCCCGTAGAGGGCGCCGCGGTACGGATCGAACGGCAGGCCGGGTATGGGCGGGAAGACCAGTGCGCCCCCGGCGCGCACCTTCGTGGCGGCGTCCGGTTCCATGACGCAGCCGAGGAACACCGACTCCGTGGTGTCCGTGCCGAGCAGCGCGAACGTACGGTCCGTCAGGTCGACGGACTGGATGCGGTATCCGGCGAGGCTGCCCGAGGCGGCGACCCGGTCGAACTCCTCGAGGGATTCGATTTCCCGGTCGTGGTCGTCGTGACGGCGGGGCGCTGGGAGCGGTGAATTCGGCTGCACGCCCGCCATGTTAGGACCGCAGGGACTCCACGAGGGGACCGAGGTGCCCGTCCGAGGCCGCCGCGTCCAGCGCTTCGCGCAGCGCGCCGTCGTAGGTGGGGCGCGCCTTCAGCTGGACTTTCCGGCCTTCGTCGGTGATGACGCTGTAGACGCCGCGCCGGTCGTCGGGGCACAGGTCGCGGCGGGTCAGGCCGGAGGACTCCAGACGGGAGGCCAGCCGGCTCACGGAGCTCTGGTTGAGGCCGATGAGGTCGGCGAGCTCCTGCATGCGCAGCTCGCCGTCGTCGGCCTCGGCCAGCCGCGTCAGCGCGCGGTACTCGGAGAGTCCGATGCGGTGGTGCTGCTGCAGGGCTCGTGCCAGTTCCTGCTCGACGCGGGTGTGGAGTGCTCCGAGCCGGTCCCAGTGCTCCGCGTCCATCGCCATGCGCTCGCTTCCGCCGCTTCCCGCCGCCGTTTTCCGATCGGGCCTTGACAGCAGCGTACATGCACCTGAAACTTATGTATGTGCATGCAAGGAATGTATGTGCATGGAACTGCAGCAGGTGCAGGAAGAACGAGGGGGAGAGATGACGGTGGTGACGGTGGCGCAGGAATCCGAGGGCGTTGTCGAAGCGGCCGAGACGGCGCGAGAGATCGAACGGATCGCGACCACACCGGACTGGTACGAGCCGTACAGGATCTCCCAGGCCGTCAAGGCGGGCGGACTGATCCATGTCTCGGGACAGGCGGGCATCGACGAGCGGGGACGGACCGTCTCGGACGACTTCCTGACCCAAGGACGGCAGGCGTTCGCGAACGTCGAGCGGGTCCTGGCCGCGGCCGGCGCCTCGCTGGCCGACGTGGTGAAGGTGGGCATCTTCGTGACGGACATGGCCGCCGACCTCGACCATGTCATCACGCTGCGAGGGGAGTTCCTCTCCGAGCCCTACCCCGCGGACACCCTGCTGGAGGTGTCGTCACTGGCCCAGCCGGACTGGCGGATAGAGGTGGAGGTCACGGCGCTCGCCCGCTGAGCGAGGCGGTCCCGGCGGCCCGGCTCCCCGCCCCCCGGCTCACCCGTCGTCCGACGCCGGCTCAGGCTGCTCGCCCGACGAGGGCGTCGGTCAGCCGCATCAGGCGTTCCCGGGCCTGGACGTCGTATGCCTGTTCGTGTGCCCGGGTGTCGGTGAACTGGTCGAAGTAACGGCCTGTGGTGGACGCCAGAGCGGGATCGGTCAGCAGTCGGAGGGTCGGCCGCACCCCCTCGTCGACGGTGGTCACCGGCGTGAGGCCGTACTCGCGCACCCCGTCGGTGTCCATCAGATGGGCCGGATGCAGGGTGTTGACCGTGACGCCGGTGCCCTCCAGCTCGGCGGCCAGGTGGAACGTCGCCATGATCAACGCCAGCTTGCTCCGGCAGTAGGCCCGCAGGCCCTCGTAGTCCCGTTCCAGCATCACGTTGTCGAAGTCGACGGCCTCCTGCCCTATCGAGGCGACATTGACCACGCGGGACGGGGCGGAGGACAGGAGCAGGGGCAGCAGATCGCGGGTCAGGGCGTAGGGGGCGAGGTGATTCACGGCGAAGCGCAGCTCGTGGCCCTGCCGGCTCAGCTCGCGCCGGAGCGGATCGGCGCCGCCGCCCGCGACGGCGTTGTTGATCAGCCCGTCGAGCCGGGGTTCCGCCGCGCGGATCCGGGCGGCCATCGCATGGACCTGGTCGAGGTCGGCCAGATCGGCGAGGTAGGTACGGACGGTGGTGCCGGGGGCGGCCGCCCGTACCTCGGCCGCCACGGTGTCCAGACGGGTGCGGTCGCGGCCGTGCAGCAGAAGGGTGCCGCCCTGGGCGGCGAGGGCGAGTGCGAGGCCGCGGCCCAGGCCCTGGGTGGCCCCCGTGATCAATGTGGTGCGCTGATTCATGGGAAGGAGCCTGGCAGTTGGGCCCAACGGCACGGGAGAGTGTGCTGAACCTGGTGTCGCCACCACCAGGCGTCGGCCCGCAGCCCCGAAGCTCCCCCGGGCACGCCGTGGGCCCTCACCGCACCAGCGGCAGCGTCACCATCTCCGCCACGGTCCAGGTCAGCGGGGCGAGCACGATCACCAGGGCCAGCAGGCGCAGGGCCGCGGCGCGGTAGAGGACGGAGGCGGAGGCACCCAGGCGCCGGAGGGCGGCGGTGGTACGGGCACGGGCGGAGCGGGACTCGAAGGCGGCGGTGAGAGCGCTGGCGGTGACGCAGGCCAGCACCACCGCCGCGCCGATGGCGGTGAGCGGACCGAAGGGACGGGAGGGAGCGGACTCGTAGACCCTGACGGCGGCATAGACGGCGGAGGCCACCGCGCACAGCACGCCGAGCGGACGGCCCAGGCGGTGCGACTCCTCCTGGAGCACGCGTCCGGACAGCAGGCGCAGCGCGCCGGGGCGGCCGGCGCACAGCAGACGGCCGCACAGATGCACCAGACCGGGGCCGGCCAGGACGAGACCGAAGGCGGACAGGGCCCAGCCGGCCAGCGCGCCCGGAGGGCTGCCGACCAGCCGGCCGGGCAGGGGCAGCAGCCCGCCGTGGCCTTGGGAGCCGGGGCTGGTGTAGGCCTCGATGGCCAGGCCCGCCGCGGCCAGGGCGATGCCCCACGGGAGCCCGGAGGGCGGGGCGGTCCGGTGACGGGCCTCGAACTCGGCGGTGCCGGTCTCGTCGCGGGGGCGCAGCACGACGGCGGTCGCGGCGGCGGCGGTCAGCGGTACGAGCGCCAGCAGCATCAGGGCGCCGGCGAGCGGCAGCGGGTGGCCCGAGCCGAGCAGGTCGGAGTCGAGGCCCAAGGCCGAGGCGGCGCCCGGGCCGCCGAGGTCGCCGCGCAGGCGCAGGAAGGCGAACAGCGCGAGGAGGACGCCGAGGAAGCAGGTCAGTGCGGTGGAGGCGGTGGCCAGGAGAGTCAGCCGCAGGGGGCCCATCCCGGCGGCGTTCATCCCGCGCTGGAGGCGGGCGGCGGGGTCGGTACGGGCGGTGGAGACCGCGAACTGGGCGGTGGCGGCGAGCGGGGCCGCGCACCACAGGAGGCGTACCAGCGATGCGTCGGCGGTGGACGGGTGGCCGGCGGCGTAGCCGACGGTGGACAGCAGCAGGAAGCCGGTGCCGGCCGCCGCGGCAGCGACGAAGACGCGACGCAGCAGAACGAGGGGGTGCGAGCCGCGGGTCAGACGGAGAGCGAGCACGCTGCCCTGCTTTCCTCATCGGAGGAGCCGGTGGTGGCGGGTGCTTCGGCCGAGTGGCGGCCGTCGAGGAGCGCGAGGGAGCGGTCGGCGAGCGTGGCGACACCAGGGTCGTGGGTCGCCAGGACCACGGTGATCTGGTGCGAGCGGGCCGCGGTGGTCAGGGTGCGCAGCACCTGAGTGCCGTCGGCGTGGTGCAACGGGGCGGTGGGCTCGTCGGCGAAGAGCACCTGGGGGGTGGTGGCGAGCGCGCGGGCGATCGCGACGCGCTGGCGCTGGGACTGGTCGAGCTGCGCGGGGCGGCGGCGGGCGCACATGCCGACGTCGAGGCGGTCCAGCCATTCGAGGGCGGTGTGCTTGGCCGAGCGGCTGCCGCTGCCCCGCAGCAGCAGGGGGAGGGCGGCGTTCTCCCAGGCGGTGAGTTCGGGGACGAGGTGAGGTTCGGTGTCGATCCAGCCGAACCGGTCCAGGCGCAGCCGTTCGCGGCTGGGAGAGGAGAGGGTGTGCACGGGGGCGCTGTTGAACCACACCTCGCCCTCGGACGGGACGAGTTGACCGGAGAGGCATTTCAACAGGGTGGTCTTGCCGCTGCCGCGCGGGCCGGTGACGGCGAGGATCTCGCCCTCGCGGACGCCGAGGGAGACCCCTGCCAGGGCGGTGGTGCCGCCGTACGTGTGGTGCAGGCCGCGTGCCCAGAGAACGTCGTTGTCAGGCGGGGCCACCATCTGCGCACCTCTTGCTTGTTCGCGTCGACTCGTTCCCCCAACTGGGTGAACGACCATGGAGGGTATCGGTCACTAGCACGGTAAGGACTGGTGCCCCCCGGTATTCGTCGCTTGACAGCACAACGGCCCAGATTCACTCGTATGGCTTGAAGTGAGTGAATCTGGACCGCTGGGTGTTCAGTTGTGTATTAGCGCATCTGGCGCGGGCGCGTCGGTCAGAGCTTGGCCCAGGCCTCGGTGAGGACCGTGCGCAGAATCTGCTCGATCTCGTCGAAGACCGGCTGGTCGGCGATCAGCGGCGGGGCGAGCTGGATGACCGGGTCGCCACGGTCGTCGGCGCGGCAGTAGAGGCCGTTGTCGTACAGCGCCTTGGACAGGAAGCCGTACAGGACGCGCTCGGTCTCCTCCTCGTTGAAGGACTCCTTGGTGGCCTTGTCCTTGACCAGCTCGATGCCGTAGAAGAAGCCGTTGCCGCGGACGTCGCCGACGATCGGCAGGTCGTGCAGCTTCTGCAGCGTGCTCAGGAAGTTGCCCTCGTTGTCGAGGACGTGCTGGTTGAGGCCCTCACGCTCGAAGATGTCGAGATTGGCGACACCGACGGCCGCGGAGACCGGGTGGCCGCCGAAGGTGTAGCCGTGCAGGAAGGTGTTGTCGCCCTTGTAGAACGGCTCGGCCAGGCGGTCGGAGATGATGCAGGCGCCGATCGGGGAGTAGCCCGAGGTCATGCCCTTGGCGCAGGTGATCATGTCCGGGATGTAGCCGAACTTGTCGCAGGCGAACGTCGTGCCCAGGCGGCCGAAGGCGCAGATGACCTCGTCGGAGACGAGCAGCACGTCGTACTGGTCACAGATCTCGCGGACCCGCTGGAAGTAGCCGGGCGGCGGCGGGAAGCAGCCACCGGCGTTCTGCACCGGCTCCAGGAAGACCGCGGCGACGGTCTCGGGGCCCTCGAAGAGGATCTGCTGCTCGATCTGGTCGGCGGCCCAGCGGCCGAAGGCCTCGGGGTCGTCGCCGTGGATCGGGGCGCGGTAGATGTTGGTGTTCGGCACCTTGTGCGCGCCGGGGACCAGCGGCTCGAAGGGGGCCTTCAGGCCGGGCAGGCCGGTGATGGACAGGGCGCCCTGCGGGGTGCCGTGGTAGGCCACCGCCCGCGATATCACCTTGTGCTTCATCGGCTTGCCGGTGAGCTTGAAGTACTGCTTGGCCAGCTTCCACGCGGTCTCGACGGCCTCGCCGCCGCCGGTGGTGAAGAAGACCTTGTTGAGGTCGCCGGGGGCCTCGTTGGCCAGGCGCTCGGCGAGCTCCACGGCCTTGGGGTGGGCGTAGGACCACACGGGGAAGAAGGCGAGCTCCTGCGCCTGCTTGTAGGCGGTCTCGGCGAGCTCGACCCGGCCGTGGCCGGCGTTGACCACAAAGAGGCCGGCGAGGCCGTCGATGTAGCGCTTGCCCTTGTCGTCGTAGATGTTGGTGCCCTCACCGCGGACGATGGTGGGCACGGGAGCATTCTCGTACGACGACATGCGGGTGAAGTGCATCCACAGGTGGTCGTAGGCCGTCTTGGAGAGGTCGCCGCTCATTGCTATCTCGTTCCCCAGGTGTAGGTCTGCTTCCGGAGCTTGAGGTACACGAAGCTCTCGGTGGATCGGACGCCGGGAAGCGTGCGGATCCGCTTGTTGATCATTTCCAGCAGGTGGTCGTCGTCCTCGCAGACGATCTCGATGATGAGATCGAAGGAGCCTGCCGTCATGACGACGTACTCGACTTCTTCCATGGTCGTCAGGGCGTCGGCCACGGGGTCGAGGTCACCCTCGACGTTGATGCCGACCATTGCCTGCCGACGGAAACCGACCGTGAGGGGGTCGGTGACCGCGACGATCTGCATCACGCCTTGGTCGAGCAGTTTCTGTACGCGCTGGCGCACAGCCGCCTCGGACAGGCCGACGGCCTTGCCGATTGCGGCATACGGACGGCGCCCGTCCTCCTGGAGCTGCTCGATGATCGCCAGGGAGACGGAGTCGATCGACGGGGTGCCGTTTCTGTCACGAGTGGCCACGTCCCTCACTGTGCACGAGCCTCGTCGGTCTTGCAACCCCAAAGCGATGAAATTAGTCGTGTCGCGATCAGAATTTCACTGATTCCGTTGTTCCGGGGTGGCGGGTGTGTTGAAAGCGTGGGTTTCATGGCTAGGGTGGACCCAAACCACCGGACATCTGACTTGAAGGGGGCGCACAGTGACCACCGCACTGCGTCGTCTGCGCAACTACATCGACGGGGAGTTCCGGGACGCCGCCGACGGGCGGACCACGGAGGTGGTCAATCCCGCCACGGGTGAGGCGTACGCCACCGCCCCGCTCTCGGCCGCCGCCGACGTGGACGCGGCGATGGCCGCCGCCGAGGCCGCCTTCCCCGCCTGGCGCGACCTGATCCCGGCCGAGCGCCAGAAGGTCCTGCTCAAGGTCGCCGACCGCTTCGAGGAGCGGGCGGAGGAGCTGATCGCCGCCGAGTCCGAGAACTGCGGCAAGCCGATCGCCCTCGTACGCTCCGAGGAGATCCCGCCGATGGTGGACCAGATCCGCTTCTTCGCGGGTGCCGCCCGGATGCTGGAGGGCCGCTCGGCCGGCGAGTACATGGACGGCTTCACCTCCATCATCCGCCGCGAGCCGGTCGGCGTCTGCGCCCAGGTCGCGCCGTGGAACTACCCGATGATGATGGCCGTCTGGAAGTTCGCCCCGGCGCTGGCCGCGGGCAACACCGTCGTCATCAAACCGTCCGACACCACCCCCGCCTCGACGGTGCTGATCGCCGACATCATCGGCAGCGTGCTGGACGAGCTGGGCCACCCGCGGGGCGTGTTCAACGTCATCTGCGGTGACCGCGAGACCGGCCGCCTGATGGTCGAGCACGACGTCCCGGCGATGGCCTCGATCACCGGCTCCGTGCGCGCCGGTATGCAGGTCGCCGAGTCCGCGTCCAAGGACCTCAAGCGGGTCCACCTGGAGCTGGGCGGCAAGGCGCCGGTCGTCGTCTTCGAGGACACCGACATCGCCAAGGCCGTCGAGGACATCTCGGTGGCCGGCTACTTCAACGCCGGCCAGGACTGTACGGCCGCGACCCGCGTGCTCGTCCAGGAGTCCATCCACGACGAGTTCGTCGCGGCGCTGGCCAAGGCCGCGTCGGAGACCAAGACCGGCGCGGTCGACGACGAGGACGTGCTCTACGGCCCGCTGAACAACGCCAACCAGCTCAAGCAGGTCAAGGGCTTCATCGAGCGGCTGCCCGCGCACGCCAAGATCGAGGCGGGCGGCGAGCAGGTCGGCGAGAAGGGCTACTTCTTCGCCCCGACCGTCGTCTCGGGCCTCAAGCAGGACGACGAGATCGTCCAGCACGAGGTGTTCGGCCCGGTCATCACCGTCCAGTCCTTCAGTGACGAGAAGCAGGCGGTGGAGTGGGCCAACGGCGTCGAGTACGCACTCGCGTCCTCGGTGTGGACCAAGGACCACGCCCGCGCCATGCGGATGTCCAAGAGCCTCGACTTCGGCTGTGTGTGGATCAACACCCACATCCCGCTGGTCGCCGAGATGCCGCACGGCGGATTCAAGAAGTCCGGCTACGGCAAGGACCTCTCGGCCTACGGCTTCGACGACTACACCCGCATCAAGCACGTGATGACCTCGCTGGACGGCTGAGCCGCAGCACCGACCGGTTGACCGGCCGGCCCGCGTGGCCGGCCGGCCCCACCGGCCGACCCGGGGGATCCCCACCGTCGAGCGACACGGAACGCTCGACACACCGTCGCGGGCGGAGGCCCGGCAGTTGACGCTCTGTCTCTTGCCGCCTCCGCCCGCGCCACGTGAGAGTGCTCGCCATGGTTGATCTTTCGCGGCGGGGGCTGCTCCGGGGCATGGGCGCAATGGGTGTGACGGGGGCGCTGGCCGCCATGACCGGATGCGGGGTGCCGCCCGCGTACGTCGAGGCGGCACACCGCGCGGGCCCGGACCGCTCCTCGGGCGACCGCCGGATCGTCTTCGCCAACTGGCCGCTGTACATCGACGTCGACGACCACGACGAACAGCGCCGGCCCACCCTCGACGCGTTCGAGCGGCGCACCGGGATCTCCGTCGCGTACAGCGAGGAGATCAACGACAACGACGAGTTCTTCGGCAAGATCAGCCCGGCGCTGATGAACCATCAGCGCACCGGCCGCGACCTGATCGTCATCAGCGACTGGATGTGCGCCCGCTTCGTCCGCCTGGGCTGGGTCCAGGAGATGGACCGCACCGCCCAGCCGAACGTCGCCCGATACCTCGATCCGCTGCTGCGCACCCCGCACTTCGACCCGGGCCGTACGCACTCCGTGCCCTGGCAGTCCGGGATCACCGGCATCGCCTACAACCGCAGGAAGCTCGGTCGCGAGATCCGGCACACCGCCGACCTGTGGAAGGGCGACCTGCGCGGCCGGGTCACCCTGCTCTCCGGCCTCGACGAGGCGTTCGCCCTGCTGATGCAGGGCAACGGCGTCGACATCACCCGCTGGACCGGCGACGACTTCCACCGTATGGCCGACCAGCTCCGCGGCCTCGTCCGCAAGGGCCACATCAGGCGCTTCACCGGCAACGACTACATCAAGGACCTGGACTCCGGGGACGTGCTCGCCGCACAGGCCTACTCCGGTGATGTGATCCAGCTTCAGGCGGACAACCCCGACATCGAGTTCGTGGTGCCGGAGGAAGGGGCCGAGCTCTGGGCGGAGAGCCTGATGATCCCCAACCTCGCGGACCACAAGCGCAACGCGGAGCGGCTGATCGACCACTACTACCGGCCGGAGGTCGCGGCCGACCTCGCCGCCTGGGTCAACTACGTCTGCCCCGTCCCGGCCGCGCGCGAGGTGCTGGCCTCCTCCAAGGACAAGGACCGCGCCGAGCTGGCCGAGGACCCGCTGATCTTCCCCGACGACGCGATGCGCGGGCGACTGGCCATCGCCCGTGACATCACCTCCAAGGAGCGGACGGAGTTCGCCAAGGAGTGGAACGGCATCGTGGGGCTGTGAGCTGTGAGCTGTGAGCCGTGAGCGGGTCGGCTGTGCGGTGGCCCCTGTCGGCCGTGTGGTGCCCCCAGCCTGCGGTGCGGTGTGGTGCTCTCGGCCTGTGGTGCGCGGTGCGGTGCCCTAGGTCATCGGGTGCCCAGTGCCGTGCGGCGCCACGGGCCGTGCGGGGGCCTCTACTGTGCGGCGCCCTGTGCCGTGCGGTGCCCTGTGCCCTTTGCCGTGTGGCGCCTCCCTGTGTTCCGGCAACGATTACGGAGAGTAATCAGTTCCCGAGTGTTGTGTGATGGCCGTGTGATGCTCGGTAGTGCTAGGAGGCCACTCGGTAGTGCTAGGAGTGCCAGTGGTGCTCTGTGAGGCTCAGTGCCATGACGTCGTGTATGCGTCGATCTCGGCTGACAGTCGGGCCTTGGCGGGGGTGTCCATGAAGGAGGCCTCGACGGCGTTCTTGGCCAGGGCGGCCAGGCCGGTGGTGTCCAGCCCCAGAAGGCGGGCGGCGACGCCGTATTCGGTGTTGAGGTCGGTGCCGAACATCGGGGGGTCGTCGCTGTTGATCGTGACCAGGACGCCGGCGTCGACCATCTCCTTGAGGGGGTGCTCCTCCAGGGTGCGCACCGCGCGGGTGGCGATGTTGGAGGTGGGGCAGACCTCCAGCGGGATGCGGTGCTCGGCGAGGTGGGCCAGCAGCTCGGGGTCCTGAGTGGCGCTGGTGCCGTGGCCGATGCGCTCGGCGCGCAGGTCGCGCAGCGCGTCCCAGATCGTGCCGGGGCCCGTGGTCTCACCGGCGTGCGGTACGGAGTGCAGCCCGGCGGCGATCGCGCGGTCGAAGTACGGCTTGAACTGCGGGCGGGGAACGCCGATCTCGGGGCCGCCGAGCCCGAAGGACACCAGGCCCTCGGGCCGCAGGTCGCAGGCGATGCGGGCGGTCTCCTCGGCGGCCTCCAGGCCCGCCTCGCCGGGGATGTCGAAGCACCAGCGCAGCACCACGCCCAGCTCGGACTCCGCGGCCTTGCGGGCGTCCTCGATGGCCTCGACGAACGCGGCGTCGGGGATGCCGCGGCGGGTGGAGCTGAAGGGCGTGACGGTCAGCTCGGCGTAGCGGATCTGCTGCCGCGCCATGTCCCGGGCGACCTCGTACGTCAGCAGGCGGACGTCGTCGGCGTCGCGGATCAGGTCCACGACGGAGAGGTAGACCTCGACGAAGTGCGCGAAGTCGCGGAAGGTGAAGTAGTCGGCCAGCGCCTCGGGGTCGGTGGGGACGGCGGAGTCGGGGTGCCGGGCGGCCAGCGTGGAGACGATGCGCGGTGAGGCCGATCCGACGTGGTGGACGTGCAGCTCCGCCTTGGGCAGGCCCGCGATGAAGGCATCGAGATCGGACAACGGTTCCTCCTGGTCGGTGGGTGTTCAGGGGTGTGCGGAACGGCCTGGTCATGCTATGCGCGTCCAGGTCGGCCGGTGGCCGCAGGGCGTGAATCGGCCGGCGTGCGGCCCCTTTGACGACGGGCCGGGGGCGCCGGGCGCGCCCCCGGGCGGCCGACCGCCCTACCGCTGCCGGCCGTCCGCCTCCCGGAGCCGCCGGCCGTCCGCCTCCCGCAGCCGCTGGCGGGCCTCCATCAGTGCGAAGCCCAGCAGATTCAGCCCCCGCCAGCGCGCCGGGTCCATGGCCCGCTCGTCGTCGGCGGCCAGGCCGATGCCCCATATCCGGTCCAGCGGGCTGGCCTCGACCAGCACCCGGGAGTTCGTGCCCAGCAGGAACTCCCGGAGGTCGGCGTCCTGTCCGAACTTGTGCAGGCTGCCCTCGACGACCAGGCCGTAGCGATGCCGCTGCCAGGTCTCCTCGTCGAAGCCGCGGACCTTGCGCCCGTAGGACTTCGCCTGCTTGGGGTGGCCCGCCGCTATCGCGCCGCGCTCCGCGTCCGCGTCGCCGAACAGCCGGGCCTTTCCGGCCATCATCCAGTGTTCGGCGGTGGCATAGCGGACACCGTCGACCGTGAAGGGGGAGGGCCACCACTGGCTGAAGCAGCTCGCCCCCAGGCTGCCGTCGCGCCGGGGGCTGTGGCCCCAGAAATGGACGTATTTCCTGTGCTTCCCGGCGGCGGTCTCGCGGCACAGCTCCTCGACCGAGCGCGGTCCGTCCGCGACCCGTCCGGCCATGATCGTCTCGCCGGCCCCCGTGTTGTCGTGCATCATGCCGGGATTCTGTCAGCGGGCACTGACAACGTGTCGGGGTGGGTACAGGGAAAATCGCAGAATTCGTCGCGTAACCAAAAGGCAACAACGGAATCACTTGTTGAGGGTGCTTTCCTCTGTCAAGATCGGCCATCAATTCCGGAAGTAGCTACGCCAGGCAGTGCCGCTGAGCGGCCCCGGCGCCCGGCGGAGGAGAGCACCATGGACCACCGATTCGATGTCACCGAGCGGTTCGCCGAGGGCGCGCAATTCATCGCGGGCAGCCTCCGCGCCGGCAGCTCCGGCCGTACCCAGGACGTCGTGGACCCGGCGACCGGCGAGACGGTGTACTCCTACGAACTCGCAGGCACGGCGGACGTGGACGCCGCCGTGGCGGCCGCGGAGCGCGCCTTCGCCGAGTGGGGCGGGGCCACCCCCGGTGAACGCTCCGACACCCTGCACCGCTTCGCCGCGGCGCTCGCCGAGGACGCCGCCGACCTCGCCTTCGCCGAATCGCTGAACTGCGGAAAGCCGATCAAGCTCAGCAACGAGTTCGACGTGCCGGGCTCGATCGACAACGCGGCGTTCTTCGCCGGCGCCGCCCGCCACCTGGAGGGCAAGGCGGCCGGCGAATACAGCGCCGACCACACCTCCGTCATCCGCCGCGAGCCCATCGGCGTCGTCGGCTCCATCGCGCCGTGGAACTACCCGCTGCAGATGGCCGCTTGGAAGGTGCTGCCGGCCCTCGCCGCGGGCAACACCATCGTCCTCAAGCCCGCCGAGATCACCCCGCTGACCTCGCTGCTGTTCGCGCAGGCCGCGCAGCGCGCGGGGCTGCCGGACGGTGCGCTCAACATCGTCTCCGGGGCGGGCCGGGACGCCGGCGAGCACCTGGTGGGCCACCGCTGTGTCGCGATGACCTCCTTCACCGGCTCCACCGCCGTCGGCAAGCGCGTCGCGGAGATCGCCACCGGCACCGTCAAGCGCCTCCATCTGGAACTCGGCGGCAAGGCCCCCTTCGTCGTCTTCGACGACGCCGACCTGGAGGCCGCCGTCCACGGCGCGGTCGCCGGCGCGCTGATCAACACCGGCCAGGACTGCACCGCCGCCACCCGCGCCTACGTCCAACGCCCGCTCTACGACGCGTTCGTCCAAGGCGTCGCCGACCTGATGGCGACCGTACGGCTCGGCGACCCCTTCGACCCGTCCACCGACCTGGGTCCGCTGATCTCGCACGCCCAGCGCGACCGGGTGGCCGGCTTCGTCGACCGGGCGCGCGGCTACGCCACCGTCGTCACCGGCGGCGAGGTACCCGCGTTCGGCGACGACAGCAGGCTGGCCAAGGGCGCCTACTACCGGCCCACGCTGATCGCCGGGGCCGCGCAGGACAGCGAGATCGTGCAGGCGGAGATCTTCGGCCCGGTGCTGGTCGTGCTGCCCTTCGACAGCGACGACGAGGGCATCGCGCTGGCCAACGACACCCCCTACGGGCTGGCCGCCTCCGCCTGGAGCCGGGACGTCTACCGCACCGGCCGCGCCACCCGCGAGATCAACGCGGGCTGCGTCTGGGTCAACGACCACATCCCGATCATCAGCGAGATGCCGCACGGCGGCGCCAAGGCGTCCGGCTTCGGCAAGGACATGTCGGCCTACTCCTTCGAGGAGTACACCCAGGTCAAGCACGTGATGTATGACAACACCGCGGTCGCCAGGAAGGACTGGCACCGGACGATCTTCGGGGACCGTCCCTGAGGGACCCCCGGCCTCACCGAGCCCCCCACAGGCCCCGCCCCCACCTGGGCCCCACCCCTGCGGCCAGCGCCGCGCGGCACCGTCACCACCGGCCGAGCGCCGGGCTCACCCCCGAAAGGGCACCGCGCATGGAGCACCACGAGCAGCCCGAACCCCTGTCCCCGGCCGAGATCGCCGCCGTCCGCCGCAGCGCGGCCGACGGCCGGCTGGCCATGACCCGCCGCACGCTGCTGCGCGCGAGCAGCGCCATGGCCGTCGCGGCCGGCGGCCTGGGTGCCCTCGGCGCCTGCGGCATCCCGCCCGCGGGCCGCACGGACGCCGCCGGGAGCACGGACCACTCCCGGGCGGAGAAGCGCCTGAACTTCTCCAACTGGACCGAGTACATGGACGTCAGCGACGACGGCAAGCGCCACCCGACGCTGGACGCCTTCACCCGGCGCACCGGCATCGCCGTCAAGTACACCGAGGACATCAACGACAACGACGAGTTCTTCGGAAAGGTCCAGGCGCAGCTGGCGGCCGGCCAGGACACCGGCCGCGATCTGCTCGTGCTCACCGACTGGATGTGCGCGCGGATGATCTCCCTGGGCTGGATCCAGAAGCTGGACCCGGCCAATCTGCCGCACGCCTACGCCAACCTGGCCGCGGAGTTCCGCGACCCGGCCTGGGACCCGGGCCGCGCGCACTCCTACGTCTGGCAGGGCATCCCCGCGATCATCGCGTACAACAAGAAGGCCACCGGCGGCAGGAAGGTCGACTCGGTGAGCCAGCTGCTGGAGGACCCGCGGCTCAAGGGCCGGGTCGGCTTCCTCTCCGAGATGCGCGACAGCGTCGGGCTGACCCTGCTGGACATGGGCAAGCGCCCCGAGGACGTCACCGCGGACGACTTCGACGCGGCGATAGCCCGACTCCAAAAGGGCGTGGACGCAAAGCAGATCCGCCGCTTCACCGGCAACGACTACACCACCGACCTGGACAAGGGCGACCTCGCCGCCTGTGTCGCCTGGGCCGGGGACATCGTCCAGCTGCAGAGCGACAACCCGGACATCGAGTACGTCATCCCCAAGTCCGGCTACATGACGTCCACCGACAACCTCATGGTGCCGAACAAGGCCCGCCACAAGCAGAACGCCGAACGGCTCATCGACTACTTCTACGAGCCGAAGGTGGCGGCCCGGCTCGCGGCCTACATCAACTACGTCTGCCCCGTCGACGGCGTGCGCGACGAGCTCGCCAAGATCGACAAGTCGGCGGCGGACAACCCGCTGATCCTGCCGGACAAGGAGATGGCCGCCCGGTCCCACTCCTTCCGCGCGCTGAACGCCAAGGAGAGCAAGGAGTTCGCCCAGAAGTTCTCCGACCTCACCGGCGCCTGAGCCGCCCCCGGGGCCTGGCCCCCACGCTCCCACCAGGCCCGCCCGAGCCGTTTCGCCCTCCGACCCATGGGACGACCGACATGACCAACACCGCGACCCCCCAGAGCAGCGGCGGCGACGTCCGCCTCCACGGGATAAGCAAGACCTACGGCTCCTTCACCGCCGTCCATCCGCTCGACCTGACCGTCCCCGCGGGCTCCTTCTTCGC
The DNA here is from genome assembly GCF_042749045.1 of Streptomyces sp. NPDC059008. Taxonomy (NCBI): domain Bacteria; kingdom Bacillati; phylum Actinomycetota; class Actinomycetes; order Kitasatosporales; family Streptomycetaceae; genus Streptomyces; species Streptomyces sp. NPDC059008. The sequence goes on along the minus strand of NZ_JBHYJC010000018.1, from coordinate 21,562 downwards.
GCTGCTGGGCGCCTCGGGCTGCGGCAAGACCACCACCCTGCGGATGATCGCCGGACTGGAGGAGCCCACCACCGGGACCGTCGAGCTGTCGGGCCAGGACGTCACGGCCCTGCCGCCGTACAAGCGCCAGGTCAACACCGTCTTCCAGAACTACGCGCTCTTCCCGCACCTGGACATCTACGAGAACGTCGCCTTCGGGCTGCGCCGCCGCGGCATCAAGTCCGTCAAGAAGCAGGTCGAGGAGATGCTCGACCTCGTCCAGCTCGGCCCGATGGCGCGCCGCAAGCCGCAGCAGCTCTCCGGTGGCCAGCAGCAGCGCGTCGCGGTCGCGCGGGCGCTGATCAACCACCCCCAGGTGCTGCTGCTCGACGAGCCGCTCGGCGCCCTCGACCTCAAGCTGCGCCGCCAGATGCAGCTGGAGCTCAAGCGCATCCAGACCGAGGTCGGGATCACCTTCGTGCACGTCACCCACGACCAGGAGGAGGCCATGACGATGGCCGACACCGTGGCCGTGATGAACGGCGGCCGGGTCGAACAGCTCGGCGCCCCCGCCGACCTCTACGAGAACCCCGCCACCACCTTCGTCGCCAACTTCCTGGGCACCTCCAACCTCATCGAGGCCGAGGTCGTCGAGACCGGCGGCGAGGAGCTGCTCCTCAAGGCCGCCGGCGGCAAGCTCCGGCTGCCCGCCGCCCGATGTAGCGCCGCGGCCCCCACAGGCGGCAAGGTGCTGGCCGGCGTACGGCCGGAGAAGGTCGCGCTGAAGCACACCGACGACGCCGGGGCCTGCCCCGAGGGCCACAACCGGCTGCCCGGCCGCATCAAGGACGCCAGCTTCATCGGCGTCTCCACGCAGTACGTCGTCGAGGTGCCCGGCCTGGGCGAACTCGCCGTCTACGAGCAGAACATCGAACGCGACGGCCGCCTCGTGCCCGGCGCGGAGGTCGTCGTGCACTGGAACCCGGCGCACACCTTCGGACTGGACGCCGCCCAGGACATCCAGGCCGGCGCGGACCTCGACGAGGAGGCCGCGTGACCCTCACCGAGACCCCCGTGCCACCGGAACAGCAGACCGTGGACGCGCCCCCCAAGGCGCACCGGCCGTCCGCCCGCAAGCGGCTCGTGCCCTACTGGCTGCTGCTGCCCGGCATCCTGTGGCTGCTCGTCTTCTTCGCCGCCCCGCTCGTCTACCAGGCGTCGACGTCGATCCAGACCGGCTCCCTCGAAGAGGGCTTCAAGGTCACCTGGCACTTCGCCACGTACTGGGACGCGCTCGGCGAGTACTGGCCGCAGTTCGTCCGCTCCGTGGGCTACGCCGCGGTCGCCACCGCGCTCTGCCTGCTGCTGGGCTACCCCCTGGCCTACCTGATCGCCTTCAAGGCGGGCCGCTGGCGCAACCTGGTGATGATCCTGGTCATCGCCCCGTTCTTCACCAGCTTCCTGATCCGCACGCTGGCGTGGAAGACGATCCTGGCCGACGCCGGACCGGTCGTCGGCGTCCTGAACTCCCTGCACGTGCTGGACGTGACGAGCTGGCTGGGCGTCACCGAAGGACACCGGGTGCTGGCCACCCCGCTCGCGGTGGTCTGCGGACTGACCTACAACTTCCTGCCGTTCATGATCCTGCCCCTGTACACCTCGCTGGAGCGCATCGACCCGCGCCTGCACGAGGCCGCCGGCGACCTCTACGCCCGCCCGGCCACCACCTTCCGCCGGGTCACCTTCCCGCTGTCCATGCCCGGTGTCGTCGCCGGCACCCTGCTCACCTTCATCCCGGCGGCCGGTGACTACATCAACGCCGAACTGCTGGGCTCCACCGACCAGAAGATGATCGGCAACGTCATCCAGTCGCAGTTCCTGCGGGTCCTGGACTACCCGACGGCCGCCGCCCTCTCCTTCATCCTCATGGCGGCCATCCTCGCCATGGTCACGATCTACATCCGCAAGTCCGGGACGGAGGATCTGGTCTGATGGCGGCCACCGAAACCAAGGCAACCCGACCGACCGCGGCCACGGCCGCCCGCCCGCCCGGCAAGGCCCTGCGCTGGCTGCGCCGCAACATCGTGGTGATAGCGGGCCTGTGCACGCTGGGCTATCTGATCCTGCCCAACGTCGTCGTGCTGGTCTTCTCCTTCAACAAGCCCAACGGCCGCTTCAACTACCAGTGGCAGCGCTTCTCCACGGACGCCTGGGCCGATCCGTGCGGGGTCGCCGACCTGTGCGGCTCGCTGGGGCTGAGCCTGCAGATCGCCCTGTGGGCGACCGTCGGCGCGACCGTCCTGGGCACCATGATCGCCTTCGCGCTGGCCCGCTACCGCTTCCGCGCCCGGTCCTCCGTCAACACCCTGATCTTCCTGCCGATGGCCATGCCCGAGGTCGTCATGGCCGCCTCGCTGGCGACCCTCTTCCTCAACATGGGCATCCAGTTCGGCTTCTGGACGATCCTCATCGCGCACATCATGTTCTGCCTGAGCTTCGTCGTCACCGCCGTCAAGGCACGCGTGATGAGCATGGACCCGCGGCTGGAGCAGGCCGCCCAGGACCTCTACGCCTCCCCGGTGCAGACCTTCCTGCGGGTGACGCTGCCGATCGCCGCGCCCGGCATCGCCTCCGGCGCGCTGCTGTCCTTCGCCCTGTCCTTCGACGACTTCATCATCACCAACTTCAATGCCGGCTCCACCGTGACCTTCCCCATGTTCGTCTGGGGATCGGCGCAGCGGGGCACGCCCGTTCAGATCAATGTCATCGGTACGGCGATGTTCCTGGTCGCCGTGCTGTGCGTAGTCGTCGGCCAACTGGCCGGGAACCGCCGCAACAGGCGCAAGAGGAGCTGAGAACCATGGCACGAGCTGCCATGTCGCATCCGTCCGGACCGTCTCCCGTCCACGCTCTCGCGGACGCCGCCCCCACCCCCTTCTGGCTGGACGATCCCGCCCGCCCCGACGCCCTGCCGGCCCTCGTCGGCGACGAGACCTGCGATCTGCTGGTGGTCGGCGGCGGCTACTCGGGACTGTGGACCGCGCTGATCGCCAAGGAGCGCGACCCGCAGCGCGATGTCGTGCTCATCGAGGGCGCCGAGATCGGCTGGGCCGCCTCCGGGCGCAACGGAGGCTTCTGCGCCGCCTCCCTCACCCACGGCCTGGGCAACGGACTGGCCCGCTGGCCCGGCGAGCTCGCCACGCTCGAAGAGCTCGGCATCCACAACCTCGACGCGATCGAGGACGCCGTCGCCCGCTACGGCATCGACTGCGCCTTCGAGCGCACCGGCGAGATCGACATCGCCACCGAGCCCCATCAGATCGCCGAACTCAAGGAGGCCGCCAAGGACGCCGCCGAGCTCGGGCTCGACCGGCACACTTTCCTCGACCAGGACGAACTGCGCGCCGAGGTCGACTCACCGACCTTCCGTGCCGGCCTGTGGGACCGCGACGGCGTCGCGATGCTCAACCCCGCCCGCCTCGCCTGGGGCCTGAAGCAGGCCTGCCTCGGCCTCGGCGTCCGCATCTACGAGCGCACCCGCGCCACCACCCTGGCCTCCGAAGGCCTGGGCATGGCCGTCCGCACCCCCTACGGGCGGGTCTTCGCCCGCTACGTCGCGCTCGGCACCAACGCCTTCCCGTCCCTGGTCAAGCGGGTACGCCCGTACATCGTCCCGGTCTACGACCACGCCCTGATGACCGAGCCGCTCTCCGAGGAGCAGCTCGCCGCCATCGGCTGGAAGAACCGCCAGGGCCTCTCCGACAGCAACAACCACTTCCACTACTTCCGCATCACCGCCGACCACCGCATCCTGTGGGGCGGCTACGACATCGTCTACCGCTACGGCGGCGGCGTACGGGCGGAGTTCGACCACCACCCGGCCACCTACGAGAAGCTCGCCCGGCACTTCTTCCGCTGCTTCCCCCAGCTGGAGGGCCTGCGCTTCAGCCACGCCTGGGGCGGCGCCATCGACACCTGCGCCCGCTTCTCCGCCTTCTTCGGCACCGCGCACGCCGGCCGGGTCGCCTACGCGGCCGGATACACCGGGCTCGGTGTGGGCGCCACCCGCTTCGGCGCCGAGGTGATGCTCGATCTGCTCGCCGGGGAGCGCACCGAGCGCACGGAGCTGGAGATGGTCCGCAGCAAGCCGCTGCCCTTCCCGCCCGAGCCGCTGCGCTGGGCGGGCATCGGTATCACCCAGTGGTCGATGACCCGCGCCGACACCCACGGCGGTCGCCGCAACCTGTGGTTGAAGGCCATGGACAAGCTGGGACTGGGCTTCGACAGCTGACGCAGGGGGTCGGCGGACGCGGTGCGTCGACGCTCGCCGGGGGCGCGCGGCCGGAGCCGCGCGCCTTCACCGTCCGTCGTCCGCCGCCTGGCCCCACCGGTCGCACACCGCGCACCACGCCGCGAGCAGCACGCCGGCCAGGCACCAGCTGCCGAGTACGTCCAGGGGCCAGTGGTATCCGCGGCGCACCAGCCCGACGCCGACGCCGAGATTCAGCAGGGCGGCCCCGGCGGCGAGCGCCGGTGCGCGGGTGCGGGCGGCCCGGCCCCCCGCCCACCACCGCTGATGCCGGGTCAGCAGCAGCGCGGCCACGCCGTAGGCGACCGCCGCCGTGGCGCCGTGGCCCGAGGGGTAGAAGCCGTCGTGCGCGGCGCCGGCCATCGCGGGCGGGCCCGGCCGGGCGAGCCAGAGCTTGAGCGGGGCGACGAGTGCCGGCACCGCGGCCGCCGCGAGCGCGGCGGCGAGCGGTGGCAGCCACCAGCGGGCGACGGGGCCCTCGGGCATCGCGGTCCGGGGCGTCCTTCGCCACCCCCGCCACGCGGACCACACCATCACCGTCAGCAGCACGGGCAGCGCGACGGTCGCATTGCCGAGGTCGGCGAAGAACTCGGCGGCGGAGGGGGGAAGCGCGCCGGCGGCGACGGCGCGGCCCAGGCGCTCGTCGAGGGCGCGCAGCGGGCCGTGGCCGGCCACCTGCCAGGTGAGCGCGGCGAAGAGGGCCGCGCTGAGGAGCGCGACCAGCAGTGGCGAGAAGTGGCGTGGGCCGCGGGCCGAGCGGTCCGGCGAGCCGGGAGGGGGGATCGGCCGCCCCGGAACAGGGGGGGTGGTTCCGAGGCGGCCGCGCTGACCGGTGTCCCGCGCGCCCCGGGGGGTTTGGGGCGAGCGGACATCCGATCGGTGAGGATTCCCGGAGCCCCCCATTCCAGGGGTTCCGGTGTCGTGCGCGAGGGCACGGCCTGATCGGAGCCGGGGAAGCGCCGACCGGGCGTCGCCCGCAGTCCCCTGCGAGCGGGGTGTTTCTCTCATCTGCAGAAACCGTACGGCACAGGGAGCGCACCGGACAGCCGCATCACCCGGCCGCCATTGGCCCCGCACATCTTCTTCACTCCGTACCTCCAGCTACGCGCGTCCGCCTCGACGGCGTGCCGTTCGCCCTCTTTGGGCGGCGAACGGGCGTGGCCCGGGGCGCGGTGGGTGCCGGGGGCCCGGGCCCCCC